>JAZRNF010000084.1:0-66855 GCA_045648085.1 Christensenellaceae bacterium | reverse complement strand
AGGTTGATAAAAAAAGGACTAAGCAAATGCGAGTTAGACAAGGCAAACCCCGAAGTTAATACTTGCTGTATTAACGAGTGGGTTTAACATAGTATAACGATGCATTTCATTAGTCCTTTATCAACCGTTATCGTGACGGAGACTATAATTCAAATTTGTTAACCTTTTCTTCCTTACCGCTGTCAATTGAACGTTTAATAGCGTTCATAACGAATACTGGGGCGATAAAGTCTTCATAAGTAATTCTTTGAGCAGCGCCTTTTACAAGGTCAATAAACTCTTCAAATTCTTTAAAGAAACAAGGGTTATCGTAGCCAATAACCATTTCATAACCTTTAACGTGGTTAACTGAAGAACGAGAAATGTAGTAAGAATAACCAAGTTCTTCTGCAACGCCTACGATATCGTAGTTATCATATCTGAATATGATAGTTAAGTTGTCACCATTAACAAACTCTTTACCACCTGTTTTAAATGCTTGAACAGAGTTTGGATATCTACCGTATGCTTCTAAAACGATTTCAACAAGGTGTTGAACGTAGAAGAAGAAACCACCGTGTGGATTGTTTGAAGAAAGTGGAGCACGAACTAAACCGCCACGTGTTGCACCGTCAAAATTATTTAAAACGTCTTTCTTAATGTCTTGAACTGCAACTTCATGCTTAACGCAAGAGCCACCTGTAATTCTAACGCCGTTTGCTTTTGCTTCTTGCATAAATTTAACCGCTTCATCTTCGTCTATTGTAATTGGCTTATCAATAAACATTGGAATACCAGAAGCAATGTATGGCGCTAAGAATTTATAGTGTTTTGCGCCGTGACGTGCAGTATTGATAATACCGTCAACCTGACCTACTAATTCATCGTAGTTTTGCATTTGCTTAACGCCGAAAGCCTTAGAAAGTTTTTCAGAAGCGGCAAAGTCATCACTATAAACGCCCATAACTTCAATATCACGGAACTTATAGTTTTCGTTAATAAATTTTAAGAATAAATCAGCGTGAGAATTTTCACAACCTAAAAGTGCTATTTTTTTCATAAATAATATCTCCTTTTTTTGCTGGCAAAGCCTTTTTAACATTATAGCATATTTTTAAAGCCATTTCAAGACCTAAAAACATAACTATTTATCGCTATATTAGCACAAAAGTAGCAAACTAACGCTTAGCGTTTGTTGCTACTTTATTATCACTAATTAATAACCTTTAAATTAAAATTTAATTGGAAGTGGGTTTTGTGCGTGAACTGTTTCAGTCACCGCAACGATTTGACTTGCATTTTCAGCAGTAATCATTGGCTTTCTATCTTCAGTTATATAATAATAAAGATCTTCGTAAATCTTTTGTGTACCAATACCGAATGGGTCGCCGTTAAAGTCTGCTTCTTCTTCGTGAGTTATAAGTTTTTCACCACAATAAATTGGGTTTCCCTTATCGTCTTGTAAGAACTCATAAATTGGCTTTCTTTCAACGTTTTCGCCTTCAACAACGTATTTCATTTTATAGCCTTTACCCGTACAAGTATAAGTACCCTTACCACCTTGAACTTTAATAAGATATGGACTATATGCGTCAGTATTATTAATTTCAATATCAAGAACAGGTTTGTTAGGAGTGTCTATTATAATTTTTGCATAACTATCAGCGTCGCCTGCAAATAAATAAGTGTTAGCAAGTTTAGAGTATGCAACTTTAGCATTTTTATCAAAGTCAACAAAACCAAGAGCCATACCGATTGGGTGTGGGCCAGTATTGTAAACGTTTCCTGCCATTCTTGATTGTAAAGTTTGCCAGTCCCAACGTCTATTAAGATTGTTGTATCTAATACTAATTTGTTCAATTTTACCTAAAATACCACTTTCCATAATCTCTTTAGTCTTTAAGTAAATTGGAGCGTAGAAAGTTTGTTGGAAAGCCATTAACTTAACGCCTTTTTCTTTAGCAATTCTAATAAGGTTGTCACTTTCATAACGGTTTCTTGCAAATGGCTTATCGCTCATTACGTTAAAGCCGTGCTCTAATAAGTCTTTAGAAATTGCATAGTGCATTTCAGAGAAAGTGACGTTAATAACAACGTCAATATCCTTTTTATTAAATAATTCTTTATAATCGCTAAACACTTCGCAACCTGGGTATCTTTCTTTAGATACGTTGCGACGGTGTTCGTCAAAATCTACAACGTATTTAACGTTAAACAAGTTGTTATTCTCCGTCACGTAATACGCACCGTGAATATCTTTACCGCTTCTACCTTGACCAATAATAGCCAAATTTAATTTTTTCATTTTTTATCTCCTTCGTGCATTTTTAAGCACAATTTAATTATAAAATCTTTAAACGGCAAAGTCAATACCATTTTTGCAAAAAATATAGTCAAAAACTATACAATTACATTGAATTTTCTACACTTGAAATTTTCAAGCAGTTTATTGTACGACTGTTTTTACCGTATCATTTGTCTACTTTTATATAATAATTATAAAATATTACTAAAAATTATTGATTTTTTATAAAAAATAAGCCATAATAGTAATAGTAAAAAAATAAACTTACCTAAAAAGGACGTTTACTTGATATGAATAACAAATTTATACAAACTAAAGACGTAGTAGTTAACTTTAACACTTCACAAGAATCAAACGATAAGGCTACGCTTTACCACACCCACAAAACCCACTTTGAAATTATTTTATACATTAGTGGCAATACCGATTATTTGGTAGACGATAAAGTTTATCATTTAAAAAAGTACGACCTTATATTTACAAGGCCAGGAAAAACTCACGCTCTAAAACACTTAACACCGTCAACGTATCAAAGGTATAACATTTCGTTTGATACCGAAATTTTAAGCGACGTTAACCCTCTTAAAATAGTTGGCGATACCGACGTTATAAACGTTGCAAGAAACGAAATAATTTTAGACATTTTTAAAAGGTTGGACTACTACTGTTCTCAATTTTATATTAGCGATTTTATAGAGATTACTACTTGCCTACTTAAAGAGTTGTTTTTTAACCTTAAAATTTTTAAAAAGGTTTACCCTGAAGACACGTCAAAATTAAGCAACTTGCTACAAGACGCTATTAGTATTATAAACAACAACTTGTACACTTTAAAAAGCGTTAGTGAAATTAGCGATAAACTTTACGTTTCTGAAACTTATTTATATAAAATTTTTAAAACTGAACTTAACGTTAGCCCTAAAAAATATATAAACGAAAAGAGAATTCTTGCCGCCAACAATATGATACTACTTGGCAAAAAACCCACTGAAGCCTGCTTTGCTTGCGGTTTTAACGAATACACTTCGTTTTATAAAAGTTATATTAAATTTTTCGGCTATGCGCCATCAAATAAAGACTCTTAACGCCCTAACTAATACTTTTTAATTAACTTAACACTATATATATGTAAATATGAGCAATAATAGTTGACATAAATTAATAACTTATTTATAATATTTTTAACAAAATATAGTTTTGTTCTAGGAGACGATATGAATATTCCTGAAATTTTTGCTGAAAACGTATTTAATGAAGAGGTAATGAAAAAAACTTTACCTAAAAATATATTTGACTCTTTACTCCGTACTGTTGAAGAAAGCGCAAGCCTTGACATTACGGTTGCTCAAGCCGTTGCCGACGCAATGAAGAATTGGGCTATTTCAAAGGGTGCAACCCACTTTACGCATTGGTTCCAACCTATGACGGGTATTACGGCAGAAAAACACGATAGTTTTATTTCTCCTGCCCCTAACGGTACTGTTATTATGGAATTTAGTGGTAAAGAATTAATAAAGGGCGAAAGCGACGCTTCGTCTTTCCCTAACGGTGGCACTAGAGCGACTTTTGAAGCACGTGGCTATACTGCTTGGGACCCTACGTCTTATGCTTTTGTTAAAGACAACACCCTTTATATCCCTACTGCATTTTTCTCTTATAGTGGCGAATCTTTAGATAAGAAAACTCCTTTACTCCGCTCATGCGAAGCACTTAATAAGCAAGTGTTAAGAGTTCTTAAACTTATCGGCAATACAGACGTTAAGAGCACTAAAGTGACAGTTGGCGCTGAGCAAGAGTATTTTTTAATTGATAAAGAAATGGCGAATAAGCGTGAAGATATTATCTTTACGGGCAGAACTCTTTTCGGTGCTAAACCACCAAAAGGTCAAGAACTTGACGACCATTATTACGGTGCAATTAAGCCAAGAGTAAAACTCTTTATGGAAGACCTTAATAATGAACTTTGGAAACTTGGCATTTTAGCAAAGACTGAACATAACGAAGCTGCCCCATCTCAACACGAACTTGCGCCAATTTTTACAACGGTTAACGTCGCAACTGACAACAACCAATTAACTATGGAACTTATGAAGAAGATAGCCGATAAACACGGCCTTATATGTCTTCTTGCTGAAAAGCCGTTTAAGGGTGTAAACGGTAGCGGTAAACACAACAACTGGTCTATAACTACTGATACTGGCGTAAACTTATTAGACCCAGGTGAAACCCCTAACGAAAATTTACAATTCTTATTATTTATTTCGGCTATTATTAAAGCGACTGACGATTATCAAGATTTATTACGCTCGTCAGTAGCAAGCGCAGGCAACGACCATCGTTTAGGTGCTAACGAAGCACCACCTGCTATTATATCTATATACTTGGGTGACGACCTTTACGATGCTTTAACGGCATTCTCTAACAACTCGTCGTATAAAAGAGTTAAAAGCGAAATCAAGTTGGGTACTAAAATTTTACCTACACTACCTAAAGATACTACGGATAGAAATAGAACTTCTCCACTTGCCTTTACGGGTAATAAGTTTGAGTTTAGAATGGTAGGCGCAAGCGATTCTATTGCCGACTGCAACGTAGTTCTTAATACAATCGTTGCCGAAAGTTTAAGTATTTTTGCTGAGAAACTTGAAAATGCTAAAGATATTGAAGGAACAATTCACGATATAGTAGTAGATACGTTTAATAAACACAACCGCATATTATTTAACGGCAATAACTATTCTAGCGAATGGGTTGAAGAAGCACAAAAGCGTGGACTTTTAAACTTAGCGTCAACACCTGAAGCAATTGACGTTTTATCATTAGAAAAGAACGTTGCTCTCTATGAAAAACATAAGGTTTTATCTTCACTTGAATTATCGGCAAGGCAAAACATTATGTATCAAAACTATTCTAGGGTTATAAGAATTGAATCTTTAACGATGATAGAAATGGCTAAAAAACAAATCTACCCTGCTATTAACAGTTATATAAGAAAACTTGCTAAATCTATAAAGGCTAAAAAGGGATTAGGCGCAACTTGTAAAACCGACGTAGCGATTGCGAAAAAACTTTCTAGTCTTAATGAAAACATATATTTAAAAGCCTGTGAACTTGACGAACTTTTAAAGTTAAGAAAGCAATTTGACAATCCTAAGGACAAGGCTTTCTTCTTCAAAGAAAAGGTGCTTATATGTATGCAAGACCTACGCCAATTTGCTGACGATGCAGAACGCTTAACTGATGAAAACTGTTGGCCTTTCCCATCATACGCAAAATTACTTTTTAGCGTAAAATAACAAAATTTAGCCCGTTAAAAAATTTTTAACGGGTTTTATTTTTAAAAATATTCATTTTTATATTAAAATCGTTTGTAAATTATTTTTCATTGTTATATAATAAATACTAATTTTTATATTTATATAATAGATAAGGAGATTATTGTGAGAGTATATAATTTTTCGGCAGGTCCATCTATTCTTCCAATTGAAGTACTTGAAGAAGCACAACGTGATTTACTTGACTTTAACGGCTCTGGTATGAGCATTACTGAAATGAGTCACCGTACTAAAACTTTTATGGCTGTTAATGACGAAGCAAACGCATTACTCAGAGAATTATTAAACATTCCTGAAGAATATGCCGTTTTATTCGTTCAAGGCGGTGCATCACAGCAATTTGCAGCAGTACCACTCAACCTTATGACCACTGGCGAAGCCGACTATTTAGTGACTGGCAACTTTGCATCTAAAGCGCAAGAAGAAGGTCTTAAATACGGTAAGGCTAATATCGTAGCATCTTCTAAAGACAAAAACTATACTTATATACCTAACTTAGATAATTTAGAATTTTCTAAAAACGCATCTTACGTTCACTTAACGTCAAACAACACTATTTTTGGTACTAGATTTACTAAACTTCCAAAAACTAGTGCACCTATCGTTGCGGATATGTCGTCAAACATTTTAAGTGAAAAAATTAACGTTAAAGACTACGGTTTAATTTATGCAGGCGCACAAAAGAATATCGCTCCTGCAGGCGTGACTATCGTTATCGTAAGGCGTGATTTACTTGGTAAGCAAATGCCAATATGCCCTACTATGCTCAACTATGAAATTCAAGCAAAGAACGACAGTTTATATAACACTCCGCCTTGTTTTTCTATATATATGGCTATGCTAGTGTTTAGACACCTTAAGAAATTAGGTGGTATTGAAGAAATTCAAAAAATAAACGAATACAAAGCATCGCTTCTTTACGACTTTATAGATAACTCAGATTTCTATACAAACAAAGTTAATAAAGTAGACCGCTCAATAATGAACGTTCCTTTCGTTACGACAAGCGAAGAACTTGACGCTAAGTTTATAAAAGAAGCAACGGCAAACGGCTTAGTTTCTTTAAAAGGTCACCGTTTAGCAGGCGGTATGCGTGCTAGCATTTACAACGCTATGCCAGTTGACGGCGTTAAAGCACTTATTGAATTTATGAAAAAATTTGAATTGGAAAATAAATAATTATGATAGATATTTTAAAATTAAACGCCATAAGCGAAAAAGTAAACGGCGTACTTACTAAAAATTATAACTTAACTGAAAATGCTAGCGAACCATTAGGCGTGCTTGTTAGAAGTTTTGACATGCACGAATACAACCTTCCATCTTCAGTTTTAGCAGTTGCAAGAGCAGGTGCAGGCGTAAACAATATTCCACTTGACGATTACGCTAAAAAAGGCGTTGTAGTATTTAACACTCCTGGTGCTAACGCTAACGCCGTTAACGAACTTGTAATTTCAGCACTTTTATTAGGCTCTAGAAAAATTGTTTCATCTATTGATTGGGTTAAAACTTTAAAAGGCACTCCCGATATTTCTAAGCAAGTTGAAAAGGGTAAAAAGAACTTCGTAGGTCAAGAAATATACGGCAAAAAATTAGGCGTTATCGGTCTTGGCGCTATCGGTGCAAGAGTTGCTAATACGGCAATTAGTTTAGGTATGGAAGTTTTAGGCTACGACCCTTATCTTTCAGTTGCTAACGCACTTCACTTATCACGCCATATTGAAGTCACTGATAGTTTAGAAGAACTTTATAAAACTTGCGACTATATTACAATTCACGTTCCTTATTTAACTACTAATAAGAATATGATTGATTTTAAGCAAATTGAAACTATGAAAGACGGCGTTGTTCTTATAAACTGCGCAAGGGGCGAACTTGTAAACAACCAAGCGGTGTTAGACGGTGTTAATAGCGGTAAAATTTCTAGATATATAACCGACTTCCCTAGCGATGAGATTATTGGCGTAGACAATATTATTTGCATACCACACCTTGGTGCGTCAACTCCTGAAGCGGAAGATAACTGTGCGGTAATGGCGGTAAAAGAACTTATTGATTATATTGAAAACGGCAATATCAAAAATAGCGTTAACTACCCTAATTGCGTTGCTCCTAAAACGTCTAATCATAGAATTGCAATTATGCACTTAAATCAACAAAATATGATTGCGCAATTTACTACGATACTTGCTCAAGACAATATCAATATTGATAACTTTGTAAACTCTTCTAAAGGAAATTACGCTTATTCGCTTATAGATATTCCTGAAATTAACGACGTTGCACTTGAACACTTAGCAAATATTGACGGCGTTATAAGACTTAGAAAAATTTAATTGTTTTATTAAAAAAAACTGCGAATATATCGCAGTTTTTTTTATTCCTTAATATAACCTATATTGCTACCTTTATTTACGTCAAAACCTAAATTGCTAATAGAAGCAACTAAACCGTAAATACCAAACGTTAACATAGGCAAGAATAAATACGCCGCTGTTCTTGACCTAAAACCATTTGGCTTTAATGAAGAGTGATTTATAATAAGACTACCAATCCAACCCAAGAAAAACGTAAGCAAAAAACGTACTACATTGTTATTATCGTTCATTTTATTTTCCTCCTTTTGCATATTTGCACTTATATAGGTGCAACCTTATTCTATCACTATTGTATAATAATGTCAAACATTTGCACCCAAATTAGAGCAAAATTATTTATTATGAATATAGAAATAGAAAAAATTATAGGAAACAATTTAAGAAAAATACGAGAGGGACGCGGTTTTACGCAAGAATACGTCGCAACGCAATTACAATTAAATGGTTGTGATATAACTAGGAGCGCACTTGCTAAAATTGAAGTTGGGCAACGTCATTTATACCCTGATGAAATTATTTTATTTAAGATGATTTTAAAAACAACGTACGAAGAAATTTTTAAATTAACCTAAAATACTCGGCTATGATAGCCGAGTATTTTTTTATTTTCCTTTATATATATCTTTGGCAATATCAATAAACGCTTTCATAGCCTTTGATAAATACCTGTTCTTTTTATATCCAACCGACATTGTTCTATATGAAGCCCTACCTTTTAACTTATAATAAACCGAGCCCGTTTGAAGTGAACTTTTAATAAGTACGTCGTTTACAAAGCCTACGCCCATACCAAAGCAAATCATATTATACGACGTAATAAGTTGGTCAAGGTAAATTTTAACGGCAGTTGGCTCAAATCCCGCTTCATTAAAAAGAAGTTCAGCCCTACGCCTTGTATCGTTTCCCTTTTTAAGTAAAAGGAAAGGACAGTCTTTAAACATATTAAGGTCAATTTTAGGGCAACTATCAACAAGGTGCTTTCCCTTTATAATGTCATCTCTTGTCAAAAGACAATCTTTATGCTTTTTATTTACCTCAAAACTTTCAGGCACTGCTAAAAGTAAAGTTTCTTCTAAAATAGGCACGTTAGAATATAAATTGTGGTCAAATTCGTGTGCAATTAAAAGGTCGGCATGGTCGCTAAGTAATAGTTGACGTAAGTCAGGCGAGTTAGACTCTATAATCTCTATATCTATACCTGGATATTTTTCGGTATATTCCATTATAATTTTAGGCAAAATAAATGATGACACGAAGTTTTCACCACTAACCCTTAATTTGCCTTTTTTTAATTCATTTAAGTCGGAAAGTATAGTTTTAGTTTCTTCTTCAATATTTCTAAACTTTTCTATTGCGTCTATATATACCCTGCCTTCTTCCGTCACAGTTATTGGTGACGTAGACCTATCAAATATAGTAATGCCCAGTTCCTTTTCAACTTTTTTTACCGACGCTGATAACGCAGGTTGCGATACGTATAAGTTTTTTGCCGCAACCGAAAAACTGCGTTCCTTATACACTTCGTATATATAATCTTTTTCGTTCATTTTTGCACCTTCTATGTTATAAATAAAATTTATAACTATTATATAATTATTTGTTATTGATTATAACATAATACTGTGATATAATCAAGTCATAAATAAAAAAAAAGGAGATTTTTTATGAAAAAATTATTAGTATTTCTCTTAACTGCTGTAATGAGCGTTGGCGCTTTATCTATGATAGGTTGCGGCGACAAAAAGGAAAACATCACTATCTATACCGGTGGTACAGGCGGAACTTATTACGCTTTCACTAACGGTTTAAAAACTCAACTTGCTGAAAAGACTGATTATAACTACACAGTTATCGGCGATACTGGTGGTTCAGTAGCAAACCTTAAGGCTATCGGCAAAGGCGACTGTAAAATGGCTATCGTTCAAAACGATACAATGGTAAACGCTTACAACGGCCTTACAAACTCTTTCTCTACTGGCAAAATTACTAATTTCTCAGTAATTGGTCAAGTATATCCTGAAGTTATTCAAATTGTTACTGACGATGCTAATATCAAATCTCTTGCAGACCTTAAAGGTTCAGGCAAAGCAGTTTCTATCGGTGACGTAGGTTCAGGTGTTGAAGCAAACGCTGTTGCCCTTTTACAAAAATATGGCGTTGACATTAGATTTGACGATGCTTCTAAAAAATACGTTTCTAACGATATTACAATCAAAAACCTTTCAGTTGCTAACTCTGCTGACGAAATGAAAGAAAACAAACTTAGCGTATTCTTCTTCACTTCTGGTGCTCCTGCAACTTCTATTACTGAAATTGCTCTTGCTAAAACAGTTTATATGATTGGTTTATCTGACGACGTTATTAATTCATTTATCGCTGACAACAAAATTGATAACAAGTATGACGTTTACTCTAAACAACCTATAACAAACGCTCAATACTCATTTATTGATGCTAGCGCTCCTATCTACACAATCGGTGTTAGTGCAACTTATATCGTTTCTAATGATTTAAGTGAAGAAGTAGTTTACAACATTACTAAAGCGCTTTGGGAATCAAAAGGTTCTATCGGTCACGCTGTTGAATCTACAATGAATTATGAAAACGCATTTATTACCGTTGGTAACGTTCCTGTACACAAAGGTGCAGCAAAATATTATAAAGAAAAAGGATTAACCGTTACTAATATTCAAGAATAATTCAAATTCTATTCAAAACGGGGTTTAAACCCCGTTTTATAATGCTCAAGGAGTTTTATGAATAATTTAAATAGTAAAAATTTAAATAATACCCCAGAATTATCTGCTGAAGACCTTATTAAAAAATTTGATAAGGACAGTAAAAGTAGAACGTTAACAGGCTATTACAAGTTAGGATACAATTTATTGCTTATTCTATTTTCCATATTCGTTATTACCGTAGCACTTTTGTCTGACGGTATGACGCCATTTACAAAGTTGCCTTTGTTTTTGGGTTTTATAATGTTTTTAAGTTTTTTAAAATACCCTGCTTGCGAAAAAGATGCTTACAAGGAAAACCATATACCTTGGTATGATATAATTTTTGCTTTTTTATCTTTAGCGTGTTGTATCTATTACGTTGTAAAACAAAACGAAATTATATATATGGGTGGCGTTATTGAGACTGAACAAATAGTAGTTGCCATTGTATGTATAATATTGCTTTTTGAACTTTGTAGGCGTTGTGTAGGTATTCCACTTATGGTCGTTGCAGGTTGCTTTATTGCCTATGCAATTTATTGGTTATATAACAACAACCCTAAAACTGTTGTAAATAATTTATTATACAACTTATATTACAACTTGAACTGTGGTATATTCTCTACACCTGTCACCGTTTGTTGCAACTTTATTATAATTTTTATTATATTTGGCTCTTTCTTAGAAAAGACTGGCATTGGTACTTTCTTTGTTGACTTAGCAAACTCTTTAGTTGGCTCGTCAGCAGGCGGCCCTGCTAAAGTTGCCGTTATATCTTCTGCACTTGAAGGTATGTACTCAGGCTCGTCAGTAGCAAATACGGTAGGCTCTGGTTCTATAACTATTCCAATTATGAAAAAGACGGGTTATAAGCCTGAATTTGCAGCCGCAGTTGAAGCCGCTGCGTCAACGGGCGGTCAAATAATGCCACCTATTATGGGTGCTGCAGCATTTTTAATGAGCCAAATTACAGGTATGGCTTACTCTGCTATCGTTATTTGCGCTATATTACCTGCTGTTTTATACTTTGCCGGCATATTTATAATGGTACACTTAGAAGCAAAGAAATTAGGTCTTAAAGGCTTACCTAAAGACGCTATACCTAACTTCTTTAAACTTATATTGAAAAAGGGTTATCTTTTAACACCTATCGTAGTGCTTGTAATTTGTATGAACTCATACACTCCTGCACTTTCTGCTTCATTTGCTATTTTAACCGC
This sequence comes from Christensenellaceae bacterium, assembly GCA_045648085.1. Lineage (GTDB taxonomy): Bacteria > Bacillota > Clostridia > Christensenellales > Borkfalkiaceae > HGM11412. The sequence continues at coordinate 54,918 of JAZRNF010000084.1, read as the reverse complement.
TATGGTTATAAGCATTATTGACGTTGACTTTGTTGAGAATTTTATCTCTAAACAAAAAGATAGAATTTGTAAATCTTTAATAAGTTTAGGCCTTGCGCTAATTCCTATTGTAGTTTACTTTGTTTTAGCAAACGTACTTAAAACTTCTGCAACAACTAGGGCTTTATTTATCGCTTTAGCAACTGCTATTATTTGCTCTACGTTTACAAGAATTTTAAAGATTAACTGTCCTTTAGACTTTAAGTTAACTTTATCAGGCTTACACACTGGTGCAAACAACTCAATCGGCGTAGTTATCGCTTGCGCTATGGCAGGCATTATTTCGGGCGTTGTCGCTATGACGGGTCTTGGCTCAACACTTATTACTTTAATCGTTCCTATCGCTCAAAAATCGCTTATATTAGCACTTTTCTTAACTATGCTTTGTTGTATAGTTTTAGGTATGGGCGTTCCTACTACGGCTAACTACGTTATTATGGCAACGATAACCGCTCCTATCCTTACAAAAATGGGAATAGACCTTTTAGCAGCGCATATGTTCGTGTTCTATTTCGGTATAGTTGCCGACATTACTCCACCAGTTGCGCTTGCCGCATACGCGGGCTCTGCAATAGCAAAGTCTAACCCACTTAAGACTGGTGTTAACGCTTCTAAACTTGCGATTGGTGCTTTCATAATACCTTATATTTTCGTATATAACCCATCACTTTTATTGATTGGCAACCCACATTGGTACGAAGTAGTGTTAATGATAATTACGTCAGTTATTGGTATGTTTGGAATTGCATCTGCATTAGAAGGTCACATATTTAGTAAACTTCCAGTTCCGTTTAGATTGGCGTGCTTAGTTGCGGGCTTACTTCTTATTATTCCAGGTTTACTTACCGATTTAGTTGGTTTCGGCGTTGTACTTGGTATCGCTGTTTACAACTACCTATCTACTAAAAAAAGAAATCTAAGCCTTTCTAATTAAATGAACAAAGCCTTAAAGTTTAACTTTAAGGCTTTGATTTTTCTATAATTTCTCTTTTTATTCTATACTTTTCTTTGGTGGCGTCGCCGCCCCTTATATGGCGTTGTTCTAAATTTAATTTCAATATCTTTTTTACACTTTCATATAATTCTTTATCTATTAGTTTTAGCCTAATAGTCACGTCTTTATGTATAGTGGACTTACCTAGCCCAAATTCTTTTGCCGTTCGTCGCACCGTTGCTTTATTTGTCGCTATATATTCCCCTTCTTTTATAATTCTATTTACTAAATTATCTCGCACTATTTTTCTCCTTATTAAAATTTATGCGAGAAGTTTTTGTTTTATACTTTTTTGTAGTTTTTAACCGTTTTTAATCTGAAATTTTTTCTTGACTTTTTTATGCTTGTTTTACTCATTAAAAATACGTTTAAAGTAATGCCTTGTAGTAGTCCGTTTATGATTAAATATAGCCAAGACAAAAATACCAGTACCGTTGCAATTTTACCATACACTTCGTCGTAATTAGAAAAATTCCTAACGTATAATAAAAATAACCCTGTCGCTATAAAACAAAATACCGTTGAGTATAATGCACCCTTATACACTTCGTAAAATTTTAGTTTAAAGGGGCAAACGTAAACGTTTATTAAATACGCTATTAAAAAGACCACTAAGACTCCAACTAATAAGTTTATTAAAACGGATAATATTTCGCCTAGTAATATGGTAATTAAGGGGGTTATTGCAAGATAACTTACTATAAATAAAGAGAATACAAACACCGTTAAAAACGCTATAAACATTGAAGTTAGCCTAGTTAGAAAATTTCCGTTTTTTTCATAGTTATATATTACTTCGCCACTTTGACGCAAATGATAAAAGACGTTTGCTGAAGAATATAAGGCAACTAAAAAGACTATAGCGTTTCCTTGAGTACCTAATTTTATTGCAGTTTTTGTTATATATTCAGTTATTTCTAAAAATTCAGGATATGAAAAGAAATTATTTATAACACTTATTTCACTACCAAATATAGAAAATATTAGCGACGCTATATACGTTATAGGTACAACTCCTATAAGAGTAAAAAACACTAGCGCACCTGATAAAGTGGTATTCTTTTTATAAGTAGATAAAGTTAAAAATTCTTTTATACCAATAAAAAAACCGTTCATACGTTAAGTATGGACGATTTTATTTTATTTAAGCAGTTTTATATAAAATTTTATAGCATTCGTACACCATTTATAACTAATCCGTACTTATAACCTAAAAATTCAGCGGCTTTAGTACACATTATCATACGGGTATGATATATCTCAAAATAATCTGATACTGCGCACACGGTAGTATCTGTTTCTACAATAGTATCTATTCTTTTTTCTTTAACGTCAACTTCTATATACGAGCGATTTACCGCTAGGTTAACCCTGTCGTGAATATTGGTATGCTCGTCTAAAACTTTATCGCGTACCCTAGACTTATGAACGTCAGACTTATCGGCAATAATAAGTGCTGAACCTATAACTGATACGGGAATACCATTTTTCTCGTCGTGATTACCTATCGCCATTAAAATTTCCGTAGCATCGTCGTAATTCATACCCATTTTGAGTAAAAGATTATACGCTAAAATTGCCCCACTACCAGCGTGGTCGTACCTTGAAACGGCGTTGCCTATATCGTGTAGATACCCTGCAATTTCACCAAGTTTTATATTTTTAGGCGTTTCGCCAATCTCTTTTAAAATCATACCGGTCCAGGTAGACACTATGCTCGCGTGTCTAACAGAATGTTCGGTATACGATAAAGCGCTAAGTTGTCTTTCTCCCGTTTTAATAAGGCTTTGCACTTCTTCATTTTGTTTTAGTTGTTTTATAGTTATCATATTCACCTATTATCATAATAAAAGCCCGAATTATCGGACTTTTATATTAGTATTTGCTATTTTAAAGTTTTTCTACGTAAACTTTGCTATAAATTTCTTCAAACTTATCACGATAGAATAAATTTGTGCCCGGTGTAGTTATAGAAGCCGCACCCGCTGCAACGCCCGCTTTTAAAATTTCTTCTTTCGTTTCGTTACGCTCTGCCATTACGCTTATTGCCGCAACCATACTATCGCCTGCGCCTACTGTTGAGTTTACCGCAACGTTTACGCTTTTACAGTAATAAGCAGACTCATTATCAATTAACAAAGCACCGTCTTTACCTAAAGATAAAACTACGTTTTCAGTGCCTTTCTTTAATAAAAACCTAGAACTTTCTATCATTTCTCTAAAACTTGTAAGTCTTTTTTTAACAATGTTTTCAAGTTCAAAAAGATTAGGTTTTACTAAATAAACACCGTCTTGTATAGCGTTTACTAACTTTTCGCCTTCCGTATCTACTATAACTTTACAATTATTATTGACTGAACGCCTTAACTTTAAGTAATAGTCGTCTTTAATGCCTTTTGGTAAAGAACCGCTAATAACTACTACTGCAGCGTTTTTAGATAAGTTGCCGACAAGTTCTAAAAGTTCTTGTTGCTTATCTTCTAAAACGGGGTCGCCCCTGTCGTTAATTTCAGTAAGCATAGACTTATTGTCTACTATTTTATAGTTTATACGTAAACTACCTTTATTCCAAACGAAAGTGTTTTTAACACCTTCGTTATCAAGCCTTTGCGAAAATAAACTACCGTCGTTTTCATACATAAAACCAGTAGCATAACTATCTCCGCCAAGTCTCGCTACGCCCACAGACGTGTTTAACGCCTTGCCCGAATACGTCATAACCTTATTCTCAACCCTATTTAGTTGTCCTACGTTTAACTGTTCTAGTTCAACGGTAAGGTCAATACACGGATTGGGACACACACTTAATATCATGATTAAATTTATTCCTTATTATTTTTTGCTTCTTCTATAATTTTTATTTGAGTTTCGTAAGGAACGTCTTCATACCTTGCGAACTCATAAGAGAATACTCCCCTACCTTGCGTAATACTTCTAAGGTCTAAAGAATATTCTAATAATTCACTTTCAGGCACTTCGGCATTTATAATGCTAAGCGCACCGTCTTGGTCGGCAGATAAAATTCTACCCCTTCTCTTATTTAAATCGCCCATTATATCACCAAGATAACTGTCAGGGGCTTTTATTACGACTGACATTATAGGCTCTTTAATAACAGGGTCAGCCTTTAATAAACCTTCACTATACGCAAGTTTTGCAGCGGAAACGAAAGCGACTTCTTTACTATCAACAGCATGATAACTACCGTCGTAAAGGGTTGCTTTTAAATTAATTAGTGGGAATTTTGCAAGAACGCCTTCCTTAATTGCTTCTTTAAGACCTTTTTCTACTGCAGGTATAAATTGCTTAGGAACTACACCACCCACAACTTCGTCAACAAACTCAAATTCTTCTAAAGACGGCTCAAAACGGATTTTAACGTGACCGTATTGACCTGCACCACCAGATTGCTTTTTATGTTTGCCTTCGCCTTCGGCTTTCTTTCTTATAGTTTCTTTATAGGCTATCTTAGGCTCCTTTAATATAGCGTCTACGCCAAATTTAGATTTAAGTTTTTTCCTTAAAACTTCTAATTGAGTAGCACCAACGCCCGCAATTATCATTTCGCCAGTATCTACGTTTTTCTCTACACGGAAAGATACGTCTTCATCTTTAAGTTTGTTAAGACCTGCAAAGATTTTATCTTCTTCGCCTTTCTTTTCGGCATAAACCGCTCTTTTATAATTTGCTGGCGGTATATCTAAAGGCTTAAAGGCAACTTCGTCTTTTTGATATAACGTGTCACCCGTCTTAACGTTAGAAAGTTTAGAAAGCGCACCGATATCGCCTGCCTTTAATTCGCTAATAGACTCTTGTTTTTTACCTATAACTGAGTATATACCACTAATTTTTTCTTCTTCGCTACCGCCAGTAATCTTTAAAACGTCACCCGACTTTAATACGCCTGATACGACTTTTATATAGTTAAGCCTACCAACGTACGGGTCTACTACCGTTTTAAATACTCTAACAACAGTTTGAGCGTTTTCATCAGGCGGTAAGGCTATTTTTTCACCGTTTACTATCGCCCTTTGAATACCCGCATCTTTAGGGCTAGGGAGAGTTGATATCATTTTATCCATAAGGTTAAAAATGCCGTGGTTTTTAAGCGCACTACCACCTAATACAGTTATAGTAGAGCATGAACTAATACCCATTTTTACGCCATATTCAATTTCTTCAGGCGAAAGTTCCCCTTCGTTAAAGAATTTATCTAAGAGTTCTTCGTCATTTTCCGCCGCCGCTTCAGTTAAAGCAAGTTTAGCGTTATTATAATCTTCTATTAAATATTCAGGAATTGCTTCTTCGGTTAAGTCCCAATTTCTTAAAGTGCCGTAAGCGACCTTTACAAAACCTTTCATTTTACCGTCTACCATATTAGGAACAATCATAGGAGCAATCTTATGCCCGTATTTTTCCTTGATAGCATCTACTGTTTTTATAAAGTTGGAGTTGTCTTTGTCAAGTCCGTTAATAAACAATATTGCAGGTATTTGATGACTTGAACAATAATCAATAGCCTTTTCAGTTCCTACTGTTAAAGTGCCGTTTGCACCTGAAACTATGATTGCAGAATCGCATACCGCTAGTGCTTGTGCCATTTCGCACTCAAAGTCGTAAAATCCAGGTACGTCAATTAAGTTCAATTTATATCCGTTATATTCGCAATAAGCGCAAGATAAACTGATTGAAGACTTTTTAGAAATTTCTTCGGTATCGTAGTCCATTACTGTATTTCCGTCTTCAACTTTACCTTGTCTGTCTATAACCTTACAGTTGTAAAGTATTGCTTCTGCTAACGTGGTTTTACCTTCACCACCGTGACCAATAATTGCTATATTTCTCAACTTGTCAACATCCATATAGTGTCCTTCCTATTAAATTATTTAGTTAAATTAAACTTTAACTATATTATAATTATACAACAAGTTTTTAACCTTTTCAATAGCCAATTTAATTTTTTATTAAAATCTGCTATTCTATCGCACTTTTTTTAAGTAGGTAATCGTCTATGGTGGAACAACCTTATAGTAATATACAAATTACCCCGCCCCTACCTTCGTTAACTATTCTTGTGACAGTTTTTCTCATTTTGTCTTTCGTTTGAGTTTTCATACTGCTTATTTTATTAACCATTTCTTCACTTACAAGGCTTGAAAGCGGTTTGCCAAACACGTTTGTTTGCCATACTTTTTCAGGGTTAGTTTCGTATTCAGTCTTAATAAAGTCGGCAAAATCTTTGCATTGTTTTTCCGTCCCAGATATTGGCGATACTTCGGCGTCTAAGTTTATTTTCATAAGGTGCATACACGTCGTATTTGCCTTAATTTTTACTCCATACCTGCCGCCTTGCTTTATAACTTCGGGTTCTTTTAGCGTCATATCGCTATTTTCTGGTACTACAATGCCATAGCCGTTTCCGTATGCTTCAAGTAAACCGCTTTTGAGTTTACGATAATTTTCCTTTGCTTCGTTTAACTCTTTTACGTAACCCATAAGGCTAAACTCATCGGCAATATCTTCGCCAGACAACTCTGATATAAGTTTATAAAATAAGTTAGAGTCGGTTTCAACTAAAAACTCAACTTTACCTTCGCCTGCTAAAATACTAGATTTTTCTACTTTTTTAATACCGTCAATTGTAGAGATTGCATCTTCAATAATATAATAATGCTTCATTTTTTCTACTACTGCCGACGCTGTTTTTACAACCGATAAAATTTCGCTAATGATTGGGCTTGTTGACGGCAACACTTGCATCCACTTAGGAATTTTGACATCAAAACTCTTAAGAGGAAACTCCATAAGCGCACCTTCTAAAACCCTAGTTATATCATTTTCAGTAAGTTCTAAAACGTTAAGAGGGATAGTAATTGTACCATATTTATCGCTAAGTTCGCTTGCTAAATTTACATTTTCTTGGCTAGTTGGATTTTTGCAGTTTAACACAATGACGAACGGCTTACCCGTCGCCTTTAATTTATCTACTACTTTTTGTTCTGCTTTTTCATAATTTTGCCTTTCAATATCGCAAATTGAGCCGTCGGTAGTCACTAAAACGCCTATTGTAGAATGTTCGTTTATAACCTTTTCAGTACCTAAACTAGCCGCCTTATCAAAAGTCATAGGCTCATCGTTCCAAGGCGTTTTAACAAGCCTTTCCTTATCGTTTTCTTTATCGCCAACAGCACCGTCAACTAAATAACCAACGCAATCAATAAGCCTTACCTTAGCACTCACCTTATTTTTAAGTGAAATTTTTACCGCTTCTGACGGAACGAATTTAGGCTCTGTGGTCGTGATAGTTTTTCCTATGCCAGACTGAGGCATTTCATCTATGGCTATTTGTTTTTTATTTTTGCTTACTATATTAGGCATAACCATAAGTTCTGTGAATTTTGTAATAAACGACGATTTACCCGTTCTTACAGGTCCAACAACACCTATGTATATATCTCCACCTGTTCTACAAGCAATATCTTTGTAAATATCGTATTTATCCATAAAAAAAATCCTCCCATATCAATAATGTATATGAAAGGAATTTTTTTATTATGATTATTTTTTATTCTCTTTTAATTTTTTCTTAATCTTAGACTCTCTTATCATTTGTAGCCAGTTTGTTGGGTGTTCATCGCCCGAAATTAGCCTTTGAATATTCTTTCTATGCGCATACCAAGTTAAGATAATTATTGCAACGATAAACAAGTTTGTAATAACTGCCGTTAATACTTGACCAACGAAAATGGTGTTTGCTTGAATATAGTGTTTATATACTGAAAAACTAGCCGCAATAGCGCCTGGCGTAGTAGCCAAAAACGAGCCCATAGAACCAACTTCCGTAAAGAGTATAAACAATATTGCAATAGCACCCGATAAAACCATTACAAGGGGATTACAAACGGCAAACACACCGATAGTTGTGGCTATACCCTTACCACCTTTAAACTTCATATATATAGGGAACACGTGCCCTAATACCGCAAAGAAACCACTTAATACCTTGGCTAGTAAACTTATTGGCAACGTAGTATTGTTAAAGTAAAAATTTTTATATAAAAGTAAACCTATTAAAGTTGGAACTGCACCCTTAACCATATCTAATAATAAAACTAATACGCCTACTTTAAGACCAAAAGTTCTACTCATATTTAAAGTTCCTGGGTTGCCACTGCCGACCTTTCTAATATCTTTATGCAAAAACTTTGATATCATTACCGAAAAATTTATAGAGCCAATTAGGTACGAGCCTATTGCTAAGAGCAAAAATTGCCACCATAGCATAGATAGTGAAACGTATTTCATTACTCGTCTTCCCCCTTTTCTCTAGCAATTAGCCTTATAGGAGTACCTGTAAAGTCAAAGGTATTTCTTAAAGTGTTTTCTAAATACCTTTTATAACTAAAGTGCATAAGTTCCATATCGTTTACAAACATTACAAAGGTTGGTGGTTCAATACCGTCTTGAACAGTGTAGAATATCTTGAGTTTTTTACCATTTTTTGTAGGTGGCTCGGTAGTTCTAACGGCGTCGGTTATAACTTCGTTTAACGTACCTGTCGTAATCCTTCTTCTTGCATTATCTAAAACGTCTAAACAAAGGCTTAAAATCTTTTCTACCCTTTGACCTGTCTTTGCGGAAACGAATATGCTTTTATAATAATCCATAAACGCTAAGTCGCAGTCTAATTTTTTCTTGAACGACTCTATTGTAAAGGTGTCTTTCTCAATAGCGTCCCACTTGTTCATAACTACGATTGACGGTTTACCTTGCTCGTGAATATATCCTAAAATCTTAACGTCTTGCTCGGTAAGCCCTTCTTCACAATCAATTACCGCTAAGCAAATATCAGCACGCCTTATAGAGCCTAGAGCCCTAACTACGCTATAATACTCAACGTCTTCGTTTACGCTCTTTTTCTTTCTAATACCTGCCGTGTCTATAATAGTAAACTTTTTATCTTCAAACTCAAAATAAGTATCAATAGAGTCCCTTGTAGTTCCTGCGATATTTGAAACGATAGTTCTATCGTATCCTAAAAGTTTATTAGTTAAACTTGACTTTCCTGCATTAGGCTTTCCTACTATTGCAATTTTAATTCTCTCGTCTTCTTCGCTTGTATCTATCGCATCAAAATATGAGCAAACCTCATCTAAAAGGTCACCTAAACCCTTACCTTGTTCGCAAGAAATACCGTAAGGTACGCCCAAACCTAACTCGTAATACTCGTAAAGTAAAGACTCGTCGTAATTGTCAAGTTTATTTATCGCTAAACAAATTGGCTTGTTTGAACGGCGAAGCATACTTGCAACTTCAAAGTCAGACGCGGTAAGACCACCTTTAACGTCACACATAAAAATTATAACGTCAGCCATATCAACGGCTATTTCCGCTTGCTTTTTAATATGGCGCCACATTTCGTCTTGCGACTTAAGTTCAATACCGCCTGTATCTATCATTGTAAATTGCTTGCCACACCACTCGGCATCACAATAAATTCTATCGCGTGTGACACCTGGAATATTCTCAACAATAGAAATCTTTTTACCTGTTATTTTATTGAAAAACGTTGACTTTCCAACGTTTGGTCTGCCGACCACCGCTACTATTGGCTTGTTCATTTTATTATCCTTATATCCTTACCCATAATAAAAGCGTCGTAAAAACTTTTTGCCGTACCGTTTGTTATTATGATAGGAACGTTTATTCTTTCTTTTAATTCAGTCACACTAACGTCGTCTAAAAAAACGTCTTCATCTTCTTTTAAACACACGTCAGGCAACACTAAATAATCATAATCACTTTGAGTAGAAAGGGCGTTTAATATATCGCCACCAGTCAATAAACCCGTACAGTTTACCGTGCTTCCAAAAAAATTATTCTCAACACCTAAAACTTTAATACTTATACCTTTAACGCAATTAAGAACTTTTTTTGCGCTTTCTTCAATAAAGGCTTTTGCCGACGTTCCCGTCACTAATAAAAACCTGCCTTTAGAAAGTTTTTTTTCTAAAACTTCGTTAAGTTCGCTTTCAAACTTTGCAGTCATACCTACGCCGTTGCCTATTTGCGAAAAGTCACCATAACTTTCAACACTTTCTACCGGCATACCCGCTTTAAAATAAAACTCGTCGCCTAAAAGGGCAAAATTTTCTTTAACACTACTATTAAACGCTTTAACTTGGTTTATTACGCACGTTGCATAGCCCTTGTCAATATCGTCAATATGATAAAGCCCTTCCCTATACTTAGTTATTCCGCAAGGAACTACCGCAACTGATTGCAAGTTAGGGCGAAGTTTATATAGGTCACTAAGAGAGTTATCTAGTACAGCACCGTCGTTCAACGATGGCACAAGAACTATTTGAGTATGCACTTTAATGCCGTTTTTAGTTAATTTTTCTAACTTTTCTAAAATATCGCCTGCAAATCTATTTGAAAGCATTTTCTTTCTAACGTCACTATTAGTCGCTTGAACTGAAACGTATATTGGGCTTAAATTAAGCCTTATAATTCTATCAATATCGTCGCTAGTCACGTTAGTTAAGGTGACGAAATTGCCCGATAAAAAACTTTGGCGATAGTCGTCGTCTTTAACGTATAAAGATTTTCTAAGACCTTTTGGCATTTGCGAAACGAAGCAAAATACACAGTTGTTATGACAAGTTTTTAATTCAAGGTTATCGTCATAGAAAGATAAACCCAAAGTTTCGTCTTCGTCTTTCTCAATCTCTACCGTCACACGCTCGCCATTTTTTGATAAAACGGTCATAGTAAAAAAATCTTTATAGTCATAAAAGGTATAATCTAAAACGTCAACGACGTTAAAACCGTCAAACTTCTCAATTATATCCCCTATTTCTAAACCGATTTCTTCACCTATTGAATTTTTATCAACCTTAGAAATTTTTAACATATAAATATTATACATTTATCTTTCAGTTTTGTAAAGTAAAAAGATTGACTTAACGTTCTCCTTTTGGTATAATTAGTATGAAAAGTATAACTTGTAATACTAAAGGGGGATTTATGAAAGATAAACTTGTTGGAGTTTGTAAGGTTGGCGAAAAGGGGCAAATAGTTATCCCAAAAGATGCTAGAGAAATGTTTGATATAAAGCCTGGCGATAGCGTGATTATTTTGTGCGATTCTAAAAAAGGCATAGCCATTATAAAAAGTGATTTTTTAACCGACTTGTCGGATAAGATTTTAGGAGATAATTAATAAATGATTAAGACTATTAACCTAACAAAAAAATACGATGACAAAACCGTTGTTGATAACCTTAATTTAGAAATACAAAGCGGTGAATTATTCTCACTTCTTGGCGTTAACGGTGCTGGTAAAACGACTACTATTAAAATGTTGACTACACTTATAAAACCTACGTCTGGCGAAATTTTAATTGACAATATAAACCCTTTTAAAGACAGTAGCATAAAAGAACGCATGAACATATCGCCACAAGAAAGTGCTATTGCACTAAATTTAACGGTTGAAGAAAATTTAAGTTTTATTTTAGGCGTTTACGGAATAAAAAATAAAACTCAAAAAATAAACGAACTTATAACCTTGTTTAGTTTAGAAGAATACAGAAATAAAAGGGCAAAAACCTTGTCTGGCGGATATAAAAGAAGGCTTTCTATTGCAATGGCACTTGCAAACGAGCCTAAAATTTTATTTTTAGACGAACCCACTTTAGGGCTTGACGTATTGTCTAGAATTGAGTTATGGAAGATAATATCTTCACTAAAGGGTAAAACGACTATTATTTTAACCACTCATTATATGGAAGAAGCAGAAAAATTATCTTCTAAAATAGGCATACTTCAAAACGGTAAATTAAAAATCGTAGGAACGGCGCAAGAAATAATTAAAAGTGCTAACGCCACTACTTTTGAAGACGCTTTCGTTAAACTATGTACGGGGGAATCTTTATGAATATGATATTTAATTTTACTAAAAGAAATTTAAAAGAACTTTTGCGTGATTATTTAAGTTGGATATTTGCAATAATATTACCTATATTTTTGCTATGGATTTTTACGCAATTTAAAATTCCTAACGACGCGTATAAACTAGAAAATTTTACACCGGGGATTATAATTTTTGGCTTTGCATTTTTAACAATGTTTTCGGCATTATTAGTTGCGGAAGATAGGTCGTCGTCATTACTACTAAGATTAACTGCTAGCCCTATGAAACCGTATCATTATATTTTAGGGTATTATTTTTCACTTTTACCTTTAGCCTTACTGCAATCGGCTTTATTCTTTTTAGTTGCCATACCACTTGGGCTTAGTTTTTCTATAAACGTTATACTTTGCACTATTGCTAGCCTTTTCGTTGCTACGTTATATATCTTTTTAGGAATATTGATAGGCTCTATAACTAGCAGTAAATCATCTTCAGGTTTATCTAGCGTTGTGGTACAACTTGTTGCGTTTACTAGCGGTATGTATTTTTCTAGTGATTTAGTAGGCGGATTTTTTAATTTTATTTGCAACGCTTTACCGTTCAAGTCTTCACTAGAATTATTAAAGTCAGTATTATTATCTAACTATACAAGCATTTTATCAGCCTTAGTTATCTATTTTGTATATACTTTAATAGCAATAGTATTGTCGGTAATACTCTTTAAAAAAAGTCTTTTAGGCAACAAAAAGTAAAAACTATTGACTTTTTAAAATATATTTGGTACATTATAATAAAAGGAGATTATTATGGATAAGAAAGAATACCAATTTGAAGATGACGATATAATAACAATGGTTGCCGCTGACGGCACTGAAATTGACTTTATTGAGATTGCTGATATATATTACGATGAAAATTACTACGTAATTGCTCAACCTGTTGAACTTTTAGAGGGTATGGACGAAGATTCTGCTATCGTTTTTAAAGTTGAAGAAACTAAAAACGGCGATACTAATTTTACCGTTGAACTTGACGACGATATCGTTGACGCAGTTTTTAAAGAATACGACAGGCTTTATGAAGAAGCACAAGAAGAAAAATAATTTAAAAATTAAAAAATCACACTTTTAGATAAGTGTGATTTTTTTATTATTTATAGATAATAGTGTCTTCTAATGTGCGCGATTGGCTATGTCTAACTGACGGTACGCAAGTATCGGTAGGATAACCAACAAGTAATAAGTTATAAGGTATTTCATTATCAGGTACGTTAAAGGCTTTTGCCACCTTTTCTTCATTAAAATAACAAACCCAACAACTACCTAGACCTAAATTAGTTGCTTCAAGCATCATATGTGTTTGAACGATAGCAAGGTCAGTTTCCATTAAACTTCCTTCTCTATACGCCCTTGGGCATTCTCTGTTTTTATCGCCACATACTAAAAATACGAGTGGAGCGTTAAAAGTAAAATTTATTTCGTTTAATTTTTTTAGCGCTTCGTCACTTTTAATAACGTATATTTTTTGGCATTGAGTATTTTTTGCAGTAGGCGCAAGTAAGCCTGCCTTTAAAATTTTATCAATTTTTTCTTGTTCAACTTTTTTACTAGAATAATCACGTGCAGAAAATCTAGTAGTAATTACTTTTTCAAATTCCATAATATAACCCCCATAATATTTTAGCATATTATAGTTATATTTTCAAGTTAATTTTTTAATACGTTAAAAGTTTTTATTCCTAAAGCCTTTGCTTCAATATTTATATTATATACGTTATTTTCCGCCTTTACGTCTAAATAAACTTCACCTTCTACGTTAAAATAATTATTTAATAAATTTTTTAAATCGTATACGATAATTGACGATGTTTCACTACTAATAAATAGCCTATCTCTTTCAATAACACTCATAAGCCTATTTTTTTTGCCTTTCATATTCTCTTTTTAATCTCCCTTCTAATACTGCCGAAAAAACCTTGATATTTTCTTAAATAATCGTATTGTTTTGCGCTTTTCCCTAAAATGCTTTTACCTATTAACCTTATAGCCTTTTCGGCTTCGCTTGGAATATCAACTAATCCTTTTAAAAATTCGTCGTCATCGGGTATTATACCTAATAGTTCTACGTTTAAAGTGGTCTCAATATCTTTAGGCGAATACATTTCGTTAGACATTATTAAGTCGCCACGAATTCTATTTACAACAATTTTTACAGAGTTTAATTTATAACTTTTAAGTATTGTTATAACCTTATCGGCGTCTCTTACGCTTGCAACGTTTGGGGTGACTACTACTATACTTTCGTCAGCAAGAGATACCGCCCTATGAAAGCCAAGTTCTATACCCGCAGGACAATCTATTAAAATATAATCAAATAAATTATCTAGATTGTCAATTTCGGTTTTAAGCCTACTGCTTGTGATTTCCGTTTGAGATAAAGAGTGAATACACGGCATAACGTATAAATTTTTACTAACAGGGCTTTGTATAAGCGCTTGCTTTGCCCTACATTTACCGTTTAAAACGTCAATAAGGTCGTAAACTATAAGGTCGTCAACTAGCGTTATCACGTCTAAATTATTAAGCCCCATATCGCCGTCTATAAGCATTACTCTATACCCACTTTTTGCTAAAGTTAAACCTAAATTTGCAGTGACGGTAGTTTTTCCAACCCCGCCTTTACCCGATGTTATTACAATTTTTTTTGCCATACGCCACCTCTAGCGTTAATTGTAGCAAAATCATAATAGCGTAATTATATATTTTTTGTCATAAAAAAAGGAATTAAGTAGTTTAATTCCTTTAAAACGGTATTTTATTTAGTTTGAACGTTTTGCCGTTTAAATAACTTAAACAACCACCAATACTTATAAAGTTTACTTGGCTTGAACATAGGCGTTGATATTTGGCTTTAAATTGCTTGTTTACGTCGTTTACACCGTATTTACCGTCGCCAATAATAAAGTGGTTATAATAGGCTAAATGAGCCCTTATTTGATGTGTTTTACCCGTTATAAGTTTTATTTTTAATATTGACGTAGTTTCTTTTTTTAATATAGTTTCGTACTCAGTTATAATTTCTACCGAGCCTTTTAACTTTTGACTTAATACTTTAACTAACGCCTTGTCACTATCTTTAAATAAGTAGTCTTTTAATACTCCACTTTCCTTTTCAAAAAAACCGTGTATTTCTGCCACGTAGAATTTTTCTAGCGACCTTTTTTTAAAGGCTTTTAAAAGTTCTAACTCGCTATCATTATTAAGAGCAAAAATAATAAGCCCGCTAGTATTCCTATCTAACCTATGAACCATTATAGCACTGCTATAAGTTTTTTGAACTTCGGCATAAAAATCTTCGGTAGTTATTCCGCTAGGCTTGTTTAAAATTATAAGGTTATCATCGTTATATATAATGTCTAACGTTTTTTTAGTACCGTCAAAATATACTACAACGTCGTCGCCTACAATTAAGTCAACGTCTTTATTAATCCTTATACCATTTATTTTAATATCTTTGTTTCTAAGCAGTTTTTTATACGACGAATACGGAAGTCCCGCCCCGTAAACTTCGTTTAAAAACTTGCTTAGTTTTATAGGTTTATCTACTTTAAAAATTTTCATATTATAATTATATAATTTTTATTAGTTAAAATCAATCGTTTGAGTGAATTTAACAAAAAACAAGTTCGGCATTGTCTTATAAGAGCAACATAGCCTATCGGTTGCAACGTTATCAATCGTTATCGTGGCAAAGACTAAACAAAAAAGTGCAACGCGTAGTTGCACTTTTTATCTTTTTAATTATTTATCTTCTTCTACCTTTGTTGAAGCCTTTTCCTTTGGCTTAATAGTTAATAATAAGATTATAGTCACTAAACAAGCACCAGATATGCAGAATAATATAAATGGTAAAAGGTTTACGTCAAGCCAGTCAGAAAAACTTACTTTGTACTTAACTTGCTCATATTTTTCGTTTACTTCAATTTGTGGAGTGTATGCTTTATTAACACCATCAACACTATAAGCAGTCACCCTAACAACGTAATAACCCATTTTTGTTGGAGTGAAGGTAAACGCGCTACTATCAAACTCTTCTTCCGCTAAAGTAAAATTATCGTACTTGCCGTCTAAAGACTTTTCAGTAGAGTATAAAAGTTCATACTTTTCAGACGTAGTATCGCCGTTGATTGTCACACCAGTCACTTTATATTTTAAACCAACGTAGCCGTTTTCTTGGTAAGTTGAATCAATTTTAATAGTTGGTAATTGGCTTTGTACAGTAAACTCAAATACAGGAACTATTAAAGATTTTTTAGTTTCGTCAATCGTTAATGGGTCTCCAGAATAACCATTGTTATTATTATTGTCTATTTTATAGAACTTATTGTCGCCTTTATTGTAATAAACTTCGTTATTTTCTGCGTCGTAATATCTATAAAAACCGTCTTTTTCTTCTTTAAGACCGTCAACTTTCATAGTGATGCCACCATCAATATTTAAGTTGTGTTTTTCAATGTTTGCTAAAACGTAAAATCTATAAGTACCGTAAGTAGAAATTGAAAATTTAAGGTCTGCTTTTGAAGCATAAGTGTTTTTGCTAGAAGTTTCACCAGATGCGTAATAGTAAACGGTTTTTCTTACACTGCCGTATGGGAAGTTAGTTTCAATAAGCGAAGAAATTTCAGGAACTGTAAAACTGCTATCGCCTGCGATAAACACTTCTTCAGTATTTTCTTCAATCAATTTCTTATATTCACTAATAAGATTTTGCCCTGCGTCGCCTTCAAAAGATTTATATTTTAAAGTAATATATGCTTCAGTATCGCCAACTTCTACCGTTGCATTTTTTTCTTTATCTATAGACGAATCTTTTACGTTAACCGCATACGTTCCATTTTTAAAGAAAGTTATATTTGCATACTTTTTACCATTGCTAGTTGAAACGCTAACTAGATAATCGCTATTAGCAACCGCGCTACCGCTTTTATAAATTTCAGTATCGCCTACTTTAATAGTCAAGTTAGAAGATGAAGAATTTTTTAAATCATCACCAAGGTCAATAGCAATTTCAGCACCTTTAAATGCCTTTATAGTTTTACTAGCCTTTGCCGTATTAACTGTAAAGTTAATAAATGGCACGACGAAAATAGCGCACAATACGAATACGATTAGTTTTTTAACGCCTTTAGATATCATTGTTGTCTCCTATATCATAGATTATAGACTAAAATTATATACTATAACCCACTATTATCATTATACTTTATTATTTTACTATTATTTAGATATTTTGTCAATAACTAACACTCAAAAAATGCTAAAATACTTTAACTTTAAGTCACTTATTGCTTATTTTTAGAATAATATAAGTAAATGGGCTTTTTATGAACAATTTTACACTTTTTACAACGGCTATTGTCGTTAGTTTAGACTCCTTTTTTTGCGGTCTATCAACGCGCTTGAAAACTAACGAGCGCTTCACTTTTACTTTAGGAATAATTTTGTCCGTATTTACCCTTTGTTTATTAGGCAGTTTTTTTGGAGAGAGCGTAGGAAAAAACTTTCTTACCGTCTCACAACTAATTAGTGGATATATTTTAATTTTTATTGCATTTTTAGGTTTTTTTAAAAAAGATAGATTTGATAAAATAACAGACCTTGATAGCAATTCTTTTAGCGTTTTTATTGAAAGTATAGTTCTAGGTTTAGCAATAGGTTTAGACGGCGGTGTAGGCTGTTTTTCTATTACCCTAGTTTACGGAAATAGACTTTTTGTTGCCGTTTTAGTGACCTTACTGCACCTATTACTTATAAACTTATCAATACTTATAACTTGCAATAAAATAATAAAAAAGATAAGTAAATACCAAATTGTTTCTCAAATAATACTCCTTTTACTAGGCGTATATAAAATTATAACTTTTTAAAAATTAAAAACGCTCTACAAACGTAGAGCGTTTAAATTATATAATTTTTTCTTTGCTAATAAGTTTTAGTTTTTTAGTGTTTACCCTTTTAAAGATTTTATCTTTAAACTTATAAATAACAAACGCTAACACCGCTAATACAACGACTGAAACTATAACGATAATTATCCAATACGGAAAAGTTATAAACTTAACGTTATTCCACATTTTATTTATTTTATCAAGCGTATCATTGTCAAAATTAGCCATTACCGCACATCTATTTATAACGTCGTAATCAGGGTATTGGGTTGCAAATTGCTTGTTTAAATTACTTGTTTTAACAACGTAATCTAAGCCGTCATAGTTAGCACCTTTAAAGAAATAGCCTATGTTAACCACTTCTTCTCCGTCATCTTCTTCGTACTTGTCTTGAATATAAGAAAATAATTCTTCTTGCGCCATACAACTTGTATAGCCGATGTATTCCATATTTCTTATAACGTTATCTTTTCTAGACACGAAGTTTAAAAACTTAGTAGCGAGTTCTTCATTAGCGTTAGTTGGCATAACAAAACCGTCAAACCATACGTTAGAGCCTTCTTCTGGAACGACGTATTCTAAATTTAAGCCTTGCCACTCCGCTTCGTCAATAGAGTAAACAGCGTCGCCACTCCAAGCAAAGTTTATATCAATTTTGCCTGTTAATAAATCACTTTTACCGCTATCTACTTCAAAGCCGTATAACTTGCTTTTTAAGTTTTTTAAATACTCTTCTACTTTTTCAATAGTTTCGTCGTCAGTTCTATTAAAAATTTGCGATAATTTTTTATTATAGTCCGAAGATGTATTGTCAAGTGCTAAAAGTTCATCTTTATAAATTGCGCCAAGAGCCATAATATAGGTGTCACGTATACTGTCTTTTATGGTAATTCTACCATTAAATTTTTGATTTAATACGCTATCCCAATTTTTAAGTTCATCGGCTGAAGTGACGTCGGCATTATAAATATAACCCATTGTTCCCCACATATATCCGCAAGCGTAAACTTTGTCGCCGTCAACTAAGCCTAAGTTTTCAAAAACGCTTTTAATATATGGCGAGCCGTTTTCAGCCCACTCACTAGGAACGCTAAACGGTTTTATAAGCCCTTCGTCTTTCATTTTCATAATCATGTATTCAGACGGACAAATAAGGTCAGGACCGTTTGGATTGTTTTTTAGTTCGTTATACATTTCTTCGTTAGTGGCAAAGGTATGATATTCTACGGTTATATCAGGATTTTCTTCCATAAAAATATCAATTATGCTTGAAAGCAATTCTTCTTCGGTGTAATTATCTAACAAATAGTCGGATAATTCTTCTAAATCTTCTTCGCCATAACCAAGGTCAATATAATCTTCCCAACTATAAATAACTATCGTGTTTTTATCTTTAGCACTAACGCTATTTACATTTACGCTAGGAACTATCAAACAAAGAGTAAGAGTCAATGAAAATAATAAACTAATAAACTTTTTCATATTTCCCCCTTTTATTTTTTGCGTGCTTTGTTTACTTTATTTGAGTAAACGTTCATAATTATTACCGCCATAAGGGTAATTAAGAAAATTATAGTAGTAAGAGCCCTATAAATAGGTACTGCTTTACTTGCTTCTTCAGTAGTTAACGATATTGACTTATATACCGCAGTACTTATCGTGTCATAACCAAGTGGAGATAAGGTTGCTGTTATAATATAGTCGTCAAGAGAAAGTGTTATTGCAAGTATAAAGCCTGTAAATACGCCTGCTAATATTTGTGGCATAACAACTTTTCTAAGCGCTTGGAAAGGAGTGTCGCCAAGGTCTAACGCCGCTTCGTATAAAGACGGGTCCATTTGTTTTAATTTAGGCATAATGGATAACACTACGAAAGGAACTGTCAATATAATATGACCTATATATAACCCTACGATAGACCTGTTTGCACTGCCTAATAACATAAGTAGCATTACTAAAGCGCACGCCGTCACAACTTCTGAGTTAACCACTGGTATTTGCGAAGATAAATTAGTATATTTACCAAATTTACCTTTACTATAAAATATACCTAATGCGCCTAAAGTACCAAGTATAGTTGCTATCGTAGCCGAAATTACAGCAAGTAATAAAGTGTTAAATACAACGTCTTTAACAGAGCCTATTCTTTGATACCATCTAAAAGAAAAACCTTGCCATACACCTATTGTTTTACCGTCGTTAAAACTATATACGATAAGTAAAAAGATTGGTATATAGATAAACGCAAGAACTAAAATAATATAAAAAATAGATAATAACCTTTTTATCATAAATTAGTCCCCCTAGTGTTTTCAGCATTTTTAAAGCCACCCGTTAAAGTCATAGTTATGACCATTATAACAAGCATTATAAGCGCTATTGCCGCACCTTCGTTTATTTGAATTGGTGCACCGCCTTCGCCAAGGAAACATTTAGCAATTAGTTTACCAATGAGTGAAAACCCTGTACTACCGCTAAAAGTATCGGTAATAACGTAGCAACTCATAACTGGTAAAAATACCATTGTGACACCGCTTATAATTCCCGGTTTAGAAAGCGGAAGAATAACTGACGTAAACACTTTAGACTTGCTTGCGCCAAGGTCTGAAGCGGCTTCTTCATAACTTTTATCCATTTTAATTAAAGTTGAATATAATGGCATTACCATAAACGGCATAAAGTCGTAAACTAAACCGATAACGTTTGCACCGCTACCAAGTGGTATCCCTATTACTGCCAACAACTCTTTCATAGCCATAGCCCTAAGTACGAAGTTAAGCCAACTTGGCAATATAAACAACAAAAGTAAGACCAAAGCGATATTACCTTTCATTCTTGATAATATAAAGGCTACTGGGTATGCGATAAGCAAACATAAAATCGTCACTAAAACGCTAACGAAAATACTTATAATTAATGTGCTAAGCGTTGTTAAATTAGTAAAAAACGATACGAAATTTTCAAAACTAAATTGACCTGTTTTTGACGTAAAAGCGTAATACACTACTAAAAGTAAAGGAAACACTACAAAAACAGTCAAAAATACGCCGTAAGGTATACAAAGTTGACTTCTTGAAAATTTAAACAAACCCTTTGAAACGTTATCGCTTGTAAAAGGTTGTTTAGATATTATTTTTTCACCTTTCATCTTTTGTTCTCCTGTTTAAGAGTAAGTTTAATTTTTTCTTTAGGAATTTTTACGCTAACCCTGTCGTTTTCGTTCCAAGTATATTCGGTATCGCAAACGAAGTCTTCTTCTTCAACGTCGGTACGGATAATAACTTGATAGTGGTCGCCTTTATACACGATAGATATAATTGAGCCACAAGCATTACCGTCTTCGTCATTGTCTATAATTTCTATATCTTTAAGACCAATTTCAACCTTAACGTCAGTATCGGTAAGGTCAATCTTTTCTCCGCTTGCTAAAACTAAATAACCATCGTCGTCTAACTTAGAGCCTTCGTATAATTGAGTGACGTCACAAGGGAACTCACCATCGGCAAAGCATACGGTATTGTTTTTAGTAATATAACCGTCGTAAACGTTAGATACGAATTCTTTGTGCATTATGTGAATATTTTGTGCTTCTATTATAATGCCTACTTTACTGCCAACTTCATAACCTTTAGTAGACTGAATTTCAACTTCCGTTCTACCTACCATTAAAGTCATTTGATAGTGCATGCCTTTAAAAATACAAGAAGATATAACGCCCGTCACCATACCGTTATCTTCGCTTACAATCTCTACGTCTTCAGGTCTAACTACAACGTCAACTTTCTCATTTTTATCAAAGTCGTCAATACAGTCAAACACCTTGTTCATAAAGCGAACTCTACGCTCGCCGACAATAGTTCCGCTAAATATATTACTTTCGCCGATAAAGTCTGCAACGAAAGAGTTTTTAGGTTCGTTATAAATATCTTGAGGAGTGCCTATTTGTTGAATTTTACCGTCTTTCATAACGACAACGGTATCGCTCATTGTAAGCGCTTCTTCTTGGTCGTGAGTGACGTAAATAAAGGTAATGCCTAACTTTTTGTGCATTTCTTTAAGTTCAAGTTGCATTTCCTTTCTCATTTTTAAGTCAAGAGCGCCAAGCGGTTCGTCTAAAAGAAGAATTTCAGGCTCGTTAACAATTGCACGGGCAATCGCTATTCTTTGTTGTTGACCACCAGACAAAGTCGTAACGCTTCTCTTTTCAAAATCTTCAAGGTCTACCATTTTTAATGCTTTTTTAACCTTTTCAGTAATTTCGTCTTTAGTATAATGCTCTATCTTTTCAATTCTATTACCTAATGAGTCTTCATAAGTCACTTTTAATTTTTGCAACTTTAATCCGTAAGCAATATTTTCATATACGTTTAAGTGTGGGAAAAGTGCATATCTTTGAAACACCGTATTAACAGGACGTTTGTGCGGTGGTAAATTAGTTATATCTTTACCGTTTAATAAAATTTTACCTTCAGTTGGGAGTTCAAACCCCGCAATCATTCTAAGCGTAGTAGTTTTACCACAACCTGACGGCCCTAAAAAAGTGATAAACTCACCCTTTTTAACGTATAAGTTTACGTTGTTTACTGCAGGAGTGTTGTCAAACTCTTTTGACACGCCTATAAGTTCAATAATTTTTTGTTCACTTAATACTTTTTCCATAATCGTTCCCCTATATGTAAATTAAAAGGTTGGTGGAGTTGATATCCACAAAAATTTAGCAGTTTTTTCTTTAGTATTTATAACGTAATGAGATTTATCTGCCGTATAATAAAAACTATCACCTTTTTTAGCAACGTATTTTTTCTTGCCTATGTGAATAGTTATTTCGCCTTCTAAAACGTACCCAAACTCTTCCCCTTCGTGAGGAATATCTTCTTCGGTGTACGCATTTTTTTCAAGTTCTATAAGCATTGGCTCCATCATATTTTTTTGAGCGTTAGGAACAAGCCAATTAGAAACTTTGCCATTTTCACACTTTTCAATAAAGTCGCTTTCGGTAAAGACAATTTTTTTCTCTTCTTCTTCTGCAAAAAAATCTTTAAGCGTGACGCCTAGTGCGGAAAGTATATCTATAAGAGTTGCGATAGACGGGCTTGTCAAATCGTTTTCTAATTGAGATATATAACCCTTTGTAAGTTCGCACCTGTTGGCTAATTCTTCTTGTGTTAAGTCACATTGTAGCCTTAACTCTTTAATTTTATCGCCTAAAACCATAAAACCCCCAAGATTAGAGACTGTAAACTTTTTGTTTAATAAAACTAAACAAGATTATTATATATATCAATTAGATATATGTCAACTATTTTTTATTATTTTTTAAATAAAACACTCCATAAATTATATCTTTTTATATAATGTTTATAAAATAGAAAATCGCCCGCAATTTTGCGAGCGATTTTACCCTTAATTTGTATTAAATTGTTTAGCCGTACTATAATTAGCGGCACTTTATATTATTCTAACGTATCGCCACAATAAGTGCATTTATTTTCTTCATTATAACTATGTAATTTATTTGACTTAGGAATAACCCTTGTCACGCTATGATTGCAACCTTCCCTTAAACAAACTGCTATTTCAGAGCCGTCGCTTATACAAGTTGCGGACTTTACTTCTTTATATAAGCCTAAAGCGTGGCCTAAAGCAAGTTCGTGTTCGGCTTGGTAGGTATTACCACAACTACACTTAAACTCTTTATACCCACCGGTCGTACAAGTTTTTTTAACGTAGTTAATTTCGTAATAATGCTTATGGGTATTTTTAAATTTAGCATAAACGTTAAAATCTTTAACAGTAGGGTTTTCAATTAAATAAGTTGACGTAAACTCAACTTTAAAAGTTCCGTTATCAACAAACCAACCCTCAAAAACCTTATCGCCTAGAGTTGGGTTTTTAGGCAACTTTATTTCGTCGTCACCATTAGTTCCTACCGATTTATAAACTTCACCGTCTACTATAAATTTAACGTCGTATTTTTTAGAGCCTGCGCAACCGACTGAACCTAAAAATACAAAAATACCCGCTAATACTGATAACAACACCGCTATTTTACGCATAAAACACTCCTTAAACTATATATAAGTTTATCACTAACAAGAATTATTGTCAACGACTATTTAAAGTTAAACTATTTAAGCATAAAAAAGCAGTATAGTTTCCTATACTGCCACTTTAAATTATTAGTTGTTTTCGTAAATTTCAGACATTTTCCTGTCAAGATATACGTTTTCAATCGCTAAGGCAAATAATTTAGCGCTAGAAATAACTTCAATTTTATCAAGTTTCTTTTCGTCAGGAAGGTGGACTGTATCTAACACAACAAGTTTAGTAATGTGTGAGTTTTTAATACGTTCAATAGCAGGACCTGAGAATACAGCGTGTGAGCAACAAGCGTAAATTTCTTTAGCACCGTTTTTATAAAGCGCTTCAGCACCTTGAACAATTGTTCCTGCAGTATCAATCATATCGTCAACCATAAGGCATTTTTTACCTTGTATATCACCGATAATGTTCATAACTTCTAGTTGGTTAGCCTTTGGACGACGTTTGTCTATAATAGCCATTTGTGCACCCATTTTTGATGCTACGTTTCTAGCCCTAGTCACAGAGCCAACGTCTGGAGATACGACAACGAATTCATCGTCAACAATGTTTTGGAAATATCTGTATAATAACGGACCGCCGATTAAGTGGTCAACTGGAATATCAAAGAAACCTTGAATTTGTAAAGCGTGAAGGTCCATAGTAAGAATTCTATCCGCTCCAGCAGTTTGAATAAGGTCGGCAACAAGTCTTGCAGTAATTGGGTCTCTTGGTCTTGCCTTTCTATCTTGCCTTGCATAACCGAAATATGGCATAACTGCCGTAATTCTACCTGCAGACGCTCTCTTTAAAGCATCAATCATAACGAGTAATTCCATTAAGTTTTCATTTACAGGTGTGCCTGTTGATTGAATAACAAAAACGTCTCTACCCCTTACTGTTTCGCCAATATGAACGTTTATCTCACCGTCGCTAAATCTTGAAACTTCAGCACTGCTTAATTTCATATTAAGTTCTTTAGCGATTGCTTCGGCAAGTTCTCTATTAGAGTTTCCTGCAAAAAGTTTTATCTCTGTATTGTGTGTTATCATAACTCCTCCAAAAAGTATAATAATGGCAAGAAGCCTATATATCTATTTTATTAAATTGTTTTGTTTAAGTCAAGGGAATTAAGGGGTGGCAAAGATGTTTTTCGCTTATTTTTAAAAAAAGTTTTTAAAAGACTTGAACACTCTTTCTCTAGCACTCCACCCTCAACGTCACAAACGTGATTTAAACCGTTTTTAAAAAGTATTTGGTGGTTAGATAATACTGCCCCGCTCTTTCTTTCATACGCGCCGAAATACACTTTACTAATTCTAGCGTTTACGATTGCGCCTGCACACATTGAGCAAGGCTCTAAGGTGACGTACATTTCCGCCCCGTCAAGTCTCCAATCGTTAAGTTTTTTACACGCTTTATTTATCGCCACAATTTCAGCGTGATTTGTTGCACATTTAGACTTATTTCTAGTATTTTTCGCCTTTGCTATTACAATGCCGTCTTTTACGATTATAGCACCTATTGGAACTTCGCCTATATCAAAGGCATTTTTTGCTTGTTTTAAAGCAATTTTCATAAATTTTTCAGTATCGTTTAAAATTTTCATTTATGGTATTTCCCCTCTGCTTCAATAGAAAACGCACGGTATAGTTGCTCTACTAAAAGAACCCTAAATAGCGTGTGTGGAAAAGTCATATCGGATACCGACATTTTTAGGTTAGCCATACCCTTAATTTCATCGCTAAGACCGTAAGAGCCACCTATTACGAAAGTTATCTCACTATTAGTGCTCTTTATTTGGCTAATTTGTTTTGAAAAGGCAACCGAATCAAACTTTTTGCCTTCTATGCAACAAGCGATAACGTAGCCTTTTAATTCCTTTTTAATATTAGCGCTTTCCTTTTTTAAAATTTCTTGAATTTGAGAAGAGTTTGGCTCTTGAATAAAGTTTTCTTCCTTTACTTCAATAATTTTAAATTCGGAATATTTAGACAGCCTTTTTTCATACTCATTTATAGCGTCTAAAAAATATTTTTCTTTTACTTTGCCTACGGCAACGACTCTAACTTTTATCATGCTAACACCAAACCTGCAACCCACATAATAACGCAGGCTATAAGACCTATTGGAACACCTAAAAAGGCGTCTTTTTTACTCTCTAAAACCTTGATTTCTTTTTTGTTTTTATATAAGAGATATACACCTGCCAATAGAGAAATTAAACCCATTACGATAAGTAAATATTTTAAAATACCCATAGGGTAAAATGATAAAAAGTAATAGTTTATAATAATAAAAAAGTTGTTTATAAAGTGAGATATAGTAGTCAAAACCCAACTGCCACCCCTTAAAACTATAAAGGCGTATAACGCACCTACTATAAACTGATATATAGTTTGTTGGGCGGACATATGAAATAGCGAAAACATTAACCCTGATAAAATGATAGCAAACACTTCACCAGTTGACTTTAAACTTTTTACGATTATTCCCCTAAATATCATTTCTTCGCAAACAGACGGTAATATACAAACGAAAACTATTACCATAATTACGCTTAACGTTGACTTTTTAGGTAAAACTATTTCTTGACTTTTAAGCCCTAAAAGATTTAAAAACTCTACAAATTTACTATTTAATTCCGATAAGCCGAAAATCATACCAACAGTTATTAGTAAAGTTGCTAAAAGGGTAATTTTATCTTCTTTTTCGCACGTAAGTTCTATAAAAACGTTATATCTTTTTCTTACCGATAAAAGTGAAATTGCAACTATAACCGATAGCGGTGCACATAGATAAGATAAAGTTTTTACTACCACCGAACTTGGGTCTACGTTTTTACTTGAACTAATATAGCCGTATATTAGCGAAAATAGTAGCATTAAAATCACTAATACGTCAAAAATTATATTGCTGTCACAAGCAATAAGTCTTGTTTGGCTTTTTGTTTCATTACTTTTTTTCATAATAGCATTGTACAACAATCTTAAAAAATTTTCAAGTGTTTATAGTAATATTAAAAAAACTAAAAAAATAAAAGACGTACCTGTTAAGGTACGCCGTAAATTTATATCATTCGTCTTCGCAGTCAATTATTTGTATATCGTTTTCTTTACAACAATCGTTAATTTTTCCTTTACAAGGCTTATACAAAATGCTATCTTGACCTATTTTAGTTATACACTTATAGTCTATTTCAATATTTTGATTAGATAAAAAACAAGACCCTTTATTAGAGACTATTATTTTTTCTATTTGCCAAGTAGCCTCATTGATAAATAGGTTTATAATTTTCCCTAAATTTTTACCAGTTGATATATCTATAACGTCTTTCTTTTTAAGTTCTAAAAAACTAATAAGCATAAAAAATTACCACTATTATCATATAATAAAAAGTGGTAATTTATTCATAATTATACTTTTTTAAGTTCAATGGTTTTAACGTTAAAGTCAGTAAGTTCTTTAAGCACAATGCCCATATCTAGTTCGCTTGCTGTAAAAATTTTTTCGTCATAACTATACTTGGCGTTTTTATCCATAAACGGATAAATTGTAATTCTTGTTTGATTAATATTTTTAGTAAACACTTTAATAACTATGTTATTAAAATCGTTGTCAAAATACTCAAAAGCAACAATGTTTTTATCGTCAATAATAACGCGCACGTTAGCACTTTTGTAAAACTCTCTTTGCTCTTTATATAAAGATATATAATTTTTAAGTTTTTCAACATGCTCGCTAGGTAAATTAAGCAAATTACAACTAAGCCCAAACGGACCGCCTGTTAAAAATGAGAATATATAGTCTTCGCTAACAGTTGCTAAATTTTCCCAAGATGCGTTGTTGCAAATAAGTGGAACGGTATGATTTTCCTTTTGTAAAATTTTAGGAATGGGCGAAGAAAAAGTATACACACCCCATCTTTCTATAACGGAACTTGGCAATCTAAAGATACATTTCTTTAAAATATCAAGCCCCTCAAGTTGACCGTTATTGTCTGAAAACCAAGCGCTATCCATATATGATAACTGCTCTAGTTCAAGTCTATTTCCTCCGCCTGCACAAGAAGTGATATACATATTAGAATATTTATCTTTAATCATTTGAATAAACTTTTTATATCCGTTTTGGTATCTATAAAAACCTTGACTTGTCGCATCAAACGAAATAGTTCTATTAAAGTCAAACTTCATAAAACCTAAATTATATTTATCTATAACCTTGCAAACTTCTTCAAAAATAAAATTACGTGCCTTATCGTCACCAAAATTTAAAAAGTAATCTCCATCACCTGACGACAAGTAGTATTCAGGATGATTTTTTACACTTTCTACGCCTTCATACGCCCTTTCTAGTTCAAACCACAAACCAAACTTCATACCGCTTAAGTTAACGTAATTAGCAATCTCTTGAAGTCTACCTTTATATCCGTAATTCTCGCTTTCGTACCACCTACCTACGTTTTCAAAGAAAACTTCGCCGTCGCCGTACCAACCACAGTCAATAACAAAATATTCAAAGCCTAAATATTTAGCCCTATCAATTTGCTTAATAGTCTCGTCAAAATCAAGTTCAAAAAAGTTAGAAAGCCAACTGTTATAGAGTATTGGCAACTCTTTTCTAGGATATTTTAAATTGTAGTATTTGTGCAACTTGTAAGCGTCAAAATCAACTTTATTATGAACGTCAAAATAAACGATTTTACCAAACTCAATAGTCTCATACGGCTCAACTGTAAGGGCAAGCGGATTATCGTTATTTATGCCAATTTCAACTAAGATATTACTCTCTTTGCCATAGTATGGCTTTTTTCTTACGGCAATTTTCCACGAACTATTCGGAAATAAGTGGAACACCTTAGTCTTACCCGTTTGATTATCTAAAATTGCAGTCATAGGGGTTGCCCCGTCAGTAGTTCTAATACCCGCGTTAGAGCAAGACACGGTATTTACTAATTTTTGCCACGCTCCATCGCTTTCGTTTTGCCAACTGCTATATTGAGTATAAACGTCTGCATCGTAAAAAGGCAAGAAAAATCTTGACACGTATTTGTTTATAACTAATGGCTTATTGCTTTTATTTATAAACTTATCTTCCCTTACGACAATGCCGTCATTTTCTATTTTATATTCGCAAACCACCTTAAACTCGTTAGTTTCGTAGATAAAGGCGTTTTCTAATTCCTGTAAATTTTTAAGCGACTTAGCGTCACCGTCAATTATACCAAAAGAGCCGTATAATGCAAAAGGACCGCTAAGCCCAGTAAACTTGTAATTTAATTCAACTAATTTATCTATCATAAGCACCTCTTTATTATTTTAACACGTAAAACATTATTAGTAAACTAATAAAAGCATTTTTCTTTTACTCAACTAAAAGTATTTTTCTTTTACTCAACCATTTTTGCAGGGTTGACTTTGTAATAATTTATAAACGTTCTATAAAACGCCGTATAACTTGAAAAACCACATTGTCTAGAAACTTCAGTTAAAGCCACCCCGTCGTTTATAAGTTTTTTTGCTAGCGACATTTTTTTAAGTACCAAATAATGCTTAGGAGTAATTTTTAAATATTTTTTAAAAAGTTTATGCAAATAACTTTCAGAGATATTAAACTTTTCTATAACTACGCTAGTAGTTGGTATTGTATGTAAATTTTCGTTTATATACTTTACTATTGAAGATAATATTGGAGTTGAAAAATTTACGTTGTCGTTATCAAACTCGTCAACTAATGAAAGGTTTATTATTAGTTCGTTTACCAAAAAGCCAATTAAACTTTTAACGTTAATTTGTATTTGCTCCTTTTTAAAGTTAGAACTGTAATAGTCAAACCTATTATATATAGAACGTAATATATCATTATTTAATATATTTATTTTACTAGGTTTATTAACCGTTATTAAATTTTGCAAACTTTCGCCCCTAACTAGCAATACGTACCTTTCACACCTTGACGTGTTAGTCGCTTCAAAATAGTGGTATATGTGTGGTGGAGTTATAAGCAAGTCGCCGTCAGTGACTGTTAATGAAGTGTCTTCAAAAAAATATTTAAATTCGCCTTTTTTAACGAATATTACTTCGTAGCAATCGTGAATATGTTTTGAAAGTACGTCTTTTTTATTAAATATATTGAACCTATGGGCAATATAAAAATCATCAAATTCGTACTCCATTTGGCTTAACGAACTAATCGTCATATTCTTTCGCTCCTTGTAGTTATTATATAACATTGTACAGAAAACGCAAACAAATGTCAAGAAAACGATATTTACTTTTTATATTTTTTACTTTATATTAATATCAAATATAATTATTATGTTGGAGATATTTATATGGATAAAATTAAAATAGCACTTATCGGTTGTGGTATGATTTCAGATTTCCACGCAAAAGCAATAAGCGAACTTGATGACGGCGTACTTGTTGGTGTTTATGATAAAGCCTTAGAAAGAAGTAAAGACTTTGCTGAAAAACACGGCATTGTTGCTTACGAAAAGTATGAAGACTTACTTGAATCTGACGTAGACTTAGTTGCAATTTGTACACCTAGCGGACTCCACGTTGACTTTGCAGTATCATTACTTGAGCACGGTAAAAACGTTTTAATTGAAAAACCTGTTGCTATCACCTACGAAGGTTGTGAAAAACTTTTAAAAGCAGCAAAAGAAAACAATAAAGTTTGCGCAGGCGTTTCACAATTCCATTATGCTGACGGCATTTTAAAAGCAAAAGAAATTTTAGATAGCGGAATACTTGGAAATATCTTCCTTTGCAACCTTGATATGAAATATCACCGTAGCAAACAATATTACGCTAACTCTTGGCGTGGCACTTTCGCTATGGATGGTGGCGGTGCACTTATGAATCAAGGTATTCACGGCATTGACCTTGTTAGATTTTTAGGCGGTGATATTGAGTACGTTAACGCAAAAGTAGGAACTTTCGTTCACGATATAGAAGTTGAAGATACAGCAGTTGCTAGGGTTAAATTTAAAAAAGGTGCTATCGGTACTATTCAAGGCACAACTTCAGTTTACCCCGGTTATCCAAGGCGTATGGATTTCTATGGCGATAAAGGTAGTATGGTACTTGTTGAAAGCGAAATTGTTTACTTAAATATACCAGATATGCCTGAACTTAATATTTCAAGAGCAGGCGAAAGGTCAAACTCGTCAAATAACCCAACTAACATTTCACACAAAGAACACGCTATTCAATATGCCGACGTTATTAAGGCAATTAAAACAGGCTCTAAATTATTCTACACTCTTGAAGAAGCAGTTGACTCTGTTAAGACTATTTTAGCAATTTATGACTCGTCAAGAGAAGATAAAGACGTATATATTAAATAATTAAAACTTAATTTTAAAAGCGTAGCGAAAATTCGCTACGCTTTTAGTTTTACAAAATTAACCTTTATAGTCCCAAATAACTATACAGCCGTCACTCCAACCAGACATCCAACCTATCGTTACGCCTTTTCTTTCACAATAGAAAGTCAAACCGTTTTCTATTACAAAAGCGCCTACGTGTATAGTTTTAACGCTCTTTGGAATTACAATCTCTTTTAATGATTCACAAAGCCTAATCGATTCGTTAGAAATTTCCACTAAAGAATTTGGAAGAGTAATGCTAGTTAACGCATCGCAACCGAAGAAAGCCCTAAAGTCAAACAATTCAACTTTACTATCTTTATCAAATGTGACGGTAGTTAAAAGTGGCGAATATTCAAAAGCATATCTATCAACAACAGTCACGTCATACGTATTACCCTTATAACTTACCGTTGCAGGGATATTAACGCTTGTTAAGTATTTTACTTGCCTTGCAACTTTTGCTTTTCCGTCTTTTAAGCCGTACCTTATGCCGTTAACTGTAATATAGATATAACCGTCGCTAGCAACGTCGTTATAAGTTGCGTTCCAAACAACTGGTAAAGCACTATAATTATGGTCAATAGTATTCCAATTTGAATTCCAACCGCTTGGTTGAGTATTAGAATGACAATAAATAGTGACTGCATACGAGCCGTAGAAAGCATATCCACCTACACCTATAACGGTAGAAGGAATAACAACGCTAGTTAAATTTTCAAACCCTGCAAACGCACTTTCCGCGATATATGAAACGACGTACTCCTTGCCATTATAAGAAACGCTACTTGGTAAGTTGACAGTTCTTAAATCTCCTAATTGTCTTAATACGGTTGCCTTATCGTCTTTTAAACTATATCTAATACCGTTTATAGTTGCGTAGATTGAACCATCTTCTAAAACTCTAGTATCAAGTGAGTCCCATACTACAAGGCAGTTAGAACTATTCCAATTGCTATTAAAGCCATCTGGCTTAGATTTTGCTTCGCAGAATATAGTTAATAAACTACATTGGCTAAACGCTCCACTACCTATCGTTTTTACCGTATTAGGAATTGTAATATTTAATAACTTAGTACAGTAAATAAATGCATTAGAACCAATACTTTCAAGGCTACCATTATTCTCAATAGAAATATATTCTAATGAAGAGCAGTAGTAGAACGCCCTTTCTCCAATAGTTGTAAGACTTGCAGGTGTTTCAATACTTGTTAATTTACAATATGCAAAAGCATAGTTTCCTATGGTTTTAAGTTGGCTATATCTTTCAATTATAATAGTCGTTAAGTTATTACAACTATAGAAAGCGTATTCGCCTATACTTTCTACATAATTTGGAATTGTAATGCTTTCTAATGCGCTACAACCGTTAAACGTAGAGTTAGGTATATTCTTAATGCTTGTAGGAATATTGACGCTAGTAAGTGCCGTACAGCCACTAAATACTGACGTGCCTAAACTTATAACGCTATTAGGTAAGTTTACGCTAATAAGCGCCTCGCAACTTGCAAATGCGTTATTTCCAATAGTAGTGATAGTATTTGGTATAACAATACTTTCAAGAGCCACACAACCGGCAAAAGCATAACTTCCTATCGTAGTGACGCTGTTTGGTATATTTACGCTTACAAGTGATATACAACCGTTAAACGCCATATCAAGTATTTGAGTGACAGTATTAGGTATAACTACGCTAGTTATAGTACTGTTATTAACAAAAGCATTTGATATTTTAGTAATTCCGTTTGGTATAACAACGTTAGTTGCCGTGCCAATATAATCTACTAAAATTTTGTCATTACCGTCCTCAAAAATCTTAAATCCGTTTGAGTCAGTAGTTATTTTATTAACGTACTCTTCACTACTATTTACTACGTATATTGCATAAGTTGCAATGCCTTCGCCCTTTTTAATATTGAAATTAGGCGAGTGATTTATTATCTCTATAAGTTTAGTACAATTAACAAACCAACTATCATTTAAGTATTTTAAAGTACTTGGCAATTCTATCTTAGTCAATTTTTCGCAGTATGCGAAAGCATAACTTGACATAGTTTCAAGAGTAGAGCCTTCTTCAAAAATTACTTCTTCTAAAAGGTTAGAGTCATAGAAAGCATCACTTGCTATATACGTTATTGTAGAAGGTATTACTACGCTTTCAAGTAAAGAATATCGGAATGCATAAGCACCTATTCTAGTCACAGTATATTCTTCGTTGTTATAAGTTATAGTCTTACATATATTAACCGTAGTAATTTTTTGTTTTTGACCTATAACCTCGGCAATACCGTCTTTTAAAGCATAGAATACACCATCTTGTTCAAGTATAATATTACCATTAACGTCAACGTCGTTATTTTTATAGTTCCAAACTACTAGGTGATTATTATTCCAATTATTAACCCAACCGCTAGGTTTGTTTTCAGTTTCACAATAAATAACAACAAGTGACGTACATTCAGAAAATACGTCGTTTCCTATACTTTCAGTCGCAGAAGGTATTACTATCGTTGTAAATAAATCACAATCATAGAATGCGTATTTGCCAATACTTATTAATTTAGTTGGTAAAGCAAATTCGTTTAATTTTTCGCAATCATAAAATGCGTAATTACCTATGCTTTCAAGTAAAGTATCTTCAGTAATATTAAGATTAGTTAATTTACGACAACTGTAGAAAGCGTTTTCGCCAATAGCCGTAATAGTTGAAGGAAGTTCTAAGCCTGATAAATTATAACATTGATGGAAAGCCGAACGTCCTATCGTTTGAAGTTGACTGTTTTCAGCAAAGGTCACTATTTCTAACTCTATACATTCATAGAAAGCACTATCGCCAAATTCTAATACCGTTGACGGTATATTTAACACCCTTTTTAAAGATTGACAACTGTAAAAAATAGATTTACCTAAACTTTCAAATGAACAACCGTCTGCAAAAACAATTTCTTCTAAATTGTCGCTATAAGTAAATACGCCAATACCTAAACTTTCTACACTACTTGGAATTTCTATTGATTTAACTGAGTCAACACTGCCAAAAGCGTAGTCGCCAATACTAGTAACAGTATTTGGTATTTCTATGCTAGTAAGTAAAGTGCAACCGCTAAACGCATAAGCACCTATTTTAGTTGTGTTAAATGGCAATTCAATACTAGTTATTTTAGCACCGTTAAACGAATAATCGCCAATTTCAGTACCTGAATTTATAATTACCTTTTCTAAATAACCAGCATCCATCCAATAATTAATATTCATTGAAGGGATATTAGCCACCACTATAGGGCATTCTTTAAAAGCATCTTTTTCTATCGTGCTTACCGTAGCAGGTACGTAAATATTAGTTAACGAATCACAACTTTTAAACGCCTCGTAGCCTATGCTTTTAACGCTATTAGGAATTACAATGCTCATAAGCGAATCACAATTTTTAAATGCAAACGCAGATATACTTTCTACTTTGCTAGGAATACTTACTTCTTCAAGAGATAAACAACCGCTAAATAAACTACTTTCAAGTTTACTTAAATTACTTGGTAATTTAACGCTTACAAGTGCCGTACAGTTCATAAACGCACTAGTACCTATACTTGTCACGGTATTAGGTATATCAAGGCTTGTAAGAGAACGACAATTATAAAACGCATAACTACCTATATTTGTGACTGAAGTTGGAATTTCTAAGGTAGTTATAGAAGTTTCTGAAAAAGTATAACCCTCTATTGAAGTTATAGTATTAGGCAACTTAATACTTGTAAGTAAATAAGCATTACTAAACGCACTTCTTAAAATAGTAATTGTAGTATCGTCTATTTTTGCAGGAACCACAAGTTCAGTTAATGTTTTACCGTATTCAGTTAAACCATTTATCCAACCTGTAGTACTGTAAATATATATCGCGTTCCAAAGAGCCTTTATAGTTATGTTTTCGCCAGGCATATGAGTAGGCATATCTTGGCTCCAACCAGTAAAGCCGTACCCCGGTCTATTATCTTCTAAAACTGGTAAAGATTGAGTAATTTCCGTATTGTATGGTTGCTCAATAATCAAGTCTTCTTGACCATTGTTAAATTTAACCGTTATCTTATAAGTTTTAACTTGCCACCTTGCAGTAATAGTTAAGTCATAAGCCGGCATTGTAGAAGGAATTTGTTCGCTCCAACCAATAAACAAGTGTCCTTCTTTTTGTGGAGCATCAATATAAGGTATAGAAGAATTATATTTTATAGATAAAACTAAGTTGTCTTGACCATTATCGTAAACGATAGTTAAAATATATTCGTTTGCATCCCAAATAGCCGTTATAGTTAAATCTCTACTTGGCATTATGCTAGGAATGCTATCGCTCCAACCTTTAAAAGTATACCCGTCACAAGTTGGGGCTAAAATACTTTCAATTTGAGAGTTGTATTCTTGAGTTATAACTAAATTATCTCTACCGTTGCCGTAAATGATAGTTAAGGTATAACTATTTATATTCCAATTAGCAAGTATTGTAGTATCTTTTACAATAGGATTATTAAAGTCGTAATTCCACGAAATAAAAGTATACCCTTCTTTCTGCATTGATACGTTTGGGGCTAAAACATAACCGTCTTCTTCAACTCTTTGGCTTTCTACACTATTACCACCGTCACTATCAAAAGTGATAGTGTACATAGGTTTTCTACGAACTGTGACTGTGTAAGTTTTAGTTATATGCTCTTGCGTACTTACAGTAATATAAAAGATATTATCTCCAACTTCAAGTTCGCCCAATTTATTGTTTATTTGATTGTTTTGAGCGTTGAACAATTTAAAGGTTGCACCTTCAGCAACTTGTATATCATTGCCAAAGTCAAACTCTAAGTAATTGTTTGGAACTTTTGCATAAAGATTGTTTCCGTTTATTTCAAATACAAAACTTGCAATTTCAGTACCTAAAAGCGCAGTCGTCACGTATCCGCACACCGTACACTCTTTATCAGCGTTATAATTATGCGCACTATAATCTAACTTTTCATTACAACCGCCAGTCGTACAAATTTTATAATGCACGCTATCCGTCGTAGTCCAATTAGTGCTAGGACTATGGTCGCCAACAGTGCCGTAATCCCAACCACAAATTATACAATATGCAGGTTCACGACAAGTTGCAGTACCACCGTAGTGGGCTTCGCTTGCAGTTTTATCACCACAACGACACTCGTACCAATGATAATATTTATTGTCGTAAAGCATAAAATGGTCGTGTTCGGTTAAAGGTAATAATACACTTTCCTTGTTTGTAATTTCAGTGGTTGCAGTATTTGTCGTAAACCACTTACCACAACTGCACGCATAATACTCAATATTACCTTGTGTAGAACAAGTAGAAGCAGTTGGGTCTACCTTTGTTAAATGTAAGGTATGTATATGACCTAATGCTTGCTCATAAATATAGTCGCAAACAGTACATTTTTGCGGAGTAGTTTCAGTTGCGGGAGCACCTGGGACGTGATTTTCTTCTCTTTCAGTTTCGCCACAATCGCACTCGTACCAATGTATCCAATCATGATATTGTAAGGTAAAATTATGCTCGGTTTTTTCTATAATAACTTCACTATCGTCGTTAAATTCATTAATTGCATTTTCATCTTTAAATAGCCTACCACAAGAACAAAGGTAATACTCTATATTACCCGCCTCTTCACAACTAGCATCTTTTTCTTCTATTAAAGTTAAATTGTTAGCGTGAACGTGCTCGGTTTTTTGAGACATAACGAATTTACACTCTGCACAAATTTCGTCTTCCTTTTCGTTTGCAGGTGCTTCTGAATAATGCTCGCCATGTTTAAAAGTTCCGCCACAATAGCACTCATACCAATGCTCTTCTTCATTAAACACAATGTTATAAAGGTGCTCTTCTTGTTTTACCTTTAATCCGCACTCACAAATAAACCAATGCGAATCTTCATTGTAGTCCATTTTTTCAGTATTGTGCGGTTGTAATTCCGACTTTTCACCACACTTACACTCATACCAATGCTCGCCTTCGTTTCCCCTTAAATTCTCATAAACGTGCTCGTGCGAAGATGGGGTTTCATCATTGTTAGTCGGCCCTGTGCACGCGGTAAGCATAAATAGCGTAGAACACGCCAAAAACGCAATAGTTAAAATTTTTATTAGAAAAGATTTTTTCATAATCCACCTTAAAAATATATTTTATCAAAAAATATATTTGCTTCCATTATATTTTTATTATAACACCTAAACACCCGTTTAGCAAGCAAAATTAAAACGCAAAATTTAAACTAGTTATTTATAATTTTTAATATTGACTTTTATAGGGTTTAGTTATATAATTAAAATATAACTAAAAGGAGTATTTATGACGGCATCTAAAATATTGATTACTGGCGACAGTCTGTCGTTTAACCGCTACACTTATATAGAAACTCATGAGTTAAATTCCTTTTCTTGCCCTGCAAATATGCTGTCGTGGTCTTATAAACTTAGAAACCACGTTATTTCTACTACTAAAAATTTCACTTACGGGCAAGACCTTAAAATTTCTAAACTTAAATTAGAAGATACGGTTTTTGACTCTTTGGCGTATAATGGAAATGAAAGTTGTGCGTTTTATTATCCGTACAAAACAAGCACTATAACCCTTTATCTTCAAAAACACCAAGACGGCGGCGTATATAATGTAGATATAGATAACGGGTTTGATACCAAAAAGATAGACTTTAAAGGAAACCCCGACTATTTTCGCTCAAGAGAAGTTTTTTTAATAACCCTTAACGCTAACGAAAACTTAAACTGCCACCATATTAAATTTACAGGCAGCGGAGTATTTACATTACTAGGCATATCCACTGAAAGTAAAGAAGTGATAATTAGCGGTAAAGGTTCGCAAAAAACTGAGTTTTTTATAGATAACTACGACGATTATATTTCTAAATACGACTTTGACTTAGCCATTATAATTTTAGGTGCTAACGACTTGGGTTTAAAAACCCCAATAAAAGAATTTGAGGAAAAGTATTCTCAACTTCTTCAAAAAATAACCTTAAAAACAAAAAACATTATATTGTTAACGCCAACTAATATAATAAGTAATGAAAGCCTTAAACGCTTAAACTTACCTAAAACTGACGATAGTTATAAATACGTAAGCGTTATTAAAAAACTTGCAAAAAATTACAACGCAAAATACTTAGACACTTATAGTATTTTTGAAAATATATCTACAGATATTTGGCGATGCGACAACGTGCATTTATCTAGAATTGGAAACGACGTGTTGTACAAAAAAGTCATAAAACTCATAAAATAGTTAGGCGTTTTTAGTAAAAATATCAAAATAGTCCAACTTTTTGTAAATATAACCCCTTGCAAGAAATTAAAAGGTAGGGTATAATAAAGAAAAAACCTTAGGAGGGTTTAAAATTATGGAAAAGAAATTAGCATTATATGGTGGCCCAAAAGCCATTGAAACACCTGCACCATTTGACGAATATTTCAAATGGCCTATCATGACAAAGGAAGACGAAGACGCAGCACTTGACGTTATTCGTCGTAACGCTTTCTCAGGCGTAGAAATTACTGAAAAATTTCAAGATGAATTCGCTGAATGGCAAGGTAGAAAATACGCTATTTGTTATACAAATGGTACTATGTCAATCTCTGCTGCAATGTTCGCTATCGGTCTTGGCGTTGGTGACGAAATTATCTGCCCTACAAAGACTTATTGGGGTAGCGTTTCTCAAGCAATTAACTTCGGCGCAAGCGCAGTATTTTGCAACATTGACGAACACCTTTCAATGGACCCAGACGATTTAGAGCGTTGCATTACTCCAAGAACAAAGGCAATCGTAGTAGTTCACTACTTTGGTTATCCTTGTGATATGGATAAAATTATGGCTATCGCAAAAAAATACAACGTAAAAGTTATTGAAGACGTTTCTCATGCTCAAGGCGGTTTATACAAAGGTAAAAAGGTTGGTACGTTTGGTGACGTTGCAGCGATGTCTCTTATGAGTATGAAATCTTTCGCAGCAGGCGAACTTGGCATTTTAGTAACTGACGACCGTGAAATTTACGAACGCGCTATGGCATACGGACACTATGAAAGAAACAATCCTAAATATATTCAAGAAATTGATTATTTAAAACCATACGCTTACATTGGTATCGGCGGTTGTAAAGGTCGTGCTAACCAAGTATGTTCAGCAATCGCAAGAGTACAACTTAAATACTATGACGAACGCTGTGCTGAAATTAGAAAAGCAATGAACTATTTCTGGGATTTACTTGAAGGTCTTCCAGGAATTAGACCTATCCGTGTTGACGAATCTACTGGTTCTAACATGGCAGGTTTCTATAACGCACAAGGTTTATTTATCCCTGAAGAACTTGACGGTCTTTCTGTTGATAAGTTTGTTCAAGCAATTACTGCCGAAGGTTTTACTTGCGCTGCTAACGGCAACTTCTGCTTACACAACCACCCATTCTTCAAGACTTTCAACTTTATGCACACAGATAAGCCAAGCCGTATAGCGTTTAATGATAGAGACGTTAGAGAAGACGACCACTTATGTGACCGCTCTGAACATATCTATTGTTTCACTGTTCCTTGGTTTAAGAAATATAATAAAGAAGAAATTGAAAAATATGCTAACGCATTTAAGAAAGTTATTGCTAACTACAAAGAACTTCTTGACGATGCTGACGCTCGTATTAACAAGGGTTCTGGTCAATGGTACGGTGCAGTTAAAGGCTAATTTATTATAAAACTACTTAATGCTTTGAAAGGAGAAATACCAAATGTATTCAACTTCAGTAGAGCATCAAAAGATTGTATTTAACGAACCTAACTCTCCATTTATATACGTTTTAAATAGTGGCATAGTTGGAACAAAGCAAGAGGCTTTTAACAGTTATTGGCACGAAGAATTAGAAATTAAGTATATAATTAAAGGCTCAATGCACATAAACTTTGGCACGAACGTCGTTCGTGCCGAAGCAGGAGATATAGTAGTAGTAAATTCATGTGAATGTCACGTTAATCAAGTGGCAGATGGCGACGATGCCGTCTACCACTTATTATGCGTTGATTTAGCAG
The DNA here is from genome assembly GCA_045648085.1 of Christensenellaceae bacterium. GTDB lineage: Bacteria > Bacillota > Clostridia > Christensenellales > Borkfalkiaceae > HGM11412. The sequence continues at coordinate 14,477 of JAZRNF010000084.1, read as the reverse complement.
AAATTTTTAATGGTGGAATTTTAGAGCGCTGTTTTTTACCTTATAAAAACGGCGCTTTACGCTTTAAAAACGTAATCCGTAAAGACGATGCCTTAAATAATAGTTTACAACAACTTTTTGAGTCCTTACAAAATAAGGACGATTTGTTATTGTCTCTTGGCCGTTTCGTAGTCTTTTATTCATTACTTACAAACCATATAGACCACGAAAAGATAAGCAAGTTAAGCGACAAGCGTTCGGCAAGGCAAATAGAAATTCTCAACACGGCTTTTTCATATATACACTCTCATTACAACGAAGTTATTATGATTGAAGACGTTGCTAATAAATGCTTTATGACCAAGTCGCATTTTTGTAGAATTTTTAAAGAAATTACAGGCGAAACGCCTATACACTATATAAACAAACTAAAAATAAATAGAGCGATTACTTTGCTTACCGGCTCTAATTTATCAATTAAAGAAATTGCAAACTCTTTAGGTTTTGACGATACTGCGTATTTTTGTAGATGTTTTAAAAAATACACGGGCTTATCTTCAAGTTCATATTTAAAAGAACATAAAAAAGGAAAACGTAAACCTTTAATGGACCACGACATTATTTAATTTTTAGGAGAATTTATGATTATTGACGCACACAATCACCCTGATTGGCATAAACACGACTTTAACGCTTTTATCAAGAATATGGACGACAACAATATTGATAAAACTTGGCTTCTTAGTTGGGAAACTCCTTATGACGAATTTGACCCTAACTATAATGCAGTTTTAAGCGGACTTATTATAAATAGTGAAACTAAAACCGTTCCTATTCCTTTTAGTCGTTGTTTAGATTATAAGCAAAAAGCACCCGATAGATTTATATTAGGCTATGCACCCGACCCAAGACGTATGGACGGTTTGCAAGCACTTAAATCTGCCGTTGATATGTACGGTGTTCAAGTTTGTGGCGAAATAAAACTTAGAATGTTATATGATAACCCCGACGCATTAGACTATTTTGAGTTTTGTGGCGAAGCAGGTCTTCCTGTCACTCTTCACTTTGACTACCCTGAAGCAAGTTTAAACGGTAACGATTACCTACGCTTGTATTATAGAAGAAATTGGTGGTATGGTGGCGATATTGACACTTTAGAAAGAGTTTTAAAGGCTTGCCCTAACACTAACTTTTTAGGTCATGCACCTGGTTTTTGGTGTCATATTTCTAACGACGATTTAGGTCTTACACAAGCAATTCCTAAAGGGCCTGTTATCCCAGGTGGTAAGATTGAAGAATTTTTAGAAAAATACCCTAACCTTTACTTAGATATGTCGGCAGGCTCTGGCTACTTTGCGTTGTCTAGAGATTTAGAATACACTTACAAACTTATGAATAAATACCCAGATAGGTTTTTATATGCACGTGATTATTTTGATAGTAGGCACCAAGAACTTATTGAAAGTTTAAATTTAAGTAAAGACGTAAAAGAACTTATTTATCACGGCAACGCCGAAAGATTAGTTAGAAAATAAAAGGATAGTATTATGATTATTGACGCGCATAACCACCCAAATTGGCTTGGGCACGATTTTGACAAATTTATTAAAAACATGGATGAGTACGGCATTGATAAAACTTGTATTCTTAGTTGGGAAGCACCTATAAGCGATTATGAGCCTTACTACGCTTACGTTATGGGTGGCGCAATTATGACAAGTAAAACAGATTCCGACTTAGTTCCTTTTGCGATGTGCTTAGACTACAAGCAAAAAGCACCTGATAGAATCATATTAGGCTATGCACCCGACCCAAGGCGTAGAGACGCCCTTTACGTACTTAAATCGGCACTTGATATTTACGGCGTTCAAATTTGTGGTGAAGTTAAAGTTAGAATGCTTTACGATAACCCTGACTGTATAGACTATTTTAGATTTTGTGGCGACGCTGGTCTTCCTGTCACCCTTCACTTTGACGCTCCTAAGGCTTGTTTATCAGGCTACGACTATCCACGTAAAAGTTGGTGGTACGGCGGTACGATAGATAACTTAGAAAGAGTTTTAAAGGCTTGCCCTAACACAAACTTTTTAGGTCACGCACCTGGATTTTGGTCTTTTATATCTAACGACGAGTATTGCTATACTTGTGCCGCTCTTAAAGGTAAACCGCTTATTCCTGGCGGTAGGGTTGAAGAACTTTTAGATAAATTCCCTAACCTACACTGTGATATATCGGCAGGCTCAGGTCACGACGCTTTAACTAGAGACTTAGACTATACTTATAAACTTATAAACAAACACCCAGATAGATTTGTTTACGCTCGTGATTGTTTTGACAATAAGCACCAAAACCTTATTGAAAGTTTAAACTTATCTAAAGACGTTAAAGAACTTATTTATCACGGAAATATTGAAAGATTACTTAAAAAATATTAAAAAAAAAGAGTTAGCACTAAATGCTAACTCTTTTTTTATTTTTCTTCCGTTTTATTTAACTTTTCAAGTTGCTCTAAAATTTTACCTAATAACTTTTCAGTTTCAGTAGGTTCAGGCTTAACTTCAGTCTTAGGTTCTTCAACCACTTCGTTTAACTGTTGCTCTTCTAAAGTCTTAGGCGCTTTATCTGGATAGTGTTTTTTAAACTTTTTATACCACTTTTGTTCAATCTTATTTAAAGGCGTATTCTCGTTAAATTTCTTTTGCACGATTTCGCACATATTCTTATTAAAATCAACCGTATCTATAAATTTAGCGTACGCTCTAACCATAATAAACACCGTAAAACCAATCACTAAAAAGTCAATGATATATTGTATAAACTGACCATAGTTTAAAGTGATTTCAGGTAGAGTTTCAGTAGCCGCTCTAAGTACAATTTTTAAGTCGGTAAAATTAACGTTGCCGATTGCTAAAGATATAAGCGGAGTTATAACGTCGGCAACTAACGACGATACTATTTTATTAAATGCAGTACCTATAATTACGGCGACCGCTAAGTCAACCACGTTGCCTTTTGTTATAAACTTTTTAAATTCTCTAAAAAACTTTTTCATATTTTACCTTAATTAAAAGATTTTATTTTTTCGTATAATTCTTGTGGCGTTGACGCTAAACAGTCACACCCTGCTTCAACTAGCGTTTCTTTAGTTCTAAAACCCCAAAGCACGCCAATACCGTCTATTTGAGCGGCTAAATACGTCTTAACGTCAACTTCGCTATCGCCAACGTACACTGCGTCTTCTTTACTAACGCTTAACTTATTTAAACAAAATTCTACGCAAGACTTATCAGGCTTTGGCTTAAAAAGTTTAGCGTTATTGCCCATAAAAAAGTCAAAACCATAAGTGCCAAGTTTTTGCTCACACACAACGTTTACAGCATCGTCAGGTTTGTTTGAAACGACTGCTAGCCTATAACCGTCTTTTTTAAGTAATTTTAAAACTTCGTCTAAACCGTCGTATAAAACGGTGCGCTCGTTCGTGCAGTTAAGTAATGCCGTAGCGTAATCGTTATAAATTAGGTCAAACTTATCCATTTTGTCTTCAGGAACGGCAAGTTCTACTAGCCTTTTAGCGCCAAACCCAACTTTTTTAATAAGTTCTTCTCTATTTAGCGTTTTTATGTTGTATTTTTCTAAGACGGCGTTTAAGGTATAGCGTATATCTTCTATGGTATCAAGTAGCGTACCGTCTAAATCAAAAATTATAAGTTTTTTCATTGTAGCCTCTTACAACCCCTTTATTTTTTCGTAAAGTTCTTGTGGAGTATTTGCAAAAATTTTGCAACCTACTTTTTCAAGTTCTCCGTCACCTGCAAAGCCCCAACGTACGCCAATACCGTCAATTTCAGCGTTTTGCCACGTTTTAACGTCAACCTCGCTATCGCCAATATAAACGGCTTCTTCTTTACTTACGTTTAAAGTTTTTAAACAATACTCAATTGAAGACTTGTCTGGCTTTGGTAAAAATAAACCTTCGCTATAACCCATAAAAAAGTCAAAACCAAAATCTTTTAACTTTTTATCGTATACCACTTTTAGTATGTCGTCTTTTTTATTAGTTATAAGCGCTAACTTATATCCGTCTTTTTTAAGTTTTACTAAAAGTTCCTCTAAACCATCGTATAAAACGGTTTTTTCGTGAGTTGTGTTTAATTGAGAGTTTAAATAAGTTTTAAAAACGTCGTCATACAAATATTGTTTTTCTTTAGGTATAACGATTTTAAAAATATTTTCAGCAGTATGTGCAAAAAGGCTTTCAAGCCTTTTTGTCGTTAAAAGTTCTAAACTGTATTTCTCAAGCGCTAAATTCATAGAATATCTAATATCTTCAGCGGTGTTAAGAAGTGTTCCATCAACGTCAAATATAATAAGTTTTTTCATAATTTACATTTTTTCAGGTGTTTTAATACCCAATAAACTAAGAGCGTTTTTAAGAGTTATTTTAGTTGCCTTCGTCAAAGCAAGCCTTACGTTTTTAACGTTTTCTTCTTCTCCTAAAATCTTGCACTCAAAATAGAATTTGTTGTATGCACTTGCCAAGTCAACGGTATATCTAGTTATTAAACTAGGCTCATATCTCTCGTGGGCAGTATTTACTATTTGTGGGAATTTTTGAATTTCGTTAACTAAGTTGTATTCGTATTCGTTAAGGTTAGAAATTGTATAACTACCAATTTCGCCACCCTTATTAAGTACGCTATTGCACCTTGCGTAAGTGTATTGAACGTAAGGACCTGTTTCGCCGTCAAAGTTTAGAACTTTGTCGTAAGAGAAGACTATATCTTTAATTCTACTATTAGAAAGTGCGCCGAATATTACTGCGCCCACGCCTACTTGGCTTGCTATTTCTTCTTTATTTTCTAAGTTAGGGTTCTTTTGATTAATTATTTCGTAAGCCTTTTCTTTACATTTTAAAATAACGTCTTCAAGAAGAACCACGTTGCCTTTTCTTGTTGACATTGTGCCTTCTTCAAGCGAAACCATACCAAATGCAACGTGTTCTAAGTCTTTAGCCCAACTTTCGCCCATAAGGTCAACAACTTTAAAGAATTGCTTAAAGTGTAAGTTTTGTTGATATGCAACTACGTATAAGCACTTATAAAAATCGTAAGTTTGTTTTCTATAAAAAGCCGCCGCCAAATCACGCGTTGCGTAAAGCGACGCACCGTCAGACCTTAAAATTAAGCAAGGTGGCATATCGTATTCAGATAAGTCTACAATCTTAGCACCGTCACTTTCTTTAAGTAAACCTTTTTGGCCTAATTTTTCAATAATAGGCGTCATTTTATCGTTATAAAAACTTTCGCCATTATAACTGTCAAACGTAATATCCAGTTCTTTATAAACCTTATCAACGTCAATGAGCGTTAACTTTTTAAACCAATTAAAGAGTTCTAAACATTCGCTATCGCCCATTTCAATCTTTTTAAAGTATGCACGTGCTTCGTCGTCTAAAGACGGGTCTTTCTCCGCTTCTTCGTGATATTTAACGTAAAGCCTTGTAAGTTCACGAATACGGCCTTGTTCAACCTTTTCTTTTTCGCCCCAATTTTTATAAGCGTAAATAAGTTTACCAAATTGAGTACCATAGTCACCAAGGTGATTTACACCAACTACGTTATAACCTAAGTACTTATAAATTCTATAAAGCGCACCGCCTATAACGGTTGTTGATAAGTGACCGATATGGAAAGGCTTTGCGATATTTATAGACGAATAGTCTATAACCACAGTCTTACCTGCGCCGAGCGTAGAACTACCATACCCATCTTCTTCATTAAGAACTTTGTTTAAAGTAGACACGGCAAAGCCCGAACGATTAACCGTAAAGTTTAAATATCCGTTAACGGCTATCGCTTTAGTAATCGTATCGTCACACTTAAACGAATTAGCGATTTCTTCCGCAATCATTTGCGGTGCTTTTCTTAAAATTTTAGCAAATTTAAAGCAGGGTAAAGCATAGTCCCCCAAACTTGTATCAGGAGGCAAAATAATCATGCTTTCAATTTCATTAGCAGTAATGTTTTCAATTGTAATTTTATTAGATATATAACTTTTATAATTCATACGTAGATTTTAACATAATTTAACTTTAACTGCAATTATTTTTAATTAAAAGCAGTAAAAAGTTTGAAAGTATTTTAAAAATGATATATAATATATAATATAATTTTTATTTAGGTGGATTTTTATATGAAATTAGGTGTTGTTGGCTTACCAAACGTAGGCAAATCAACTTTATTCAACGCAATTACTCATGCAGGCGCACAAGCGGCTAACTTTCCATTTTGTACAATAGAGCCAAACGTTGGTATCGTTGCCGTTCCTGACGAAAGATTAGAAAAATTAGCAAAACTATATAACAGTAAAAAAATTACCCCTGCAACTATTGAGTTCGTAGATATTGCAGGTCTTGTTAAAGGCGCGTCTAAAGGTGAAGGTCTTGGTAATAAGTTTTTATCACATATCCGTGAAGTTGACGCTATTGTTCACGTTGTTAGGTGTTTTGAAGACGATAACGTTATTCACGTTAATAACGAAGTTAACCCAATTAGCGATATTGAAACTATTAACTTAGAACTTATTTTAGCCGATATGGAAAGCGTACAAAAGAAATACGACAAGGCGTTTTCATTAATCAAAACGGGCGATAAAAAGTATAAGGAAGAAAGTGAACTTTTAAAAAGGGTTTTAGACTGTTTAGAAAGTGGTAAATCCGTTAGGAGTTTAACCTTAACCGACGAAGAGAAAAAGTACGTTCACGGCTTATTTTTAATTACCGATAAACCAGTTATTTACGCAGCGAATATTAGCGAAAACGACCTTGGTAAAGACGAGGACGAAATTGAACTTGTTAAACTTGTTAAAGAGTTTGCTAAAAACGACGGTAGCGAAGTTTTAGTAATTTCAGCAAAAACTGAAGAAGAAATTAGCGAACTTGAACCTGAAGAACAAATTTTATTCTTAAACGACTTAGGTCTTAGTGAAAGCGGTCTTAATAGGCTTGTTAAAGCAAGTTATAAACTTTTAGGGCTTATTAGTTATTTAACGTCAGGTGAGCCCGAAACAAGGGCGTGGACGATTATTAACGGAACTAAAGCACCACAAGCCGCAGGCAAAATTCACAGCGATTTTGAAAAGGGCTTTATCCGTGCGGAAGTAGTTGAGTGGAACGTATTATTAGAGTGTGGCAACTACGTTAAAGCAAAAGAACTTGGTAAAGTTCGCTCCGAAGGTAAAGAGTACGTTATGAAAGACGGCGACGTTGTTTTATTTAGATTTAACGTTTAGTAAATAAGTAAAGAGTTTGTAAAATTTAGCAAACTCTTTTTTTTAAACAAAAAAAGTCGGTTATGCACCGACTTTTTATCTAGGCTATGGCACAATTAGCGACAAAGCCATTATATAAAAATAACGAGATAGTCTGTAAGCCGAGTTCTGTCATTTAATACGGCTATCTATCTAGGCCTTACGTTGCCGCAAGGCTCAAGCGAATAAAACAAGTGAACTGCCATAGCAACAATACGTTCACTCCTATCTTGCTTCAAGTGGGGTTTACACAGCCCCCCTTGTCACCAAGGGGGCGGTGAGCTCTTACCTCGCCTTTTCATCCTTACAACTTTCGTTGCGGTAATTTTCTGTTGCACTTTCCTTAGGGTCGCCCCTACTGGCCGTTAACCAGCACTACGCTATTATGAAGCTCGGACTTTCCTCGTGAAATTTCTTTCCCGCAGCCGTACAACTATCTCGCTAGAAAATTATACTATCAATTATTTTTTTTGTCAATCGTTTTAATCTTTCCACTTTTTGAGCCTAAGCCGTCAAGAACTTTAGAACTATACTCAAAACACCTTGCGTTATAGGCTATTTGTTTTGATATTCCTTCCTTTATAATTTGGGTTAGCATATTTGAAAACCCGCTAACAGTATCGGTAAACAAATAATATGCAAGTGAGCCTGGAACGGTATTTATTTCATTTACGTAAATTTTATTATCGCTAATTATGTAGTCTATTCTAATAACGCCAATAACGTCGCACTTTCTATAAATTTTTTCGGTAATAGTTTTTATTTTACTTTCCAAAACTTTATCTATATCTAAGTTTACATTTTTGGCATTCCCCCCTTTATAACCTAAATATTTATCTTTAAAAGATAAAATGTCTTTACTTTTAATAGGCTCTTCACATTTAGAAATTATTATTTTATCTTGACTTTTATACGCCGCACAGTTTATCTCTTTAATATTTTCCAACTTTCTTTCAACAATAACTTTATCGTCGTAAATAAAAGCAAGGTCTAAGCCTTTTTTAAGTTCACTAGAATCGTTTGCAACAGTTATACCAATGCTACTACCTAAGCACGCAGGCTTTACAATTACAGGATAACTAAATTTTCGCTCTACCATTTTTATAGCCGTTTCTTTCTTTTCAAAATAAGCGTTTCTAAAAATTCTAACGTATGGGAGTTTATCTACGTTTATACCCGCTAAAACTTGCTTGGTGTAGTCTTTATCTATCGCAAAAGAACTAGCGTACAAGTCGGGGCTAGCAAAAGGTATTTGGCAAGTTTTTAATAAGCCGATTATGCTTCCGTCTTCTCCGTTAAGACCGTGCATACAACTTATTGCACAAGAAATAGAATACAACCTTTTTAATTTATTTTTCTTTATCTCGTACAAATTATTATCACCGCTAATCAAAGTGACTTTTTTTAATTTTTTAAAATTGTTTTTCTTATAAAAGCCAATGTCAAAAAGTTCATTACCACTTAAAAAAATACCATTTTTATCTACGTATATAGGTATAGGCACAAATAAACTTTTATCAATAGAGTTTAGCGTTAAAACGCCTGTTATAACAGAAACGTCGTGCTCAACGCTTTTGCCACCAAAAAATACTAATATATTCTTCATTAAAAAAACACCTCCACATTATTTTTGCTTTGGTGTTTTTAAAATCATATGTATTTGTCTGGTAAGTCGTTTTCAAATAAAACAACGTCACCTTCTTTTAACTCTTTAACAAGTTCGCTCCTTGCTTCGTCTAAAGTTGAAACCATTATTATATTGTTTTTGTCAACTCCACTTGCAAGCAAGCCCTCTCTTATTCTAAGCGCACGTGCCCTACCTATTAGTATTACGGTGTCAGCAACTTTAGAAATCTCTACTCCGAACTCGTAGTTCTTTTGCGATTCTAAAAATCCTAACTCTACAATACCTGGAGTGACTACGTATTTTTTACCCTTAAAGTCTTTTAATACGTCAAGCGCACTTCTAACACCTTCTGGGTTAGCATTATAACTATCGTCTAAGATAAAAACGCCTTTCTCTGTTTTTATAAGTTCTAACCTGTGTTTTATAGGTTTAATTCTTGGTATTGCCTTTGCAATTTCGTCAATTTGCATACCTAAACTATCGGCAACCGCTACTGCTAAACATATATTAGAAACGTTATGTTTTCCAAGTAACGAAGTGCTAGTTTCGGTTGACTTTTTACCTACGTGCAATACAAAACTAGTTCCGCTTTCGCAAGTTTTTATATCGGTAGCGTAAACGTATGGTTTTTTGTCTACTTCTATGCCTGCAATTTTAGACTTTAACTTGCATTTTTTGTGCATTTCTAAAGTATGCTCGTTATCGGCGCTAAAAAATGCAGTACCGTCTTTCATATTCTCTATTATTTCGTATTTGGTTTTTTTAATATTATCAAGAGCCGTAAAGGTTTCTAAGTGCTGACAAATTACCCCCGTCACTACGGCGATATTTGGCTTAACGATATTTGTAAGTTCTTTAATTTCGCCAACACGCCTTGCGCCCATTTCGGCAATAAACACGTCTTCAGTGCCGTCTAAACGCTTTACCGTCTTTGATATTCCAAGCGGTGTATTATACGACTCTGGCGTTGCTACTACTTTAAATTTTTCAGATAAAATGGTTTTTAAAATCTCTTTAACCGACGTTTTTCCGCAACTACCCGTCACGCCAATTTTAATAAGTTTGTCAAAAGAGTCTAACTTTTCTTTACACTCGTTTATATATTTTTTAATAATTAGTTTTTCAAACGGCTCATTTACATAATATGCTATCCACAATAAATATGGTACTACTACTGGGCAAAAACATAAAATTGCATACCTAAAATTAGCAAGTAAGTTAGTCCTAAAAGGTATAGCGACAAAGTTTACAAGTAATACAAGCACTACGCTAAATAAGATTATTGAAATAAAGTAGGTTATAATAAGCCTTAACATACGCTTTGTCAACACAAGCGGAACTTTATCTTTTCTTTTAAATTCTACACCGTAAAACAACGCTAAAAATACAAAATATACTATAAAACCGCAATAATCTATCCAACTATTTTCAATGAACGATAGCGACATATTTATTAAAATAAATCCTAGCGTTGAAAGTAGCGACACCATAAAAAGCCTACTACAATAAACGTTATCTTTCCTTGCTAGCCATTTAAAATATTCGTTTCCCTTATAACTGCATTGTTGCATTGCTTGTAAAAATCTATATGAAATAGACGTCATTAAAACGGCGTTAATAAGACCTATTAAAATAAAACTTAATATAATTTGAGTGGAAAATAATTGTCTTATCCTTTCTAAATGAAGGGGCAACATATTAACACCTCCTTAAAAATTCATTTACTAAAATATTAAATTCTTTAGCGTTTTCGTTAAAGCAAAAATGTCCTGAATTTTTCATAACGTATAAATTTGAATTAAATATATATTTATTAAATCTTTTAGCCATATATAAAGGCGTATCTTTATCGTTTTCGCCAAAAACTAAAAGAGTTTCATTTTTAATTTTTTTAACTTCGCTATCTAAATGTTCGTTTACAATTTTATAATAACTAGCCCTTAAATTACCACTTAAAGATTTTAGTTCCCTAGAGCCGAATTTACGCCTTGTTTTTTCACTTAAACACCATTTGATAGCCTTATAACTATAAACTTTAAAATAATATTTTAACTTTCTTTTAGGCTTTAACCCCGCAGAACCTGTCAAAACTAACCTGTTTACTTTTTCGCCTAAACTAATTAGTTTTACTGCTATTCTACCGCCAAAAGAGTGTGCAATAACGTCGTACTTATATATATTTAACACTCTTAAAACGTTAATTATATCTTTTGAGTAATCTTCAAGCGAATACGCATAGGGTAAACTTTTACTTTTACCAAAACCCGTAATATCTATCGCAATAACTCTCCTAAACGAAGAAAAATACTCCGTTTGATAATAAAAACTTTCTTTATTAGACAAAAAGCCGTGTAAAAACACAAGTGGAAAGCCTTCGCCTTTATCTTCAAGTACTATGCCGTCAACGTTTTTATAAATAATAACCCCTTATATATCTTTACACATTATAAGAGCGTCTTCCACCCCTTGATAATAATTGGGGCGAACGCCTATGTAGGCAAAACCTAAACTTTCATAAAGAGATTTAGCGCCGTCGTTAGTACGCCTAACTTCTAAAAACAATTTGTTTACGCCATTTGTCTTTAATTCATTTATTAAAGTGGTTATAAGGTTAGTTGCAACGTGTTTACGCCTGTGATTTTTATCTACCGCAATTAGATTTACCTCACACTCGTCTAAACAACAAATGGTTGCCAAATATCCTACAACAACGCCGTCTTCTTCGCATACAAAGCCTAAAAAGTTTGTATTTGAAAAAGAATCTTCAATCATTTTTAAAGTCCAATAATCAGAAAAACAGTCTTTTTCAATTTCGCTTACCTTTAGATTATCGTTTTCTAGCCATTTGCGAATTATCATAGACCTTCCTCTGCCTGACTTTTTCTAACGTAGAGTGGCACAAGAGTTTCTCTATCCAAAGTCGCTTTATCTAAACTGCCTTTTACAGCATTTATAAAACCCTTTTCTAAACTACAATTAGCGTTTTTGATATCAAGGTTTGAAGACGTTAAAATTTCATATTCTTCACTGAGTTTTAAAAGTTCTTCTTTACCTATAAAGCAAGGCTTTAACACAAGGTCTAACCCATCGTAGCCCGCTACGTAGTAATTGTCGTGCCTAGCGCTTATTACTGTAAGGTTTTTACCGTATGGTTTATTATATGCAAGCACGTCAAACGAAGTTAATGGTAAAACTTTTTTATCGTTAGCGTATGAAAAAGCCTTTATAGTAGATACGCCTATCCTTATGCCGGTAAACGAACCTGGGCCTACAACCGATGCAAAAACGTCAATCTCTTTAAGTGATACGTTTGCATTTGAAAGCACCTTTTCAATAGTAGGCATTAAAGTTATAGAGTGACGTAAATTTATGTTTTCATTATATTCGCAAACGACGTTATCGCCGTCTATATATAGAACGGATAAATGCTCGCCACTCGTGTCAACTGCAAGACATTTCATATAATTATCTTCCTTGTTTTTTCGTTAATTTTTTCTATTTTTACTTCTATTACCTTTTTAGGTAATACGTCTATAATATTTTCACTCCACTCAATAACGCAAATTCCATTAGAGTAAAAATAATCGGTTAAGCCTAAGGCTTCGGCATCTTCCCCACTAGATAACCTATAACAGTCGTAGTGATAAAGTTTAGAGTCGTAGTCGTTCATATACGCATACGTTGGGCTTGTTATTTGCTCGGTTATACCAAGTGCTACTGCTATACCTTTAGTAAACGCAGTTTTGCCCGCACCCATTTCGCCGTTTAGTAAAACAACGTCGCCACCTTTTAAGGTTTTAGCAAAATCTTTGGCAATTTTTATAGTTTCTTTTTCGCTTTTAGATACGTATTCCATAAAACCCTTTAAATTTTTAATATCTTTTTAGTTCTTTTATAAAGTAAAATTGTTAAAATGCCGATTACTATGCCCTTTATAAGATTAAATAAAACTATTATCCAAAACATACTATTAAAAGTTTCAATTATCGCTTGCATAGGCATACCTTTTAGAAATAAAGGGAAGTTTATAAATCTATTTACAAGTAAAGATACACCCGTTTGAATTAAAGTTGAAATAGCCAAAGTTATAACTACAAGTTTTATGCCTTTTTTGTATTTATACGCTACCGTTGGAATTAAAATATAAGACAAGCCCATTAAGAAATTCGCTATTTGTCCTACGTAGGTAGTAGTTTTAAATAAGCATAATAACTCTTTACATGAAAGTATAATTACGCCGTATATAGGACCTAAAGAAAATCCTCCAATTAAAATAAACACGTTAGAAAAATCTAATTTTAAAAAACCTGCTTGTGGAAACAACGGAAATTCTATAAAAGAAATTACAAAAGAAAGGGCGACAAATATCGCTGTTCTAGTTATTTTTTTAGCGTTAAAATCCATCATTGTAATCACCTAAAATAAAAAAATCAATATACATAAATTATATATTGATTTTAATTATAAGTCAAGTTATACGCTTGATATAATTTTCATATTAAGTTCTTTTGCTATCATAGGACAGTACTTGCTTGTAATACTATTAGCACCACTTGCTAAAAGTTGTACCGTTTGCGATGCCGTTTCAATTTTACCACCGCCCTCAACGTAGCACCTGCCGTCTATTGCAACGCTTACGTTTTTAACGGCTTGCATATCGCTAATTTTATCTGAAAACACGCTAGACGACATTATTGAATAAACCTTAGTTTCTTTTAAAATAGCCTTAACAACTTCTTCCATTTCAACTATTGACAATAAATTTTCGTCAAGCATTACCGTCACTTGTTTTCTACCTGCCGACCTAACTATTTTTTTAATTTCTTTGCCGACAAGTTTAAAATTTTTATTTTTAATATCTTTTATTGACGGTGAAACAAGTATTCCGCTAGCACCCATTTGCACTGCTTTTTTTACAGATAATATTTTTACTTTGCTAATTTCTTCGCCAAACGGGTAAGCGATTAGCGCCCTAACTTGTACCCCGTTGTCTATTAAAAATGACTTGGCAAGACTTACATACGTAGGAAGCACCGTCACACTTTTAAAGCCATACTTTACCGCTAGCAAACACTCGTTTTTAAATTCTTCTTGCAAAATATATGGTTTATCAATAATATAGTCCATCTTACTATATAATTTTTTTGCTTTATAGGTTGAAAACTCTTTAGAAATTTCTTCTTCGGTTTGACCAAATAAAAGGGCCAAATCTTTAATTGTTAAACCCGTTTCTTTATAAAAATAATCTTTAAGCGTGTTTGAGTTCTCTTCTTCGCTTATCGGCATATCGTTTTTGTCAATTTCTTTTTCGCTTTCAACTTCTTTAATATTTTCAGTATCGCTATTTATCTTTAAATCATTGTTTAAGTTTTCCATATAAAACCCTCCGTTTTTTTAAATTATTTCGTCTTTTCAATCTTTTTATACCATATAATTAAAAAACTTTTATTTTTGATAAAATTAAGCAAATTTTTACGTTATTATATAAAATTTTTATGCTACAAATTTAGTATGAAAGGTTTTATTTTTATGCTTATTTTATATTTAATTGTATTTAGTTTTT
>JAZRNF010000083.1:0-12808 GCA_045648085.1 Christensenellaceae bacterium | reverse complement strand
TAAGACTATAAGCGGTAAAATCCAAAGAAACAAATTATAAACTTCGTTATGCGTCGTTTCTTTGATTTTTTACGACCACGATTGACCAAAAAGGTCTAACGCGTCCGCTCAAAATCAAGAGCCTTGCCTAACTCGTTTCTAATTTGTTTCTTACATAAATAAGTTATAAACTTCGTTATGCGTCGTTTCTTTGATTTTTTACGACCACGATTGACCAAAAAGGTCTATCTCATAAAAAGCCCTTGCGAGCCTTGTCTTGCTTGCTTCTAATTTCTTTTTTACACAAACAAATTATATAAAACAATACTAAAATAGGGATTATAAAATGGAAATTATTGATGCTCACGCTCATATCTATCCTGAAAAAATAGCACAAAAAGCAACGGATACAATCGGCGTTTTTTACGATATAAAAATGGAAATGCCGTCTGGTACTGCCGAAAATCTTATTGAAGACGGCAAGAAAGCAGGGGTTGCAAGATACGTCGTTCACTCCGTTGCAACTACTGCTCATCAAGTACGCTCTATAAACGAGTTTATTAAGCGCCAAATAGAGTTGCACCCTGAGTTTATAGGCTTTATAACTTTACACCAAGACTTGACGGATAGTGAAGTAGAAAGCGAAATAAACTGGGCTATAGAAAACGGTCTTAAAGGAATAAAACTCCACCCAGATTTTCAAAAGTTTAATATTGACGACGAGTGCGCTGAAAAATTCTATAAATTTGCAAGCAATAAACTACCAATTTTATTACATATGGGCGATGATAGGTATGAATATTCTATGCCGTCTAAACTTGTTAAAATGGCAAAAAAATATCCTGAAACGACCTTTATTGCCGCTCATTTTGGTGGATATCGCTGTTGGGATAATGCAGTTTTATATAAAGGTTTAAAAAACGTTTATTTTGATACTTGCTCATCACTTCCATTTATATCGGCAGAAAAAGCAAAAGAAATAATAGATATGCTAGGTGCAGACAAGTTCTTTTTCGCAACGGACTTTCCTATGTGGGACGCTATGGGCGAACTTGAGAGATTTAACCAAATTCCACTTAGCGATAAAGAACGCCAAATGATATTTAGTAAAAATATCAAAAAATTATTAAAACTTTAAAATTTTGGTTTAAAAATAGTTATTTTAACAAACAATTAGTTGACATAAACAAAAGTTTATGTTAAAATTTACTAAAATTAAACGCTATGAAGCGGAATATTAGGTAATAAATTTATCTTTAGAGAAGCGTCGGTCGGTGCAAGGCGTTAGGTAAAAATTACTGAACTCACCGTAGAGCGGTTGTCGTGAACTTTAGTAGTGGCAAACGGGAACTCCCGTCACAGAGTTAAGATGTGTTGGCATCAAAAGTGCACCTACAAGGTGAAAAAGAGTGGTACCGCGGAAACTGATTTTAAACGTTTTCGTCTCTTTGGGAATAAAGAGGCGGGGGCGTTTTTTTATTACCCAATTTGCAAAACTTTCGTAAATTACAAATTTAAGGAGATTTTAAAAATGAAAAAAATTCAAATTGCAGACGTGACTTTAAAAAGACTTTCAGAAGAGCGTGAAGTTTCACTACTTTTCCGTGAGAAATCAGCCATTGCAAACTACGCAGAACAACTAGGTGCTGACGTTATTGAATTACCACAAGTTAAAAATTATCGCGAAGACGCAATCATATATAAAACTATTGCTCAAAATACTATAAACGCTATATTGTCAATTCCCGTAGGCATTAACAAAGAAGATATTGAAAAGGTTTGGGAGTGCGTTAAGTTTGCTAAAAAGCCACGCCTTCAAGTTGAACTTCCCGTATCTACTTTGCAAATGGAATATAATTATCACGTAAAACAAGAAAAAATGCTTGACATTATTGGCGAACTTATTTCAACTGCAAAGACCTATTGTCAAGACGTTGAGTTTTCAGCCCTTGATGCAACTAGGGCAGACGTAGAGTTTTTACTTAGCGCAACGCGTAAAGCAGTTGAAATGGGTGCAACTTTAATTACTATTTGTGATACTGCGGGTATTTCTTCACCTGAAGATATTGCATCTTTAGTTGAAAGAGTTAAAAACTCAGTTTCTGTTCCTGTTTACGTAGAAGTTTCTAACCGTATAAACATGGCGGTAGCGTCGGCTATCTCTTGCATATCTAAGGGTGTTGACGGTTTAAAATGCTCTATGATTGGAAAGGGTGGTCTTTTAGCAGGTGAAATTTCAGATGCAATGAGTGTACTTGGCGCTAGCGTTAATGCTGAAATCCAACTTAAAAACACTAAAATTCACGCAAGTATTGACGAGTTAACTCAAAAAATTAACCATAAAAATTATGAAGATGAGTCGGGCGTTAACGACAACGTTAAAATTTTACTTGACGATTCTTCTTCAATTTCTGACGTTTTAAAATCTGCCGTTTCATTAGGCTACGACCTTACTGAAGACGATTGTAATAAAGTTTACAAAGCATTACTTAAAGTGTGTGAAAGAAGGGGTGCTATTGGAACAAAAGAATTTGAAGCGCTTATTGCAAGTAATGCTATGCAAGCACCGTCTACTTACCATTTTGAAACATATACTACGACAAGTAGCAACGTTTCAACGTCAATGTCACAAGTGACGCTTAAATTAAACGGCGAAATTATAAGTGGCGTAAGTGCGGGCGACGGTCCTATTGATTCAGCATTTAGGGCTATTGAACAATGTATTGGGCATCACTATGAACTTGAAGATTTCCAAATTCAAGCGGTGACAGAAGGTAAAGAAGCATTAGGCTCAGCACTTGTAAAACTCCGCAACAACGGTAAACTTTATTCAGGAAACGGTACTTCAACCGATATTATCGGCGCAAGTATAAGGGCATATATAAATGCACTCAACAAAATAGTATTTGAGGAGAAATAATATGAAAATAGCATTTTCAACCAAAAACGTAAGCCGTGCAACTTTTTTAGACGTTTGCCGCTACGCTTACGACTATGGGTTTGAAGGGTTTGAGATATACGACGCTATAAAAGAAAGGGCAAATCATTACGATAGTATATTAAGGCGTGAAGCGTTTGTAGACTCTAAACGAAAACTTGTAAATAGAAACCTTTCAGTACCTGCACTTCGTATGCCTGTTTCTATTGATAACGACGCTTGTGCGGTAGAAATGATTGAAAAATACGTTGACTTAGCAGCCTTAGCAGGTATACAAAACGTTATAGTCGCTTTAGATAACGACGTTTGCTTTGATATTTTAGGTGCAAAACTTTCTTCTTCAGTTAAAAAGGCAGAGAAGTTAGACGTTAATATTTTATTTGAAACGGTAGGCGTTTTATCAAATACCGAAAAGGTAATTAAAATTATAAACTATTTTTCTTCAGCGGCAATAGGCGTTTCTTGGAACGTTAGAGAAACTTATTTTAAAAACAAAGAATCAGCCGAAACCACTATTAAAACCTTAGGTGCTTATATTAAATACGTACGTCTTGGCGACCAAAAAGATGGGAAAAGCGTGCTTATTGGCGAAGGCGATTTAGACGTTGAAAAGTTAATAAACGCTTTGGCATCACTTAACTACGAAGGTTTTGTATGCGTTGCTTGGAACGAAGAAATTACCGATGCCGATATAGTTTTAACTCATTTTGCAAACTATATATCTTCTATTAATAGAAAAAAACAATCTTTAACAAAAGAATATTACAATAGGGATAAAACGGGCACTTTCGTTTGGAAAAAGTACGAAGTTATTGACGCTACTTTCTCTGACGTGCTTGATACTATGGTTGAAAATTATCCCGACCAATACGCTTTTAAATATCCAACGCTTGACTATACTAGAACTTATGAACAATTCCGTCGTGACGTTGACGAGTGTGCCGCCGCCCTTATATCTTTAGGCGTAAAAGCGGGCGACCACGTTGCCGTTTGGGCGACTAACGTTCCAGAGTGGTTTATAACTTTTTGGGCAACGACAAAAATCGGTGCAGTATTAGTGACTGTAAACACCGCTTACAAAATTCACGAAATAGAGTATTTGTTAAAACAATCAGACACTCATACCTTAGTTATGATTGAATATTCTAAAGATATTAACTATAAAGAAATTATTGAAGAACTTTGCCCAGAACTAAAAACTATTGAGCCAGGCAAGCCTTTATATTCTAAAAAATTGCCTTTCTTAAGAAACGTAGTGACGGTAGGTTTCTCAATGGACGGCTGCTTAACTTGGGAGCAAATGCTTTCACGTTCAACCCTTATCCCACGTGAAGAAGTTAAAAGACGTGCATCGCTTGTGAAACCTGACGACGTTTGTAATATGCAATATACGTCGGGTACAACGGGTTTCCCTAAAGGCGTAATGCTTACTCACCGCAATATAGTAAACAACGGTAAAACGATAGGCGATAGAATGGACTTATCTACTGCCGACCGTATGATGATTCAAGTTCCAATGTTCCATTGTTTTGGCATGGTACTTTCAATGACGTCAATGATGACTCACGGCGGTACTCTTTGTCCTATTCCGTATTTCTCACCAAAGTCTTCACTTGCGTGCGTTAACGACGAGCGTATTACTTGCTTTAACGGTGTTCCAACAATGTTTATTGCTATGTTTGCTCACCCTGACTTTGCTAAGACTGATTTTTCGTATATGAGAACGGGTATTATGGCGGGTGCAAATTGTCCTGCCGACTTAATGCGCCGCGCTTCTGTTGAAATGAACATGCGTGAAATTATTTCCGTTTACGGTCAAACTGAAGCCTCTCCAGGTTGTACAATGGGCGAAGTTAGTGAAGACTTAGACCATAGAGTAGAAACGGTAGGTAGTGCTTTCCCAGGTGTTGAGTGTAAAATAATTGACCCAGAGACTGGTTTAGAACTCCCTGACGGTCAAAGTGGTGAGTTTGTTGCACGTGGCTTTAACATAATGAAAGGCTACTACAAAATGCCTGAAGCAACTGCTCAAGCAATAGATAAAGACGGTTGGCTACACTCAGGCGATATTTGTTTAAGAACTCCTGACGGTTATTATAAAGTGACGGGTAGACTTAAAGATATGATTATCCGTGGTGGCGAAAATTTGTATCCACGTGAGATTGAAGAATTCTACTTGACTAACCCTAAAGTTAAAGATATTCAAGTAGTAGGCGTTCCTGACGAAAGATACGGCGAAGAGTGTTGTGCTTGGATAATTTTACACAAAGGCGAAACTTCTAGCGAAACTGAAATGCGTGAGTTTGGTAATGCGTCTATTGCAAGACATAAAGTTCCAAAATATTTTATGTTTGTAGAAGAATTCCCAATGAACGCCGCAGGTAAAATCTTAAAATACAAAATGAGAGAAATTTCTGCTGAGAAACTTGGTTTAAAGAAATAGTTAAAATGGTCAAACACGATTGTGTTTGACCATTTTTAACATTATTTTTTTTTAAATTCTTCGCCTGTAATTAAATAATCTATTGAAACGTGAAAATAATTTGACAATTTATAAATTTAAAAAGGATAGCAATTGCTATCCTTTAATTTTTATTTTAATTTATTTAAAAAATGCCATTAAGAGTGTTCCTGCTACCATTAAGCATAAGCCGATAAACGACTTTTTAGAAAGTTTTTCTTTAAATACAAAGTAAGAAAATACAACTGTCACTAAAATGCTAAGTTTGTCTATTGGAACAACTACTGAAAGTATACCTGTTTTTATAGCGTAATAATAGCAAAGCCACGATGCACCCGTTGCAATACCAGATAGCGAAATAAATAAAAGTTCGTTTTTAGGTGTGTTAATTATTTGTTTATGTTTACCTTTTGCAAAAACTATTAGCCAAGCCATAATAAGTACAACGCCTGTCCTTATTGCCGTGCCTAAGTTTGACTCAACGTCAGAAATACCAAGTTTTGCAAGTATTGACGTAAGTGCTGCAAACACCGCTGATAAAATAGCGTATATCATATATGATTTGTTTATATCTTTTTGCTCAGTCTTTTTCTTCTCTACCATTAAAAATATGCCAAGAGCAAGTATAGAGGTAGCAATTAGTTTAACAACAAGATTAGAAGTTTCGCCAAAACAAATAATAGCAAGTAAAACTGTTAAAATAGTGCTAGACTTGTCTATTGGAACAACCTTGTTTATATCGCCAATTGATAGTGCTTTAAAATAGCATATCCAAGATGCGCCGGTTGCAAGACCTGATAAAATTAAAAACACTAGAGACGTAGTGCTAATTTTAGTTATAGTGCTATAAGAGCCAACTATAAACACCATTATCCACGAAAACACTAAAACGACTATCGTTCTCATAGCAGTTGCTAAGTCAGAGTCAGTTTTTTTAATACCACACTTTGCTAGTATTGACGTAAGACCTGCAAATACTGCCGAAAATATTGCTGCAATTATCCAAAACATAATTCACCTTAAATTATAGTTTTTATTTTATAGTTTAATTATAACAAAAAATATTATACTCAGCAAGTCCTTTATAAAAAACTTGTGTTCTTATATTCCAATATTAAAATTTTGCTATGTTATTTCCTATGTAAACAAAGTGTCAACTAATTGTATAATAAAAATAAACTCAGTTATTCAAAACTGAGTTTACTTTAAAAAATTAATCTTTTTTATAATTATCGTAGTTGTCTAAACCAAGACCCCTTAAGTTAGCAAGAGTGTGGTTCTTTTCAGCGTTGTAAAGTTCCCAAATAACTCTAAGACCTTGAATTGAAGCCTTACCGTTTGTAATAGGAGTTTTATCGTTAAGCACGCAGTCAGTAAAGTGTTTTATTTCGTATTGAGTAGATTTACTGCGTTCGCCATCTCTTGTCCATAAAACGTTGTATTTTTGGCTTTCCATACCGCCGTCAGGAACGTGTTCGCCACTACCGTTATAAAATCTAAGTTCGCCGGAAGAATGGTCGTATTCAAGTAAACCTTCTTCCATCATAACTTGGAAGTCATAACACATTTTAGTACCTTTTGCAGCCCAAGTTGCACCGTGATAGCCTAAAGCACCGCTTTCAAATCTCATAACAAGTGCGCTAGTACCTTCTCTTAAAAGACCAGGCGTACCAATTCTAGTACCAACGTGTGCACCTTCAATAGGATTTCCAAGGAAACGGAGCATAAGGTCAATATAGTGACAACCGTGGCTAAATAATTGACCACCGCCTATTCTAGCAGAAGAAGCCCAAGGCTTTGTTAATATAGTTGGTTGAGTAAGTTGTTCAGTCCAAACTGACATTTGAATAATTTTACCGTATTTGCCAGAGTCTACAAGTTCTTTAAGTTTTACCATACCAGGCCAAAATGGAACAGGATATGCGCACATAAGTTTTAAATTTCTTTTTTCACATTCTTCAATAAGGCTTACGCACTCTTCTTCAGTATTGCAAAGTGGTTTTTCCATAAGGATATGTTTGTTGTTATAAGCAAAGAACATACCGCATTCATAGTGTTGGTCGTGTGGAAGAGCTATCATAACGGCATCTATTTCATCAACCATTTCGCGATAGTCGGTAAAAACTTTAGCAGTTCCGCCAAGTTCTTTAGAAACGGCTTCAGCCCTATCATAAATTGTATCGCAGACTGCAACAATATCAACGTTGTCAACAAATTTAACGCCTTCAACGTGGCTAGCCATCATATTTCCACAACCCACAAGTCCTAATCTTAAAAATTTCATAATTATTTACCTCTTTAAATTATTGACTAAAGCAAAAATTAGGTTTATAATTGCCTTATGGTGTCATTTTAGCATACAATTTACGTCTTGTATTTATCTAAAACGACACAAAATTTGCCTTTTTGGGTTATTATATTAAAAGGAGTTAAATTATGGCATATTCTACCAATCAAATGCCTAATTCAATAAATATTGACGGTATTTATACAGTCCTTAAAGTTGATTATAGTAAAACTAATATAGGTATAGGCGAATCGCACCCGTTTCCTGAAATAAATTTTTTAACAAAAGGTAGGCATTGTGCGATTATTGACGGTAAGGAACATACTATTGATAAAGGTAGTTTATCAATAATTGCACCAGGTACTTTTCATAAGTCGGCAAGAACGTCTAATAGCGAAGCGTTAATTGTTAGTTTTGAGTCGTCGTCGCCAATTTTGTCAGATATTTACGGTATTAGAACAACTCTTACTGAAAGGCAAGAAAACGAATACTGCAGTCTTGTTGAAATGGGGCTTAAACTATTTAAAGTTAAAGTTGGCGGAAGTATGGAGATTGTTAGTGGTGCTAGCAATTACGACTTAGAAATTTTCAAAAAACGTTTAGAACTTTTCTTATTAGACCTTCATAGGTGCTATGCAAAGCCTAAAACAAAAATTTCTTCAAGGCGTGATTCCGAGTTTAAAGAGGTAAAAAATTATTTGATAAACAATATAGAAAAAGTGTTGTCTTTAGAAGACATTGCCGACGCTAATTTTATATGCGTATCAAAACTAAAAGGCATTTTTAAAGAAAAGGGTGGTGTTAAAAATTATTTCACTACTCTTAAGATAGAAAAGGCAAAAGAATATATCATTGAAGGCAAATTGAATTTTACTGAAATATCTGAGAAATTAGGTTTTTCGTCACTTCATTATTTTTCAAAAACTTTTAAAAAATTAACAGGTATAAATCCTTCGGAATATCAAAAGGGAAAGGGTTTATATTACTAATTAAATAACAATACTAGGAGTTCTAATAATTATATGAGAAGACTTATATTACTAATCTTAACTATAATAACGCTAACAGTTTTATCCCTTAGCGGCTGTGATAAAAATAAAGAAATAACTATATATTCGCCTGACGGTGCACCTGCGCTTGCACTCACAACGGTTATTAAAAGCGATATAGAAAACGTAAGCGTAAATATCGTTTCGTCTGACAAAATTGCCAGTTGTGTGACGGGTAAAAACAAATTAGCAGACGTTTGTATTTTACCAATCAACTTGGCGTCTAAAGTAATTGGCGACGGTAAAGATTATAAAATGCTAGGCACAATAACGCACGGTAATTTTTACTTTTTATCAAGAAGCGAAGTTGTTGTAAATAAAAATAACGTTTTATTTTTAAAAGGTGAAACGATTGGCGTTTTACAATTAAATAACGTTCCAGGTTTAACTTTAAAAAGCATACTTAAAAGCCGTGGTTTAGACTATAAAATTATTGAAAACGTTAGCGAAAAAGACCCAACTAAAGTAAACTTAATGGCAATAAATAAAGTTGAAGCGTCAAGAAATGATATTGACTTGTTTTTAATTCCTTCGCCTAATGCCGACGCTTTAGAGAAAAGTACAAGTTTAAAAATAGTAGGCTCGCTAGGTGAACTTTATAGCGACAATGGTTTTCCGCAAGCGATAATAGTTGCTAAAAATAGCGTTATAGATAAAAATTCAGATACTCTTAAAAAAATTATAAGTAATATTAAAACAGTTCACTCTGTGATTGATGATGGAGATAGCGCTGAAATATGCTCATTTATAAATTCTAAACTTGAAAGTGGTTTGACCCCTGTATTTAACAAAAACAACTTAACGAAAAATAGTATTGAACGCTCTAACATAAATTTTGTAAGTTGCAGTGACAATAAAGAAACTATTGAAAGTTTTTTAGACGCTTTAATTAGCGTTGAGCCAAGTTCAGTCCAAAAATTTTCTAGTGACTTTTATTACTTAGGAGAATTATGAAAAACACTAGTTTAAAAAATAGCATAGTTTACTCTATTATAGGTGTTTTAATAGTGTTTTTGTTATGGTTTTTATTTTATATAATCGTAGCAAATAACTATTTAATTCCGTCTCCTATTTTAGTTATAAAAGAAAGTTTTAAAAATCTATTTAACGCTGAGTTTTACGCTCATTTATCTACTACGGTTTTAAGGGTTATAGCGTCAATTTTTATAGCGCTTTTGCTAGGTGTGTTATTTGCTATAATTTCTTCGCTCTCGCCTGCGTTTGAAAATTTAGTGCTACCAATAATTTCAATAATTCGCTCACTTCCAGTGCTTGCGGTACTGCTTATTATTTTAGTTTTTGTTATAAGAACTCTTGCGCCTATCGTAGTTTGCGTTTTGTCTATTTTACCAATCGTTTATTCACAAACGCTAAATTATTTAAATTCGGTAGACTTTAAGCAAAAAGAAGTTTTAAAACTGTATAAAGTTCCACTTAAAACTCAAATTTTTAAAGTGTATTTAAAAGGTTATTTACCTTTATTTATAAAAGAGTTGACCGCTTTATTTTCCTTTTCGTTAAAACTTATAGTTTCGGCTGAAATTTTGGCAAACGTGTATAAAAGCATTGGCGGAGATATTTCTAACGCATCAATCTATCAAAACGTAACCGAGTTATTTTCGCTTACGTTAATTATTTGTTTAATAGGTATACTTGTTGAGTTTATTGGTAAATTTATTTTTAATAAAATGGAGAAAGAGTATAAATGAATATAGAAAATTTTACCGCTAAATATAATGATAAAGTTGTTTTTTCTAACTTTAACTTAAAGTTAAACGATGGGGAAATTACTTGCATTTTAGGGAATTCCGGCGTTGGTAAAACAACTATTATAAACCATATAATTAGCACTCAACAAAAACTAAATAAAAAAGTTGCCGTTTCTTATCAAGAGCCTAGACTTTTTGAGCATTTAACCGTTTATGAAAATTTAAAAATAATAGGTTATAGCGATACTGAAATTAACTCTGTTTTACAAAATTTGGGTTTAGATAGTTGCGCTAAAAGTTATCCAAATAAATTATCAGGCGGGGAAAAGCAAAGGGTAAATTTAGCAAGGGCATTACTACTAGATTTTGATATTTTACTTTTAGACGAGCCTTTCGTTTCGTTAGATGTAAAGTTAAAAATAAATATAATAGAGTATATTTGCAAAAAATTTATTGGCAAAACTATTGTTTTTGTCACTCACGATATTGACGAAGCGCTTATGCTTTCAAATAGAATTATTCTTATTAAAAATGGTGAAGTGTTGCTTGACTATATAGTCAATAAAGATATAAAAGATAGAAAATACGGCAAATTGGCAAAGGAAAGAGAAGATTTAATAAATGCTCAATTAGTTTAATTGATTTTTTTAAATATTTTTGGTAAAATATAAAAAAATACAAAGGAATTTTTTATGGCTGGACAATTAAGAGAACTTCCTACGTCTGTCAAACTATTAAGGCGTGAAGTGTTTAAAGAAGTTGCTAAGGTTGCTTTTGAAAGCGTGACTGAAAACGTAAATGATAAAATAGAAGCAATTCCGTACAAAATAACTCCTACGGAAGTGCCTAGATTTTTTGAAAGTATATATCGTGAAAGGGCTATTGCGTCTGAGCGCGTGAGACTTGCTATGGGTATGAGTTTACGTCCGTCGGATAAACCGGTACATATTACTGAAGGCGTTAATCAAAGTAATATTTCCGACAAGTATTACGAACCGCCTTTAATGCAAGTTATTCCGTCAGCGTGTGACAAGTGTAAAGATAACGTTTACGAAGTTTCTAACCAATGCAGAAACTGTGTTGCAAAAGCGTGTGTTGTCGCTTGTCCTAAAAACGCTATCACTTGCGAAAATGGTAAAACTGAAATAGACCAAAGCAAATGTATTCATTGTGGTAAGTGTAAAAAGGCTTGCCCATACGATGCTATTGCCCATAAGGTTAGGCCTTGTTCTTCGGCTTGTGGAATAAATGCTATTACCACCGATGAGTTAGGTAGGGCTAAAATTGATAACGATAAATGCCTTGGTTGTGGTCAATGTATGGTAAGTTGTCCGTTTGCGGCAATTGCCGATAAGTCACAAATCTTTCAAATGATACAAGCGATTAAAAAAGGCGATTATATGGTTGCTGAACTTGCTCCTGCAATAGTTGGTCAGTTTGGAGAAGGTGTTTCTATCGCAATGATAAAAGGTGCGCTTTTAGATATCGGTTTTAAAGAGGTTCACGAAGTTGCTAGCGGTGCAGACGTTGCTTGTTCAACTGAAGCACACGCCTACGTTGAGAACGTAGTTTCAGGCAAATTACCTTTCTTATTAACGTCTTGTTGTCCGTCTTGGGCTATGCTTGCTAAAAAGCAATTCCCAACATTAATTGGCGAAGTTTCTCAAGCGTTAACGCCAATGGTTGCAACGGCAAGAAAAATCAAACAAAAAACCCCTAATGCTAGGGTAGTGTTTATCGGTCCTTGCGCCGCTAAAAAACTTGAAGCATCAAGAATGAGCGTTAGAAGTGACGTTGACTTTGTTATTACTTTTGAAGAATTATCTGGTATTTTTGAAGCGAAAGAAATTAACTTTAAAAAGTATGAAGGTCAAGAACCATTACATCAAGCAACAGGTGCAGGTCGCGGTTATGCTATTGCGGGCGGTGTTGCCGAAGCGATTGAAAAATGCGTAAAAGAATATTATCCAGGTGTAGAAGTTAAGATTGAACACGCCGAAGGTCTTGACGAGTGTAAAAAAATGTTATTACTTGCAAAAGCGGGTAAGAAAAACGGTTGTCTTATAGAAGGTATGGGTTGTCCAGGCGGTTGTGTTGCAGGTGCGGGAACAAACGTGTCTATTGCTAAGGCGACAAGCGAAGTTAAAAAGGTTGTAGATACGTCAAGTAAGAGTATTCCACCTAAAGATTTATACGAAATTGAGTTGCCATAATTAAAATAAAAAAAGGATAGCAGTACTGCTATCCTTTCGTTTTATTTTTCCATTTCAGGTGTCCACATTTCTTGCGAGTCTGGTAATGGTACAAAGCGGTTAACTTTATTGTTTGTTATACCTAAAAAGCGAAGTAAGTTGTCTTTAAAAATCTTTTGGCGTAGGCGAGCGG
>JAZRNF010000082.1:0-8311 GCA_045648085.1 Christensenellaceae bacterium | reverse complement strand
CATTAAATATAATTACCCCTATAACCAACTGCTTCTAAAAGGTGCTTAACTTCAATATTTTCGCTCATATCAAGGTCGGCAATAGTTCTTGCCACTTTTATTATTCTACTTCTTGCCCTTGCAGACAAGTCAAGCCTTTCAAACGACGTTTTTAAAACTCGTTCACACTCGCTAGAAAGTTTACAGTACACTTTAAGGTGTTTTTCTTTCATTTCGCTATTGGTTTTAATATCTTCGTTTTTAAATCTTTCACGTTGGACTTTTCTAACAAAGTCAACTCTTTTTTTAACTTCGCTACTACTTTCTTCTTTTCTATCGTCAATAAGGTCTTGATACTCAACACTATCAACGTTAACTTGAATATCTATTCTATCAAGTAATGGACCCGATATTTTAGCCCTATATTTTCTTATGCTAGACGACGTGCATTGGCAAACTTTACCCTTTACTCCATAATTTCCACAAGGACAAGGATTCATACTACCACAAAGCATAAAACTTGCAGGATATTCAACTGAAAGTTTAGTTCTTGCAACGGTTATAACCCTATCTTCTAACGGTTGACGAAGGGACTCTAAAATAGAGCGTGGATACTCTGGCATTTCGTCTAGATAAAGTACGCCGTTATGCGCTAAACTTATAATACCTGGCATAGCGTTTGGACCACCGCCCACCATAGAGTTTGCCGAAGCGGTATGGTGTGGCGACATATACGGCCTTTTTGTGACAACGCCTTCTTCACTACTTAGTTTACCCGTCACGCTGTGAATTTTGGTAGTTTCTAATGCTTCGTCAAAACTCATATCAGGCATAATGGTTGGAATACACTTAGCAAGCATAGTTTTACCTGCGCCAGGTGGACCCATAAGCAATATGTTATGCCCGCCTGCAACTGCAACTTCAAGTGCCCTTTTAGCAAAGGCTTGACCTTTTACGTAGCACAAGTCGTCGTTATAATTAGTTTGGTCTTTATACGTCACGTATTCGGTATGCTTAACATAGTCACGACTTTCAAATCCCATTAAAAATGAAAAGACTTCTTTTAAAGAGTTCATTCCGTAAATTTCTATACCGTCTATAAAACTTGCTTCCTTTACGTTTTCTGTTGGAATTATAATTTTTTTTGAGCCGTAGTTTTTAGCGGATATTAACATTGGAAGCAAACCCGTCACCGAACGGATTTTGCCGTCTAAAGAAAGTTCGCCGATAAATGCGTATTCGTCAACGTTATCTTTAAGCCCAGATTGACCTGCTTTTAATATACCTATAGCAATAGCAAGGTCAAGATATGCACCTTGTTTTTTCAAGTCGGCAGGTGCTAAGTTAACGGTAATTTTTGCATTAGGATAACGCATACCGCTGTTTTTTATAGCAGAGCGAACTCTCTCTTTAGACTCTTTAACAGCAGTATCTGGTAAGCCGACAATATCAAACCCCGGTAAGCCCGACGAAACGTCAACCTCAACGTCTACCATAAAGCCTGTAAGTCCGTATAAAGCATAACTTTTAGTTTTCGCTAGCATACTAATTTTACACCTAACCTTTTATAAGATATTAATTATTGTAAACCAACTTTTTGAAAATGTAAACTGTTTTTTTAAATTTTTCTTATCTTTATATAATATATATAGAAAGGCGGTTTTACTAAATATATAATATATATTTAACTATAATTCTTAACAAAAAAAATTATTGCTATTTTTTAATTATTATGTTAAAGTATAAATATGGTTAAATTTTTAAATGAGTGGGACGAACTTTTAGCCCCATTATTCAATGACGACAAATATAAAAAAATTCGCACGTTTTTAATAAGTGAGTATAAAAACCACGTTGTTTACCCAAATATGAACGACATTTATAAGTGTTTTTTTAAAACTGACTATTCCAAAATTAAAGCAGTTATTTTAGGTCAAGACCCATATCACGAAGTAGGTCAAGCACAAGGCATTAGTTTTTCCGTGCCTGACGGGGTAAAATTTCCACCATCGCTTAAAAACATTTTTAAAGAACTTTATAGCGACCTTAATATTACACCGCCGAAAAGTGGCGATTTAACTAAGTGGGCTGAACGTGGGGTACTTCTTTTAAACACCACCCTAACCGTGCGCGAAGGTCAAGCAAACTCGCATAAAGACTGCGGTTGGACTTGGTTTACCAACGAAGTTATCTCTTTAATTTCTAAAAAGGAAAGCCCTGTTGTTTTTATATTATGGGGAGCAAACGCTAGGTCTAAAAAATCACTTATTGATACTAGCAAGCATTTTATCGTTGAAAGCGCACACCCTTCGCCACTATCTGCGCATAACGGCTTTTGGGGGTCTAAACCGTTTTCTAAAACTAACGAATTTTTAGTTAAAAGTGGCATATCTCCTATAGATTGGGATTTAAAAAATTAAAATCATATTAAAACGGCGTAGCGACTAAAATCGCTACGCCGATATTTTTATAAGTAATAACTTTTATTATGGTCTTAAACCCATACCAC
The DNA here is from genome assembly GCA_045648085.1 of Christensenellaceae bacterium. Classification (GTDB taxonomy): domain Bacteria; phylum Bacillota; class Clostridia; order Christensenellales; family Borkfalkiaceae; genus HGM11412. The sequence continues at coordinate 5,823 of JAZRNF010000082.1, read as the reverse complement.
CTTCTAAAGTAATAGTCTCGCCAGACATATATTTAAAGTCAGGGCTAGCAAGTTGTACGCAAGGTCTACCAATTTCAAGTTCAGTATCACCATAGTGTCCAACAGGAGGCATTTTAACGTTTGCCTTAAAGGCTTCAGGATATGCCTTTTCAAAATTTTCTAGTTGGCTAGTCCAAGCAAGTGGGCAAACTACGTTTACGTTAATATTGTCTTTACCCCACTCAGTTGCGGCAACCCTAGATAAACCACGAATACCTTCTTTTGCAGCGGCGTATGCGCATTGACCGTAATTACCAAATAAACCTGCACCACTAGCAAAGTTAATAACTGAGCCTTGAGTTTCTTTTAAGTATGGATAGCACGCTTGCATATAGTAAAAAGTTGCATATAATCCGCTATACATTGCTAAGTCAAATTGCTCGGTAGTATGGTCGGCTATACTAACGCCTGATGCCGATGCTTGAGCGTTGTTAATCAACACGTCAATTCTACCAAAAGTATCGTATGCTTGTTTAACTACGTTTTCAACAACAGTTTTGTTGTCAGCCCCTGCATTTACGTCTGCAGGAATTGCTAATACTTTTATGCCGTATAAACTTTCAAGTTCTTGTTTAGCGTCTTCTAATTTTTTAACGTTTCTTCCTGTTATTACAAGGTTTGCACCTTCTTTTGCATAAGCAGTTGCTATACCATAACCGATAGAGCCACAACGGCCGTCGCTAAGTTTAGCATAACCTGCGCCTGTTATAATTGCTGTTTTGCCTTTTAAAAATCCCATAATAAAACTCCTTTTTATTTATTTTAAAACATAATAAAACAATTGTCAATACATAGTTTTTTAAAAACTTTGTTTTACAAAATATTCTTTAAAAACCATTTTAAAATTTTATTGTGGTAAACAAACGATAAACGACGTTTCGCCGTTTTTACTTTCCACATTGACACTTCCTTGGTGTAATTCTACAATTTTTTTAACAATTGACAATCCTATGCCGTTACCCTGTTTAGAATAAGTTTGATCAACTTGGTAGAATTTATTAAAAATTTTGTCTATATTTTCTTGTGGTATAGTAGCCCCCGTATTTTTTATAGTGACGTAGAGATTACCGTCTCTATTATAGACGTTTAAAGTAAGTTTTCCACCATTTTGATTAAATTTTATTGCATTATCAAGTAAATTTACCCATACCTGCTTTAAAAGTTCTTCGTTTCCGTTAATTTCATACTCTTCAATATTTATTTCAAGTTCTAAGTTTTTCTCTGTCCACGCTTTTTCAAAAATTAAAACGCAGCGGCGAAGTTGCTCTGATAAGTTAAATATAGTTTTGTCAATTAAAACGTTTTGATTTTCTATTTTTGACATGTTAAGTATGTTAGTCGTGATAAACGATAGCCTATTTAACTCTTCTTCAATAACGCCTAGATAATATATTTTTTTAGCGTCCGAAATTTCTTTTGTCTTCATAATGCCGACAAGACCTAGCATAGATACTATTGGAGTTTTTAACTCGTGCGAAAAGTTGTTGATAAAGTCGGTACGCAAAATTTCAACGCTTTTAAGTTCTTTTGAAAGAGCGTTAAAACTCGCTATCACGCTATTAAAGTAAGTTTCGTCTTCTTCTATTTGAGTGTCAAAATTACCCTTAGACAACTCTTCCATACCTCTTATAAGGTTGTTTATGGGTTTTAAATAAGCCTTGCCCGTCACCATTGCTAAAATAGAGCCTAAAATTACACTAGAAATTATAAAGGTTAAGGTGTTTAACAACCCAAAACCTTTAAACTTAAAAACTTTTACTACGTTAAACCTAAATAAAAGGTAATTTACAAAATAGTAAAGTAAAGGTGTTACCGTAATAATTATGGCAACTTCAATAATATGTTTTCTTCTTAATTTTCTATACACGTCTTTGTGCTCAAAAATTTTTCTCATACGTTTCTTACCGCCTTATATCCTAAGCCCCTAACCGTTTCAATATTAAATTCGCTAAACTCTTCAAATCTTTTTCTTAATCTAGCAATATGAACTGTCAACGTTTCCCAACCCGTTTCACAATCAAAACCCCAAATTTCGTCCATTAGTTGTATTTTTGTAAACACTTTGTTGGGTGACGAAAGTAATTTATATAAAAGCAAGAACTCTTTTTGCGGAAGTTCTATCGTTTGACCATGCCCTGTGACTGTCAATCCGTTATAATCAATTACAACTTCGCCTATTTTAATAACTTTTTCAGTCGCTAGATTGTTTCTATAAAATAATCGCTTTATTCTTAGCAATAATTCTTCAGTATCAAGTGGCTTAGACATATAGTCGTCTATACCTTCTTTAAAACCTTTTTTTCTATCTTCCGGAAGTTGTTTTGCCGAAATCATTAAAATCAATAAATCTTTATTCGTAGACCTTAGTTCGCGAGTAAGTTCATATCCGTCCATATTAGGCATCATAATATCAACAATCACTAGGTCTATATACTCTTTATCGTAAACTTCTAACGCCTGTTCGCCGTCGTTAGCGGTAAAAACTTCGTAGCCTTCAAGTTCTAACGCTTCTTTAATAAAAAAACGTGTATTCTTATCGTCGTCTACAATTAAAATTTTAAACATAACAATTTCTCCTTTGTTTTATTATACCATAAAAATTAAATTTGCAACAATTTAGTATAGACATTTAATTATTAAATTAAAATAAACTTTAAAAGCACGTTGAACTAAAAAATATTTGTAAAAAACAAATAAATGTGATAAACTAATTGTATTATGATATTTAAACCTAATTTTATTGAAAATTCGTATATCCCGTTAGAAGAATACCCACGCCCACAGTTTAAAAGAGAAAGTTATTTATCTTTAAACGGAGAGTGGGACTATGCTATTACTAAAACCCCTTCTAAACCTAAACAGTTTAAAGGTAAAATTTTAGTACCTTATTCGCCTGAAACTAAACTTTCTAAGGTAAATAAGCAAGTTAACAGTGACGACTATTTAATTTATAGGCGTTATTTTACCATTGAAGACGATTTTAATAAAGGTAAAGTTTTATTAAATGCAGGCGCTATTGACCAAGTATGCACCGTTTATATAAACGGCGAAGAAGTTGGCTCGCATAAAGGCGGATACACTGCTTTTACTCTTGATATAACAAGTTTTGTTGAAGACGGCGATAACGAAATTATTATCGTTTGTCAAGACGATGCCGAAAGCCCTATCTACGGCAGGGGTAAACAATCGTATAGACCGCACGGAATTTGGTATACTGCAACTAGTGGTATTTGGCAGTCTATTTGGCTTGAAAGCGTACCTAACGACTATATTACTAAATTTAAGTTAGAGCCTAATTACGACGAAAAAGAACTTACCGTTTTAGTTGAAACTTCAAGCGGAATTGATACCATTGTTGAAATTACTTGCGACGATGGTAATATTATTTCTAAAACAGTAAAAGACGGCATTGAAACAAGTATTAAACTAAAAAATATTAAGGAGTGGACTCCTGACAATCCTGAACTTTACCCTATAACTTTAAAGTGTAATAAAGACGTTGTTTCTAGTTATTTTGGGCTTAGAAAATTCTCTAAAACCAAAATTGACGGAGTATGGCATTTCACCCTTAACAATAAGCCGTTTTTCTATAACGGTTTACTTGACCAAGGTTATTTTGATGGCAGTTATACACCTAAATCTAATAAAAAATTTTACGACGAAATTTTAAACGTTAAAACCTTAGGTTTTAATATGCTTAGAAAACACATTAAAATAGAGCCTATGCTTTGGTATTATTACTGTGACATTTTAGGCGTGACCGTTTGGCAAGATATGGTCAACGGTGGAGAAAAATATAAACCACTTAGAATAGCGCTATGCCCTTTTTTAAACCTTAAACTTGACGACACTGATTATAAGTCTATGGGTAGAGATTTAAAGGAGTCAAGAGACCAATATTTAACGGAAAGCGAAGAAACTGTAGAGCAATTATTTAACGTGGTTAGTTTAGCCGTTTACACACCTTTTAACGAGTGTTGGGGGCAATTTGACTCTGTTAAAATAACGAATTATTTAAAGGGGCTTGACTCGTCAAGGCTTTACGATAGCGCAAGCGGTTGGCAAGATATGGGCGGTGGCGACGTTAGAAGTAGGCATATCTACTTTAGAAAAGCAAAACCTAAAAACGACGGCAAAAGAGTTTTAGCACTCACTGAGTTCGGCGGTTATTCTTACCCTTTAAAAAACCATACTTTTACTGAGAAAAAGTTTGGATATAAAATATATAAAGACCTTGATAAGTTTACCAAAGCCTATGAAAACTTATATTTAAACGAAGTAATTCCGCTAATTTCTAGCGAAAATTTAGGAGCAACCGTGTACACTCAACTTACTGACGTTGAAGAAGAAATTAACGGCTTATTCACCTTTGATAGAGTGTTAAAAATTGATAAGGAAACGCTAATTAACTTAAACAAAAAAGTATATAAAGCGTATAACGAACACACTAAAAGCAATTAAAAAATAAAATAAAAGACTAACAATTTTCAGTTAGTCTTTTTTATTTTAATTATTATTTAATTTCTAACAACTCATTAAAATTATAAATATAGTAGTCGCAATTAAATTTCATTTCTCGCTCGTAATCAGCAGATGATTTATCATAAACCCCACAAACTTTCATACCTGCACTTTTAGCAGTTAAATTTGCATTTATATTATCATCTAAAAATAGAACATCATTAATATTAACGCCAAGTTTTTTAGCAACCTTTTTATAAATTTCAGGGTCAACTTTTGTTGTTAAAAAATCATCGCAAGACCATACATTGTCAAACAAGTCAAAAATGCCTAATCGTTTTAAACAGGCATCAAGGCTAATATGTGTGCTTGCTGTCAAAATATTTAAACTTGCACCACTTTCTTTTAATTGCTTTAATACGGCTATAACCCCACTTTTTGCAGGAATATTATAAAAATATTCATTAAGCATATTTTCTTTAAAATTCAAAGCAAGTTCTTCTAAGGTCATATTTAGGTTAAAAGTTTTTAAAAAATATTTAGCAGTGCCTATTAAACCTAATGGAGTTATTATCTTTATTAAATCTTCATTATATTTACAGTTGTTGTCATCTAACACCTTTGTAACGCCTTTAATAAAAGCAGGCATAGAGTCGACAAGCGTACCGTCAAAGTCAAACAAATAAGTTTTCATCATTTATAGTATTTTGCTAGACCCCCTGTTGAAGTTTCACGGTAGTTATGCTTTAAATCTTTACCAGTTTCATACATTACCTTAACAATATCGTCAAAAGAAATTTTTCTATGCTCAGTTAAGTATTTTGCCAAGTTAAATGCGCTTACTGCCTTAATTGATGCCATCGCATTACGCTCAATACAAGGTATTTGTACAAGCCCACAAACAGGGTCGCAAGTTAAGCCCAAATTATGTTCTAAGGCAATTTCACTAGCGCACTCAATTTGGTTAATAGAAAGGTCGTAAACTTCTGCCATAGCGCCTGCAGTCATAGCGCACGCCGTTCCAATTTCGGCTTGACAACCGCACTCTGCACCGCTAATAGACGCATTTGTCTTAACTAAGTTGCCTATTATTCCCGCAGTCGCAAGACCGCGAATAATTTTGTCTAAAGGAGCGTTGCAATCTTTGTAAAGATAGTATAAAACACCTGGAAGAACGCCCGATGCACCGCAAGTTGGAGCGGTCACTATCTCTTTATTATCGGCATTTTGCTCGGCAACTGCTAAACTGTATGAAGATATTTTCCTATTTTCTAGCATTGACGACGTTTCGTTTAAAGAGTTAAAAGAGTTTAAACTTTTTGC
>JAZRNF010000081.1:0-24725 GCA_045648085.1 Christensenellaceae bacterium | reverse complement strand
TTAAAAGGCGAGAAATTTCTCGCCTTTTATGTTTATAGTTTACAAACTCAAAATTACGCCGACTGACCATTTATAAGAAAAAAGTTCCTTTTTTGTTTATCCATTGCGAAAGCAATGGTATATCATCACGCCTCAGCGTGTATGTAATTGTAGGTGATATTTTTAAAACAACCACTAAAAAGTGGAAACGGCATTTTAGGCAATAAAAAACCGCACCCCCTTTCGGTTGATGCGGGTGGGAACGTCACGTTAACGTTCCTGCCTAACTAGCAATATTATTGTATGTTATTTTTAAAATTTTGTCAACCTTTTTTTATCTAACAACAAAAACGCCCTCACGAGTTGTAAAAAGCGTTCTTCATTTAAAAAGTGGAAACGGCATTTTAGGCAATAAAAAACCGCACCGGCGGTTAAGCAGGGTGCGGGGTGGAACGTCACGTTAACGTTCCTCGCCTAAATAGCAATATTATTATATGCTATTTTTAAAATTTTGTCAACCCTTTTTATCTAAAACAAAAAAGCCCTTTCAAAAAGGACTTTTTTTATTGCTTTAAATTACTTTTTATAACTGTTTAAGTTTTCGTAAATTTTTCCCAACGCTCTTTATAATCATCAGTAGAAAGGTTAGGCTTAAAGCCTATATTAAGCCCACGATACCCTTATACGTTTTAATTGTTTTTTCTAAATATTGTTGGGGGCTGACCAGTTAATTTTTTAAATGCTTTACTAAAAGCATATACCGACGAGTAGTTTAACTTTGTTGCTATTTCGCTAACACTTAGTTTGTCTTCACTAATTAATGCAACGGCTTTTTTTAATTTACTTTGTTTATAATGGTCTAATATTGAACTGCCCATAGTGTTTTTAAACAAAGTTGATAAATAACTGTAATTGTAATTGATTGCTTTAGCAACGTCGTCTAACCGTTTAATAGAAAATATATGCGTGTCTATATAGTGCATAACTTGATAGCAAATCATTTCCGCCCTAGAAACGTTTGCGCTAACTTTTGGTTTTGCGCTTTGTAAAATTCTAAGCGTTCTTATTATAATTTGGCTAACAATACCGTATAAACTATCTTCAAAATAACTTTCCTTTTTAGTCGTTATTTCGTTAATTCCCATTTCTAATAAGGTTTCTATATATTCGTCTTTAAAAACTCTACTATTCGGGTCGTGAAGAATTGCTACAAGTTCGTTTAAACTGTTTTTATACTGTTCGTTATCAGTTATAAAAGACAAATAGTCAAACTTAAGCGGATTGTTTTCTGAAGAAACTATTTTATGCACGTCTTCAGGGAAAGACAAATAGATATCACCCGTCTTGACAAAAGTGCCTACGTCGTTAGTAAAAACGTAGCCTTCGCCACCCGTCACGACGGTAAGTTCAAACCACTCTAAATGCAGGTGATTAGGAACGTCGGCTTTTTCTTTTAAGTACAATTTACCTATTTGAATTAGTTTAATATCCTTAAGTTTTAAAGGGTTATACAAATAACTAGTATCGTTATGATAGTAATTGTTCATCATACCCCTAAAGTATATCACGATAAAAACCTAAAATCAATAAAAAATAAAATTTTTTTGTTAATTTAGTACCAAAAAGCCTAAAACCTAAAAAAATGACAAATTTTAAATAAAAAGTAAACATTGACTGAATATTTGTTAGGTGGTATCATTTAACTATAAAAAAGGGGATACAACGTTGAATAAATTAAGGGTTGGAATTATAGGCTGTGGCAAAATTTCAGTTATGCACTTAACGTCAATTATGGCATTAGATAAAGCAGAGTTAGTTGCGTGTTGTGATATTAAAAAAGAATTAGCCGATAGCGTTTCAAAAAAGTATAACGCTAAAGCCTATTACGATTATAAAGAAATGTTAGAAGGCGAGAAATTAGACGCCGTACATATATTATTACCACACTACTTGCATACAAAAGTTGCCGTTTACGCATTAGAAAGGGGTATAAATGTTCTTTCAGAAAAACCTATTGATATAGATTATGAAAGCGCAAAAAACGCAGTAGAATTAGCAAGTAAAAGGGGCTTACTTTACGGAGTTATTCTACAATGCAGATACAACAACTCGTCTCAACTTGTTAAAAGGGCAATTAAAAGTGGCAAACTTGGAAAAATTATATCGGCACGCTCTACGCTTACTTGGTCAAGACCTGACGAATACTATTTAAAAAGTGATTGGAAAGGCACTTGGGACAAAGAAGGCGGGGGCGTTATTATTGACCAAGCAATACACTCTATTGACCTAGTAAATTGGCTTATTGATAGCGAAGTAGAAAGCATATCTTGTAGTATGTCAAACAGGGGGCACGGTATCGTTGCAGTAGAAGATAGTGCCGAAGGTCTTATCACTTATAAAAACGGTGTAAAATACGGGTTTTGGTGTATGAACAACTACGGTTATGACGAACCTATAGAAATAAAACTATATTGTGAAAAAGGTAAAGTGACCTTTAGTTATGACGACGCTTATATTGAGTATAACGACGGAACTACTGAAGAAGCACATTTAATGGACGCCATAGAATACGAAGGCGGAAAAGATTATTTAGGTTTTCAACACGTAAGGCAAATAGAGCAGTTTTACAATGCTTGTTTAGGGTTAGAAGAATTAGAAATTAGCGCTTATGAAGCCCTTAAAACACATAAAATTATTATGGAATTATATGATAAAGGCGGTATGAGAAAATGAAAATAGGAGTTATTACCGACTGTTTTAAAATAAGCCATTTTGACGGAATAATAAAAGCGTCAAATTTAGGACTTAAAGGCGTTCAAATATACGCTACCACGGGTGAATTTTCACCCAGTTTATCTAGTGAAGAAAAGCAAAAATACAAGGACTTATTAAAAGAAAAGGGAATAGTAGTTTCTGCACTTTGCGGTGATATGGGTGGCTTTGGCTTTGAAATTGAAAAAGACAACTTTGAAAGAATAGAAAAAACTAAAAAAATTATAGATTTAGCCGTTGAGTTTGGCTCAAGCGTAGTCACAACTCATATCGGCGTTATCCCTGACGAAAAATCAAACCCTAGATATAGCGTAATGTTAAAAGCACTTACCGAGTGTGGCAAGTACGCTAACGAAAAAGGCGTCACTCTAGCGATAGAAACAGGTCCTGAAAAGGCAAGCACTCTGCTTAACTTTTTAAAAGACACGAGTGGTGGCGTAGGTGTAAACTTAGACCCTGCAAACTTTACTATGGTGACGGGGCAAGATGCTGTTGAAGCCGTATATGTCCTTAAAGATTATATCGTGCATACTCACGCAAAAGACGGGGTTATGTTAGACAAAAACCAAGTCCCAACCGACGTATATCACGCTTTTGCAATAGGTGGGATAGACGCTCTTAACGCTTGTAGTGGGTTTAAGGAATTACCTATCGGCGAAGGTGACGTTGATTGGGTAAACTATATAAAAGCGTTAAAAGAAATAGGGTACGACGGGTTTTTAACTATTGAAAGAGAAACGGGCGAAAACCCTAGTGAAGATATAGCAAAAGCAGTAAAATTCTTAGAAAAATTTATATAATAAGGAGATAAATTATGGAAAAAACAGTTATTGCCGTTATAGGTTGTGGAAGAATTGCAGACAATGCGCATTTTCCTGCATTTAAAGAAATGGACAACGTGCGTGTAAAATATGCGTGTGATATTATTGAAGAAAAAGCACTTAATATGAAAGAAAAATACTCTTTTATTGAAAACGCTATAACCGACTATGCTATCGCCCTCAACGATAGCGAAGTAGATGCAGTATGGGTGCTTACTCCTAACGATATGCACTATACAATCACAATGGAAGCGCTTGCTAAAGGTAAGCATGTATTTTGTGAAAAACCTGTTGCCATAGACTATGCTAAAACGGTAGAAATGAAAAATCAAGCCGATAAATACGGTAAAATTTTAAACATTGGCGTTTGCAACCGTTATAATCGTTCGGTAGAAATTATTGAGCAAATGAACAAAGAAGGTAAACTTGGCAATATCTATCACGTATACTGTTCTTTCCGTGCTTTCCGTTCAATACCAGGTCTTGGCGGTGCATTTACTAACAAGAAAAACTCTGGCGGTGGCGTACTTATTGACTGGGGTATACATTTCTTTGACCTTATCTTATATATTTTAGGTGGTGCAAAACTTAAAAACCTTACTTGCGATGCGTATAACGAAATGGCTAAAGACATGAAGGAATACAAATACGAAAATATGTGGGCTGAAGATACTAAAGATATTGAAAACGGAGTAAACGACGTTGACGATTGCATTACAGGTTATATTCGTACTGACAAGGCAAGTATTTCCTTCAACGGAGCGTGGGCGCAAAACATTGACCAATTAGAAATGTTTATAGATTTCTTGGGCGACAAAGGTGGCATAAGGCTTGACTACGGCGGGCATTTTACTTATACCGACGCTAAGACTTTAGAGTCTACACGCTCAGAGCACGAAATTCCAAACCAATATTTATGTGAAAATAAAGCGTTTATTGAAAACGTTAAAACGGGAACAAAAGGCAAGGCTAATATAGATAATATTTTAGAGAGTATGAAACTTTTAGACGCTCTTTATAAGTCGGCTGAATTAAGAAAAGAAATACAATTATAAGTAGGTGTTATATGAAAAAGATAGGTTTTATTGATTATTATATTAGCGAGTGGCACGCAAACAACTATCCTATTTGGATAAAAGAAGCAAATGAAAAACTAGGTGAAGATTTTGTTATTTCTTACGTTTGGGCTGAACAAGAAATTTCTCCGTTAGACGGGGTTTCTACTGACAAGTGGTGTCAAGAGTTCGGCGTGGAAAAATGTACTACAATTGAAGAACTTTGTGAAAAGTCCGACTATATTTTAATATTAGCACCGTCTAATCCTGAAAAGCACTTAGGCTATGCAAAGGTTGCGTTAAAGTATGGTAAAAATACTTATATAGATAAAACTTTTGCTCCCGACTTAAAAACGAGTGAAGAAATTTTTGATTTAGCCAAAAAATACGGCACTAAGTTTTTTAGTTCTTCGGCACTTAGGTTTGCTAGCGAACTTGATGGTAAAGAAGGCTCTAAGTCTATAATAACAACAAGCGGAGGCGGCAATTTTCCCGAGTATGCCGTTCACCAAATTGAGATGATTGTTCGCACTTTAGGTATTGGTGCTAAAGCCGTCACTTGTGAAAAAGAATTTGACAAACTTGTTTGCAAAATTGAGTATGTTGACGAGCGTAGTGCGACCATGATTTACTTCCCATTCGGCTCGTTTGGTTTTATGGCGACTGATAAAGATGGCAAAACTTCTGCTTACGAGAGCGTGGCAAGCCCCTTCTTTAATAGGCTTATTGAAGAAATTTTAAAGTTCTATATATCAGGCAAGCCTTGTTTTGATACAAACGAAACGCTAGAAATTATGAAAATTCGCGAACTCGCCGTTCTCGCTTTTGAAAAAGCGTAATCAACAAAAAATTAAAGCCTTTAATTAAGGTAAAACTATAAAACTTAATAAATAAACATTAAAAAGTATGGCTATCGCAAATTTTTTTGCGATGGCCTATTTTTTGTTTTTTTGCGATAAAACGGCACAAAATGGAAATATTCGCGCTTTTAGTTAAAGCGTATATAAATTTTTATCTTTTAAAAGGGTTGATTTTTTAAAAATAGAGGAATATAATATAATTTATATTATATATTTTGTAATTAATTAGGATTAATTTTATAAAATTCTAAACCAAATATGGGGCATAGCCCCTTAACTAAAAATAACATGGAGGCGCAACAATGAAAAGTAAAGGTAAATTGTTAGCAGTCGTACTTTCTGCATTTATGGCAACTTGTTGTTTAATAGGCATTACCGCCTGTCAAGGTCTTTCTACGGCCTGCACCCACGAATGGGGAGAGTGGACGGTAAAAGTTGAGGCAACTTGTACTGAAAAGGGTTCTCAAGAACGTACGTGTACCAAATGTCAAGAAACTGAAAAATCTTCAATAGACGAATTAGGTCACGATTGGGACGAGGCTATTTGTCCTACACCTAAGACTTGTAAAAACTGTTCTATCACTGAAGGGGCAGTTGAGCACTTATTTGCTGTTGAAACGGCAAAATCAGAAGCGTTAAAGTCAAACGCTACTTGTAGCAGTGGCGCTATATATTATAAGTCTTGTACTTGTGGTGCAATTAGCACTAGCGACGAAGACACGTTCGTTAACGGTTCACCGCTTGAGCATAAGGACGAGAATAAAGACCATTTATGCGACTACGGTTGTTCTAAAAACGATATAGGCGCTCACGAAGACGCTGATAAAAACCATATTTGCGACTACGGTTGCTCTACGCCTATTGGTCAATGCGTTGACGCTAATAAAGACCACGCCTGCGACTATGGTTGCGACAAGGCGTTCGGTACTTGCGCCGACGAAGATAAGGACCATGCTTGTGACTATGGCTGTAATAAAGCATATGGTACTTGCGAAGATACAAACTTAGACCACGCCTGCGACTACGGTTGCGACAAGGTTTACGGCACTTGCGCCGACGAAGATAAGAACCACGCTTGTGACTATGGCTGTAATAAGGCGTATGGAACTTGTGAAGATAAAGACTTAAACCACGCCTGCGACTACGGTTGCGACAAGGTTTACGGCACTTGCGCCGACGAGAATAAAGACCACGCCTGTGACTATGGTTGTGATAAAGCGTTTGGCGAGCACGCTGACGGCAACAAAGACCATATTTGTGACTATGGTTGTAATACTAAAATAGGCGCCTGCGAAGATAAAGACTTAGACCACGTTTGTGATTACGGTTGTAGCAAAGCGTTCGGTACTTGTGAAGACGAGAATAAAGACCACGCCTGTGACTATGGCTGTGATAAAACGTTTGGCGAGCACTCAGACGCTGATAGCGACGACGACCATCTTTGCGATTACGGTTGTAATGCTATATTAGAAGAGTGTTTAGATACTGATAATGACGGTGACCACGAATGTGACGTTTGTGGTAATGCGGATATAACCGAGCACGATTATAGCGATGCTACTTGTGGCTCTCCTGCAACTTGTAAAGAGTGTTTAGCAACGTCAGGCACAACGCTTGAACACGTTGACGAAAATCACGACCATATTTGTGATAACGAGTGCGGAAAGAACGATATGGGCGAGCATGCAGACACTATTAGCGACGGCGACCACCTTTGCGATTACGGTTGCAATGCTGTATTAGAAGAGTGTTTTGATACGGAAACAGATAGAGACCATAAATGTGATATATGTAATAAAGATAACGTGACTAATCACGGTTACGTGGAAGACGAAAGTTTAAGAAGAAGTGCAACTTGTACTACGGTTGCTACATATACCTATGTATGTAATTGTGGAGACTATTACGTTGAAGAAGACGGTGACGTTTTAGGACACAATATTACTGGTGCAAAAGCAATTGAAAGACAAATTAGCGATTGCGAATACGTATTAGTATATGTTTGTCAACGCCAAGGCTGTGGCGAAGAAGTTTACGGCGAGACTGTTTACCACCACGACTACGTAGCAAGCATTTCTACGTTTGCAACTTGTACACATGCGGGTGAAAAGTCGTTTAAATGTAGCGTTTGTGGCGATGAAAGTAAGAAAGCCGAAATTATTCCTATTGACGAAAAGGGCGGACACGATTGGACAATTGGCGAAGTAATTGACGGCGTTAGAACTGACACTTGTTCTATTTGTCGTACAACTAAAACGGTAATAGTATCTAGTGGCAACTCTGCTTCGTCTAACGCGTCTAACTTAAAAGATGCAGACGTTCAACTTAAAGTTGACGAAAACACTAGTGCAAATATTCAACTTGGTCAAGGCGTAGCAGACGCTATTGGTAATAAAGACATTACCATTTCGGCAGGCGTTGTAAGTGAAGATACTCTTTTAAATATGGGTGTGACAACTGACCAACTTGCTCAAATTGGTGAAAATAAGGTATATGACTTTAACATTAAAGACGCTAATAATGAAAACATTTCTAACTTTGGCGAAAATAATTTCGTGACTATCACTTTACCTTATAAACTTGATAAAAACGAAGACGTTGACAGCATAGCCGTTTGGTTTATTAGCGACACTTGTCAAGTAAAAGACTGTGATAAGGGCGAGGGTTGTACAGAAGCACACAAACTCGTTTCTATTGAAGCGACGTATAATAACGGTTTTGTCACCTTCCAAACTAACCACTTCTCAATCTATACTGTCACTAAATTAACACCTTATGAAAGATGTCAACTTTACGGTCACGGATACGTAGTTCAACACGTTGAAGGCAACTGTTTAAAAGACGAATACGACCTTTACGTATGTTTACGTTGTCACGACAAATACGTTGATGCAAATTCTATTATAGTAGGTGACGGCCACGATTATGAAAGCGAAACAGTTCACGCAACTTGTACTCAAAACGGCTATATTATTTACTCTTGTAAAGACTGTGACCACAGTTATAGAACTCAATTAAACTCTATCGGTCACGATTGGTACGTAGAAGATTGTCAAGCGGCTACTTGTATTGCTGACGGCTTTAGTAAATATACTTGTAGAAACTGTTTAGAAACATACGTTATAACTTACGCTAAATATCCACATATATATACTCATACGGTAGTTGAGCCTACTTGTACGGCTGACGGTTATACATATTACGATTGCGATAACTGTACTTATAGTTATACAAGCAATTACGTTGCTGCAACAGGACACGCATATAAAAAGGCTGACTTTATTTGGGCTAAGGATTATAGTTCTGCAACTTTAACCTTTGTTTGTTATAACGATGAAACTCATACAACTATCGTAAATGCAACTATTTCTAAAACTGTTGTAAGCGGTACTTGCTCTGATTTTATAAGAACTACTTACGTTGCAACCGCAACCTTTAACGGCGACGAGTATAGTGACGTAAAAATTGTTGAAGTTGGAACTCCTGACCATAACTTCTCTACGTCTTGGAGTAAAGACGAATACGAGCATTGGCACGAGTGTAATTGTGGTGAAAAATCTGATTTAGGTAAACACGAATTTAAAAATGCCGATATAAATAAAGAGCCAACTTGTGTTGAAGACGGCGAAAAAGTTGAGTATTGTGACTGTGGCGAAGAAAAAGTTTCAATTATTCCTGCAACGGGTAAACATAATTACGAAAACGGCGTATGTACTACTTGTGGTACGGAATTTGTTGAAGTTTACTATGTAAACCTTATAAACTCTTGGAAAAATATTAACGGTTTTGCCGTTAAGGTTGAAAACTTATCGTTTGATTATTTAAGTAAAGAATCTTACCTTAGCCAAGCGTTTGCAGGTATTGGCAACGTTCAACAATTAGATATAATAGAACTTTCATTATATATTGAAGACGGTCAAATTGGCGGTGCTGCAACGGGTAAGGTTGTTATATTTAACGGACCTATGTATAACGCTAACGCCGTTTACGATTTTAAGGCAGTTATTTACGAAGGCTACGTTTACTTAAAATTAGCGTACGGCAAAGACGTTATAGATAGCGCATACAATATTAAATTGACGGTTGATTCGTACTTAGAATTCATATTACAAGATATGGGTGCGGGTGTTGCGTCTAACGCTATTTCACTTTTAACTGATACCGTTATTCCTGTTATAGAAACGTTGCTTGAAGAAAACTCACAACAAGCAAATGAAATTTTAAAAGACTTGTTTGATGCTGTATTTACTTTAGAAAAACAAGAAGACGATACGTACGTTGCTACTTTAGACTATCAAAAACTTTACGTTTTAAACGAAAACTTATCTACAAAACCAGTAAGCGAAGTTATTGATATTTATTTTGGCAGTGGCTCTTTTGCAAGTTTAGTAGATTACGTGTTAGACGTCTTAGACCTTAAACTTAGTGAAATTCCTAAATTCATTAACGACCTTGGCTTAAATTATGAAACTTTAGTTAAAGAAATAAACGCTATCGTTTCAAATATGTATGGTACTGATTTTGACTTTAACGAATACGTAAACAACGAAGATTATAAAGACGTCACTATTGGAATGCTTTTATTTGAGTGCGAAGATAATTCTTATATTGACGACTTTAAAGCCGATATTGCTACGTTAGAAAAAATTACCGTTTACGAACTTATGAGCGAAATGTCTTTCGGGGCGTCTTCTGACGGTTATGAAGAAGAAAGTATGACGCCTGAAGAAATTGCTAAGGAAATAAAAGATATTTTAGACTTAATTTCTAATAGCGTGACAATTTCGTTTACTACTGATAGCACGGGTACGCTTACAGGCATTATCGTTAACGTAAACGACTTAATTTACAATAGTGAATATGAAAAAGTTGAAATAAGTGTTGACGTTGAAATTGAAATTAACGGTGCAGTTGACGTTTACTGGTCTGAAATAGTAGAAGAAATTGAAAATCTTGTAGTATTGCCAAGCGAAGATATCCTTGAGAACTATGCTACTGGAAACTACGAATACTATACGTCTAACGGTGTAATGACTTATAAAGACGTTGAGTATGAGTTTTCAGGTATTCATATTTGGGCTAACTTAATAGATTATAGTAAGCCTGCTCTTACTATTTTCTTAAAAGATTGTGACGGCTATTATAATTACTTTACAAATTACTCTAGCAGTTATTATCAATTTACTTTAGCGCAATTATTTGACGGCGAAAACGTTATTATGCTCGTTATTGACGAGTATACTGGTGAAATAGTTGAAATCGCTCCAATTGGCGAGCAAACTATTTTAGCAACCTATCAAGATGGTACTCAAAAAGAGATAGAAGTATCTTTAAGTGGCGGTCAAACAGATATGGCGGTTACGTATACGAATATGTTCTTAGCGATATTTGAAAACCCAGGCAAGTACGTAGACCTTAACGGTAGCAACGTAGATTATTTCTATAATCCAATTACTAAAGAGTATGATATTGAAACTCATCACCATATAGAAATGGAAAAGGAAATTCACGGCGATAATTGTGACTATGGCGTCACTTACTACTTTACTTGTACTAAGTGTGGTTATTACGACGAAGAAACTTATTACGGTTGTAGCGATAATGAATATGGCGTTATGATTAACCTTTCAGAATATTCTGAGTGTGGTGGATATGTAATTGTTGACCGTTGCAACACTTGTGGCAAAATATCTTATATCTACAACAGTTCCTATAATTGTGAGTTTGGCGACGAAGTTTACGAGTATATAACCGATGACGACGGTAATCCTATTGGATATATAAGCACTTTAACTTGTAATAATTGTGGTCTTGTATTTGTAGAAAAAATATGGGTAGAATACAAAACTACTTGTACGTACACTTACTATGAAGGCTATTATATCTACAAAGGCGAAACTTGTATCTTTGAGTGCGTTAACGGCGAAGAAGAAGACGAGCACGATTACGACAACACGTACGAGTATTTAGGCGATACGTGTGAAGACGGCTATTACGTGACTGAAAGTTGTACTAAGTGTGACCTTCACAATAGGTATTATAGCGAAGAACACAATACCGAAGAAACCCACGTTGATTTATTTGATAAAGGTCTTTGCGGTGGCGAAATATACCAAGAACGTTGTACGGTGTGTGACAAAGTTGTAAAGACTTACGTTGAAAGTTATTGTTGTTGGGAATACTCTCACTCTGATAACGGATATTCTGTATACAAGTGCTATAACTGTGGCGCATTTAAGTATGAAAGCCGTATAGTTGGCGAAAAAGACCAAAACTGTTGGCAAGAGATATCTGCAACTTATTTCTACGTTTTAAACGGTGAAGAAGTCGTTAGATATAGCGAAACTACTTATACTCAAGACCATAACGAAGAAAAAGTTCTTGAAAAGTACGGACCATCTTGTTTAGACGGTTTCAAAATAACTGTTTATTGTACTGATTGTCATAACGTAGAAGAGTATACTTATAACGAACACGTTGAGTTTGAAGAGTTTAACTTAGGTGATAATGGTTGTCATAATAATCATACGTTTAAAGTGACAAGTTGTCTTTGTGGTGAAGAAAAGAATATTTATTTTGAAAGTTGGAATTTATCGTACGACCACGAAAACAATTCTTACAGTTGCTATGATTGCGGACTTGTAATTTGTAGCGTTTACAATGAAACCTTGGGTGACTGTTGCATTTATGACACAAATGAATTTACAGTATATATAAACGGCGAATACGTTTACGGAACTATTGTTGAAAACATTACTCCAAACCACAACTTTAGCGAATATGAGTTAGTGACCGAAGACGGTAAGACTAAGGTAGTTGCTACTTGTGAAGATTGTTATACTCAAAGCACAGTAGAATATATGAACGTAGTTTTACAATATAACGACGGTTTATATTACTACGACTATGTTTATACTCCTACCGAAGAAGGCTCATATAAACTTATTGCACACACTTCGTCTTACGTATATGGTGAAGTATACGAAGTGTCTGAAAAAGGTAGTATAAACATTGATTATGAGCGTGGCGAAGGGTTTGATGGAAACCATCATTTGACCGCTTACTTACGAGCAGGCAAAACTTACTTATATCGTTTCGGTTTCTATGGTTATTACGAAGGCGGTACGCTTGAATTAGCGTTTACAAAAGTCGGAGAAATTTATTGTGAACACCAACACGAGAACTACGTTTGCTTAAACGAAGGCTCAGTAAGTTGTGAAGACGGTCATATTTGCGGAAGGATATGCTCTAAGTGCGGTGACTTTAATTCTTGCTTTGCAGGTTTTGAGCACGTTGAAGTTAGTCGTGAAGTTATAAACCTTAGTGAATACGGCGCTTGCTACGGCACGTACGTAAGCAGTTCTTGTGCTTGTGGTCAAATGCAACAAAACGGTTTAGAAGCGTCTTGCTATTACGAAGTGACTACAAACGAAATTTATGACGACGAAGGTCATTTAGTATACGTTGAAACAAGAAGTTGCCATAACTGTGGTTTACGCTATACAAACACTCATTATACTATAAAAGATAAAGAAAATTGTAAGATAACTTACTATTTTACTGAAATGATTTCTATCAACGGTGTATTAGTTATAGACAAAGAATATTCTATAGTTGCTAATCACCACGACTATAATATTATACCAACACTTTTAGGTGGCGAAGGCTCTACTTGTGTTGACGGCGTATTCTTCACTTATAAATGCGTTGACTGTGGCGATGAAACTTACAGCGAAGCCTATCACCACGAAACCTATGAGCAAGAGAGAATTGAGTTATCTGATTTAGGCTGTGCGTGTGGCGGATACATGGTCGTTTACGGTTGTGCGTGCGGTGATACCGGTTATATTTCTATGGACCACACTCAATGCGACTTTGGTAGCGAGTGGTGCGAAGTTTGGGTAAACGGCTATATAACTGAAAGTCAATACAACATTAACGGACACTTAAGTTTTGATTATGAAACTTACGGCGAAATGTATACTTGCGCCGTGACAGACCCATCTTGTGCATATAAAATTAGGCACGCATCATATTGGCTTAAAGACGACGACGCTTGTAGCGCTCATAGATACGAAACTTGGCAATTCGGTTATGACGAAGAAACTGGAACTTACGCTTATCAAATTACTCTTAAAGGTTCTAGTTGCGTATACCATAACTACGTGTTAGATAGCGGAGATAATTATACTAGATACGTATGTGAAGACTGCGGTAGTTATTATAGCCAAGAGTATTTCTTTGAAGACGAAAAACTTGTAAAATACGAGAAAAAAATTAGCAACACTTTAGAAGACGGTAGCAACAAATATTACGAATATGTTGAAAATTATACGTATTACAACGAAGAAATATACACTAGTCGTGCATACGAAAAAACTATTGATTGCGACGGTTACGAGTATTTTGAAGAAACTACCACTTTAGTAGAATATTATCAAGGCACGTTCGGTAATAATGGTAGGAAAACTACAATTACCAAAAACAACTCTGAAGGAGTGTATTCTACAAGTGAAAGCGCTAACGTAATGTATAAGGGATACGCTTATGCAATTTACGAATATTATAATAGCCAAGATAATTGGCATAAATACGACTACACATATTCGTTTGACGGTTGTTGTTATATGACTACTTATCATAAAAATAACTATGGTAATGATTATGATTTTACAGAGCAATATTGTAGATGGGGTGAAAAATTTATCGCATTAGAGCCAACTTGTACGCAAGACGGTTACGAATGCTACGAGTGTGCAATATGTAAAACTCAATCTGATTTATCAACTATTTATGCTACTGACCACGATTGGGTATACGTATCGGAAGACGAAATTTATTACTGTCATTCGTGTGGTTTACAAAATGATAACGGTGCAAGTGGCGACGTTGTTTTAGAAGATTTAACAAGTCTTTACGGCAACGGCGAATACTACGTTGTAGGTTATACCACTAACACTTACGTAGACTTTTACACTTACGTAAGCCTTGTTAATGAAGATATTGGCGAAGTTATAATTTTTGAAGGCGTAGATATTGCTGCTTTAGAAAACTTAAGGGCTTACGCTATTAGTAAATCTCAAATTGAAGCGTGGGCTAACGATAACGGCGTTGCTAATTATTTAGTTAAATTTACTTTCACGCCAGTAGGTATGGACGGTGTTTTAGACTATGCTATTACTCTTACCGAGCCAGAGTATTTAACAAACGACGAGATTAAAGGCGATATATTATTTGTAGATTATTTAACCGCAGGCGAAAATAAGTGTTATACTATTACTCCAACTAAAGATAGTGTTTGGACTATAATATGCTTTGCTAAATACGATACTGTTGGCGAAATTTACGATAATGAAGGGAACTCAATCTATTATGACGACGATGGCTTCGGTTATAGTGGCGACTTTAAAATAGTGGCGGAATTAAAAGCAGGTGAAACTTATACATTAAATGCTAGATACTATTCGCTTATGGTTGAAGGAAAGATTTCTATACTAGTTAGAGTGACAGAAGTACAATAAAATATAATCAAAATGATAAAGCCGTTGCAATTAATTTAGCAACGGCTTTTGATATAGCGAATTGACAACTCGTTAATTTTATGCTAAAATTAACAGGCTAATAAAATGGCGATAAAAGAAAAAGGTTTACGTATAGTTAAGGATATAAGGTATGCAAAAATTATTTTTTACAACAAGCGTTAAATGTAAAATACCATATAAAAACGAGTACAAGTATTTTAAAGACGACGGTGTTTTATTGTTCCCCGATAGTTATAGAGATAACGGCAAGCCGACTAGGTTAGTCATTAGTTGCCACGGTGCAGGCGGTACGGTCACGACTGACGATGCTCAAATAGTAGGCTCAACTATGACCAAATACCTTTTAGCAAACGGCTATGCGGTAATGGACGTTAACGGATTACCAAGCGATTTTGCAAAAGAATTTGATATAAATATAAAAAACAATATCGGCTCTCCAATCGCAACGGATAGTTACGTAAAAGCGTACAATTACTGTATAGAAAACTATAATTTTTATAAAGAAGTTTTCGTTCATGGTGGCTCAATGGGTGGTATTAGTAGTACTAACCTTGTTTTAAGTGGTAAAATACCCGTAATTGCACAAACTGGTTTTTGCCCAGTACTTGATACTTATAATCAAATTTATATGCACCCTTGGTCTAATGGTCTACCTAAATTTGCTTTAGGAATATTATATTCGCTAAGTAAAGATAATAACGGCGAATATATTTACGACGAAAATGCAGTACTTGGCTGTAATCCTATGACGAATAAAAAAATTCACCCTTGCCCAGTGTTGTTTATCCACGGCATTGACGATGATACTGTTAACCCTAACTCTACCATTGAGTATATAAAAAGGGCAAAAAGTCAAGGAGTTGATGCAAACGTAATTATATTACCAGGCGGTAAACACGAGCCGCAAATGTATGGTGACGGTCTAAAAAATACTCTTGGCATTTCTTGTTTTAAGGGCGTAGAACTAAAAATAACTTATGCGATAGAAGAAGTGTTTAAATTTATAAAAACTCACGATAAGGTGTAAAAAATTATGCGTAAAAATTTTGGAGCAAAAACTTGGTTATATCCTATGCCGGTACTAATCGTTTCAGCGTATGACGAAAACGGCAACGCCAACTGTATGAACGCCGCTTGGGGCGGAATTGCGGAAGAAAACCAAATTATGATATGCTTAGACGATAAGCACAAAACAACTAAAAATATAGAGTATTCTAAGGCGTTTACCGTAAGCGTTGGTACGGCAAAAACCGTCGTTCAATGTGATTACGTAGGCGTTGTTTCAGGTAATAAAGAGTTAAATAAAATGGCAAATGCCAACTTTACGACTACTAAGTCAAATTTTGTTAACGCACCTATTATAAACGAACTACCATATACTTTAGAGTGCGAACTTATAAGTTATGACGTAAATAGTTGTATGCTACTTGGCAAAATTGTAAACGTGTCGGCTGACGATAGCGTTTTAGATAGTAATGGGATTGTTGACGTTAATAAATTAGAGCCTATAACGTACGACCCTATAAATCACTCTTATATAAAATTAGGCGACGTGGTAGGTAAGGCGTTTAGTGACGGACTAAAACTTAAATAAAAGGTATTAAAATGGAACTTGTTTTATTAACTGCGCTTGGCGTTGGCGGTGCTACGATTGTCGGCGCAATAATAGGTTTTTTAGTAGAAAAAACTTCGCATAAATTTAACGATATAATTTTAGGATTTGCAGCGGGCATAATGCTTTGCGCTGCAGTAGTTGGACTTATAATTCCGTCGGTAGAAAATGGAAAAATCTATATAACGATTATAGGTATTTTTTGTGGTGCAATAGTTTTAAATTTAATAGATAAATTTACTCCGCACTTGCATAGTACCATAGACGGCGCTATTGAAGAGCCACACCCTAAGCAATCTAAAGAGTATAGTAAAATTATGCTATTTGTACTGGCAATAGCAATACATAACTTCCCTGAAGGGATTGCCGCAGGCGTTGGTTTTGGCACAGGCAATACCGCTGGTGCTCTTACTATTGCGCTTGGTATTGCGCTCCAAAACATACCCGAAGGTATGGTTATAATCGCCCCAATGGTAGTTGTGGGAATTTCAAAAAAGAAAGCGCTACTAATAGCGTCGTTAACAGGCGTTATAGAAGTTGTAGGTACGCTTGTAGGTTATTTTTTAGTTAGTATTTCGGTGGCGATATTGCCGTTTGCTCTAGCATTTGCAGGCGGAACAATGCTTTATATAATTAGCGACGAAATGATTCCCGAAACCCACTCTCACGGAAATGAAATGGGGGCTACCTATTCAATACTTATAGGCTTTGCCGTAATGCTGTTATTTGACGTGTTAATAGGTTAAATTTGGGTTATGAAAAAATTTTTGTTATTATGTTTAGCGTGTATGACTTTGGTTTTAGGTACTACGGCTTGTAAAAAGGAAGAAAAAATGGATAATCAAAGTGTTCAAATGATTGCTAAAGTTTTAAAAAACGACGACGTTTTTCTTGTTGACGTAATAGAGAGCGAATACACTTTTGGCGAGTATATTTTAATAGTAAACGACACTACTACAATAAGCGATAAAAAGGGCAATAAAATAAAAAAGACCGACCTTACGGTTGGCGATAAAATAAAGGTTAGTTATAGCGGTCAGGTAATGCTAAGTTATCCACCGCAAGTAGTTGCGTATAAAATAGAAGTACTTTAATTATGAATAAATATTCGTTCAAGGTAGAAAATCAATTTAATAATTTAACCGTCTTTGACTTTTTAAAAGCCAATAATATTTCGTTAGAAATTATAAAAAAAGTAAAATTTGGCGGTATATATATAAACCAAGACCTTCTTACCGATATAAATAAAAAACTAACTGCTGGCGACTACATTACAATTATTTTACCTAAAGATGAGCGCAATAAGTTTGCCAAAAAAGTAAACGAAAAACTAACCGTTTTATATGAAGACGAATATCTAGTAGCAGTCTTAAAGCCTAGCGGGGTATTAACCCACTTATCAAAGTATAACGAAAGTGAGTCTGTTGAAGAAGCGTTCTATTCTCATTTTTATAGTGAAGACTTTTTATTTCGTCCAATAAACAGGCTAGATAAAGATACAAGCGGTGTTTTACTAATAGCAAAAGATATGTTAACCGCAAGTTTAATAGGTAGTTTAATAAAGGTCGGTAAAGTTGAAAAAACTTATAAAGCAGTTGTTGTCGGCACACCTACTAGCGAGCATTTTTTTATAGAAAACCCTATTGAAAGAGAAAGTGAGAATAGCGTGAAAAGAGTTTGCTCTCAAAATGGCAAATACGCAAAAACAGAGTGCTTTTTTATAAAAAAACTTGATGGTAATAAATCTTTATTAGAAATTAAGTTGCACACGGGTAGAACACATCAAATCAGGGTGCATTTATCGTCTATTGGGCTTCCTTTATATGCCGATAGTTTGTACGGCGAAAAGGTAAGCGGTAAAACATTTGAACTAATTGCGTATAAAATAGTGTTTACTCACCCTTTTACTAAAAAGAAAATAACCATTACAATATAAAAGGCGTTGGCAAAAGTGCAATAGACATAGGGATTTTTAGAATAAAATAAAAGTGTAGCCCACTATACTTCGCAACAAGCGAAATATGGCGGGCTTTTCTTATCCACAAAAAATCAAAATAATTTAGTTGTATTTTTAGCCTTGTTGCTAAAAGTGATATGCAAGTTCCTTGCGTTATATTTTGACTTGCAGTCAAAGTTATATATATTTGCCTTTTACTCGCCAAAGGCGAATAAAACTTTGCGTAGCAAAATATCACTGCGCAAGCAATATAACTTGCCGTTAGGCAAATATGGTTGTGCCGTAGCGATAAATCCCTATCGCTACGGCACTAAGTGCCAACGCTTTAATTTTATTGTTTAATTAAAAGAACTACTGGGTACATAGGCTCAACTTTTACGTTTATTGAGTATATATTATCTTTAATTTCAGTAAACTCTAACTTTTCTAAATTGCCGTCAGGCATAAAAAGTTCAATAGTCTTAGGCTTAGTTTCAAGGTAAAGTTCAAGGGTGTCAGACGGGTCAAAGCCTAAGCAAAGCGAAGATACTAATAAACTATTATCTTCTAAATAACCGGCAATTAAACAAATTTCGTTATCACCATCGTAATAAACAGGTAAAGAATTTGCTTTTTTAAGTAAGTCTATAAACTGTTTCTTTCTAGTTTCGTTAAGGAACGAAAATGCTTCAGTATATAAAAATTGAGTATTATGAGTGCCTGAATAAGTTACGGTATATTTGCCACCCCTATCATATAAGGTAACGGCAGGCGCTAATTTATTTATCTTAGCACCTATCTTGTTAGCATTATAAGTTAAAGGCGTCACGTTTTCGCTAATAATAGATAGTTTTTTAGCATTTTTTTGCTTTTGCATCGTGTTGCCATCATCGTCATAACTTTCAGTGGTAGGAGTTTCCCCGTCGTTCCAATCTAAAACGTCAACCCCAAGTTTATCTTTATAGCCACGCTTAATAAGGTCTTTTGCCGCTTCAACGTCAACGAAAACCGAACCCTTTTCAAAATAGTTTTCAATTTCAGCGTCAGTAAGGTCTTTAACTATATCGTATTCCATAAACGCTGCGCCTTTATTCTCGTTTGTACTATAAAAAGGAATACCCAAACGCTCTAATACGCAGGCGTTCCACTCGTTGTATAAACGCTTGCCACTATTGTAATAAGAATAAAAATCCTGCTCTTTATAAGTTATACCTGCGCCAACCCATTTAATTTGTTTAGATAAAAGGTTAAGTTTTTTATATAAGTTTATGTGTTTAGTATAAATTTTTCTATACTCTATTCCAGAATTAGGCTCGTAAGCAGAAGTTCTTGTAAGCCAATGCTTTGCTCCGTCCGCTCCTTGCAAAACAGAGAAAAGGAAATGCGAGTGAAAGAACCTTGCGCTTTTACCATAGCGGTTAAAAGGAATGGTGTCAGTTTCCGCTAAAACGTAATCTATGCCGTTGCGCTTAAGTTTATTATAAGTGACGGCAAAGTTTCTAACGCCGTATGAACTAAAAGTTCTTGAAGATATAGGAGCATAAAATCCGTTAGGAACTCTTACCATTGTAGGGTTGTTTTTACCCGCAAAAATTTTGTTCGTGTAAATTACCGATTCGCACGCATCTCCACTAGTGCAGTTTATACCTTGAATAGTAGGGTCAACTTTGTCTATCGCTTCACGGAAACGTTTCGCTGCGTTAATTAGCGAGTCTTGTTGAGAATTAATAAACGCTTTGCCAATTTCGTCATCGTTAGGGTGAGTAGTTAAGTGATTGTATAATTCTTCACGAGATAATTTTAAGCCCGTACGGCGTGTAAAATCTTTTTGGTGAAGAGGACAGTAGCAACCCTTGCCAGCACGGCTTTGAACTAGCCTAAAATCGTCGTCAAGCATAATGAACGAAGGGTGTTCACTTGCTATTCTTTCTAAAACTTGGCAAAAGTGAGTTAAAAAGTCTTCGTCACAAGGACAATGTACCATTACTTCTTTACCATCTGCAATACCAACGTATTTTTGGAAAGGGCTTAAATAAGGTGTAGTCCAACCGTGACCTAAGGAAGACTGCACTAAAACACCACTTTTTATTCCCCAAGCGGAAAGTGTATTTTTATATTTAGCGTAAATTTCGCAAAGTGGCGTGACTTTATCCCATACAGGCGTACCTTCAGGGGTGAGTCTCATCATAAAAAGTGGAACATAACTATCGTCAATGTCGTGTATGTTTTTTATGTCTTCACAAATCTCATCAATATGCGTTTCGTACAATGGTGTAATTGAAAAATTATACATATTTATACTCCTAAATTTTAGTATTAAAGTTATTTTAACATATTACGTTTTAAAGTCAATACTTTTATAAAAATATGTCTTTTTTTGCTAATATTTAATTACCATATTGACTTATAAGGTGGGGTGTTTTATAATTATAATAAAAGAAGTTAGTGCCTTGTTTACAAGGGGCGATAACTTCGCCGTATTTCAAAATTACTAAAGGAGTGGTTATGTCTAATAAACCAGTTAAAAAAATAGATATACACGTACACACGTCAGAGTCAAAATGGCTTGCCTATGGTGGCTCAGCATTTGCAACGCCTAGTGAACTTATTGAAATGTACGACCAAATAGGGGTAGAAAGGGGTGTCTTATTGCCTGTTTCAAATAGTGCTATGGTCACGTCGTCTAACTACGAAAATAAACTTATTGCCGATAAATATCCCGATAGATTTTCGTGGTTTTGTTCCTTTGACCCAAGGCAAGGCAATAATTGTGCCACAACTGATTTTACACCTTTTTTAGAAGAGTGCAAAAAATACGGTGCAAAAGGCGTTGGCGAAATTACTGCCAATATGCCGTTTGACGACCCTATAACTTTTAATTTCTTTAGCCACGTTGAAAAGTGTGGTTTGCCACTTACTTTTCATATTGGAAACTTTGGTAGCGACTATGGTTTAGTAGACGAAGTAGGCTTACCAAGGCTTGAAAAAGCGTTAAAGGCTTTTCCTAATTTAAAATTCTTAGGTCACTCTCAAAAATTTTGGGCAGAGATTTCTAAGATAGATAATGAAGAAGATAGGAACGGTTATCCAGTCGGAAAAGTCGTTGAAGGAAGAGTAGTTGAACTTATGCGAAAATATCCTAACTTACTTGGCGACTTGTCTGCGGGCAGCGGATATAACGCTATTTCACGCGATAGTGAGTTTGGTTATAAGTTTATTGAAGAGTTTCAAGACCGATTGTATTACGGCACGGATATTTGTTCTATTTATAATATTACAAACCCAATGCTTAAAACTGCAAAGTTTTTAGACGATGCTATGTTAGAAGGCAAAATTTCTTATGAGGCGTATTATAAAGTTTCGCGTGGAAACGCCATAAAACTTTTAGGTCTAAAAGAAGATTAATTGACAAAAGGAGCAATAAAATGCTAAAAATTATACGGTGCTTAAAATTTATTATATAAAATATTTACTAAACGGTATAAAAATAGTTGACAAAAAGTATAATTTTATATAAGATAAATAAGCATCAGTCATCGCGGGATGGAGCAGCTTGGTAGCTCGTCGGGCTCATAACCCGAAGGTCGTGAGGTTCAAATCCCACTCCCGCAACCAATAAAAAAGCATCAACCAAAGGTTGGTGCTTCTTTAATTAATTACGCAGGAAAGAGGAGTGGGATTTGAAATAGCGTTAAAAAAATATGCGTTGCTCCGCATATTTTTAGCGGTGACCGAAGACTTTTTGCAACCATAGGTTTTAGTTTTTGTAATTGCGTTGCAAAAAGGCAAGAAGAAATGCCCACTCCCGCAACCAAACAAAAACGGATAGGCAAAAGCCTATCTGTTTTTTACAGTGCTTATTGGCTATTTTAATTGTTGCGAAAAACCACTTAGAGTGATATAATAAAAATATTCAAAAAGTTTGGACTAAAAAACCAAAGATTTAGGAAAAGAAAATGGCTGTTATTAACGTAGATTTTAATAAAGAAATAGGAACTATTAAACGTATGCACGCTGTTGGTCAACCACCTTTTAGGGGTGGTTTTGCCAAGATTGATTTTTCACCGATGCAGATTTTAAAAGACGCAAATATTCCTTATTCAAGGCTTCACGACGTTGGGGGTGCTTTTGGTGGTAACCGTTACGTTGATATTCCTAATATTTTTAGAGATTTTGACGCAGATGAAACAAAGGAAGAAAACTATGATTTTGCATTTACTGATGCGCTTATTAAGGCACTTATAAGTTATGGTGTAAAACCTTATTTTAGATTGGGTGTAACCATTGAAAATCAATGCATTGTCAAGGCATACCATATTCATCCACCAAAAGACTATGGCAAGTGGGCGAGAATTTGCGAGCATATTATTCGCCACTATAACGAAGGGTGGGCAAACGGTTTTTACTTCGACATTGAATATTGGGAAATTTGGAACGAGCCTGAAAATAGAGATGTGCCTTCGTTAAACCAAATGTGGACGGGTACGGCTGAGCAGTATTACAAATTATACGACGTAACGGCAAAGCACTTAAAATCTTGTTTTGGCGATAAAATTAAAGTGGGTGGTTATGCTGCGTGTGGTTTTTACGGCATTTTTGGCAAGCCTGAAAAGTATGGACTTTCTGTTCAAAGAAGAGAGGAAGAGCGTTATAACAGCAATAAAGAAGAATATCGCGTAAATTTCTTTTTAGGATTTTTGGAGTATATAACGGCGCATAATTCGCCGATAGATTATTTTTCTTGGCATACCTATGGTGGTGTTGACATCGTTAGCGTGGAAGCAGATTTCGTTGTTAAAACGCTTAATAAATACGGTTTAGGGCATATTGAAACACATCTGAACGAATGGAATTTATCACACGATAGAAAGAAAAATCTTTCAACTTCATACGCTTCAGCCAACGTAATGGCGATGATGCTTGCAATGCAACACAAAAAAACCGATATGCTTATGTATTATGATGCGAGATATGTTTCCGTATCAGCGTATGGTGGGTTTTACGATTTGGCTACTTTTGAGCCGTCTTGTATCTATTATGCATTCAAAGCATTTGGCGAACTTTATGCACTAAAAACCGAAGTGGAATGCAACTGCCAAAAATGCGGGGTGTATGCTATTGCAGCAAGTGATAAAGAGAAAAAGGCGATCCTTGTTTCAAATATAAATGAAGAAGTTTTATTGCAGTTAAATCTTTCAGAAGAATTTAGCGTTTATATAATCGATAAAGATAATTTTTTAACAAGAACAAATTATAACCCTAAAGAATTTGTGCTTAAAGAAAACCAAATTGTTTTAATTAAAAACTATTAAATAAAGCCGAGATAGAAATCTCGGCTTTTTTGTTTATGAAAAACATTATTTTTGTTGAGATATTATTTCGTGGTTGTATTTTGATACGCAATTGCTCTTTGTAATTGCATGTAAAATCTGCCACAAAATGGGGTAAAATCGAAGCAGGTAAAGTAAAGTGCCACAATTTGCTCTTTTGCCTTTAAACATATGGGAAACCCATATCTAGTTTCGCTTTCGAAAAATAAAAAATTTTTAAGTTTTGAAAGCGGGATTTGCTCCAGAAAGTTGTGAAAAAAACAACTATTCGGAGCGAATCTATTATAAGGTTGTTTATTTGCTCCAAAAAATACTATTTAATGATATTATCTGGAGCAAATGTAATAATTATCTAATTTTTAACAAGTTAAAAGGCGAGAAACTTTCTCGCCTTTTATGTTTATGGTCACAAACTCAAAATTACGCCGACTGACCATTTATAAGAAAATAGTTCAATTAAGTTAGCGGACGTGCAACCACTAAAAAAGATACAACCACGTGTTGTTTCTTTTTTTGTTATTCTGTTTTTATGTGGAGTGGGATTTGAAGTAGCGTTAAAAAAATATGCGTTGCTCCGCATATTTTTAGCGGTGACCGAAGACTTTTTGCAACCATAAGTTTAGGTTTTTGTAATTGCGTTGCAAAAAGGCAAGAAGAAATGCCCATCCACTAGCGTGGGACGGCAACCCTTTTGTCACAAGTGACATTTCCCCTAGCAGGGGAATCTCCCGCAACCACTAAAAACTCGTTTGAACTTTCGTTCAGGCGAGTTTTCTTTTATTTCGTTAATATTTTTTCCGTTTGCTATCTCTAAACAC
>JAZRNF010000080.1:0-2370 GCA_045648085.1 Christensenellaceae bacterium | reverse complement strand
TAGGCTCGTTAAGGACTACGGATGAGTTAGACCTTTCGGTCAACGAAGTCGTAGGACTTAATAGTAAACGACGCATAACTCCGTTTATACTTGTTTAAACTTAATTAAAGTACCCATTTAAAGACTTAGAAACGAGCATTTCAAGGCTCGCAAGGGTTTTGGATGAGATAGACCTTTTTGGTCATCAAGGTCAAAAACCGAAGCAGAAACGCCGAAATGCGAAGTTTATAAGGCTTTAAATTACATATCTTTTCTAGTATAATCAGGCAACAATTGTGGAGATAATCTATCACTTACGATGCCTGCATCTTTACGCTCGTTTTCAAAGGCTTGAACGTGAGATAATGTAAGTTTACCTACGGTAATACCTTCTTTTACTTTTGCACTAGCATATTTACCAGCATTTCTTCCAAATACGATAATATCTAAAAGTGAATTGCCCATAAGTCTGTTTCTACCGTGTATACCACCAACTGCTTCGCCGGCAACGAATAAGTTTTCTACTTGAGTTTGACCGTCGGCACCGATGTCTATACCACCGTTTTGATAGTGAAGTGTTGGGTAAACTAAAATAGGCTCTTTTCTAATATCAATGCCATATTTACCAAACATTCTCATCATAGCAGGAATTCTTTTTTCAATAGTTCCTTCGCCGTGAATTTGGTCAATCATCGGAGTATCAAGCCATACGCCTTCACCGTCAGTAGTTTTAATACTATTACCATTTTCTTTACATTCTTTAATAATTGATGATGCAGTCACGTCTCTTGTTTCTAATGAGTAAACAAACGCCTCACCGTTTTTATTAACGAGTTGAGCGCCAAGTGAACGAACTTTTTCAGTCACTAACGCGCCGAAAATTTGAGTAGGCTCTGCAACGCCTGTTGGGTGATATTGTAAAGTGTCGGCATATAAGAGTTTTGCACCTGCACGGTAAGCAAGAACTAAACCGTCGGCAGTTGCGCCATAGTGGTTAGAAGTTGGGAAACCTTGATAGTGAAGTCTACCTGCACCACCAGTTGCAATAACAACAGTTTTTGCTTTAGCGATTAAAATTTCGCCAGTTTCCATATTTTGTAAAACTGCACCCGCAGCCTTACCATCTTCGTCTTTAATAATTTCAATAGCAGCAGAAAAGTCAACAACAGGGATATTTCTATTAAGAACTTCATCTCTTAAAGTTCTCATAATTTCAGCACCTGAATAGTCTTTACAAGCGTGCATTCTCTTTCTAGAAGTACCACCACCGTGAGTAGTAATCATAGTACCATCTTTATCTTTGTCAAACATAACGCCAAGGTCGTCAAGCCAACGAATAGCGTCAGGTGCTTCGCAAACGAGTTTTTCAAGCAAGCAAGGCTTAGCAGCAAAGTGACCGCCACCAAAAGCATCAAGATAGTGAATAGCAGGGCTATCGTTTGGCTTATCAGCCGCTTGGATACCACCTTCAGCCATCATTGTGTTAGCATCGCCAATTCTTAATTTTGTGACAATCATAACGTTTGCACCGTTAGCGTGTGCAGTAATAGCGGCAGAAGAACCTGCACCACCACCACCGATAACTAATACGTCAACGTCATAGTCAGGATTAGTTAAGTCAATATCAAGATTTGCAATTCTTGACTTACCTTGTAATAATTCTGCAAGTTCGTGAAGAACTTTGTCGCCCTTATTTTGACCGATTTTTAATGTTTCATACGCATCGTCAATATAGTCTGGGTGGAATTTTTTAAGTACCGCTTGCTTTTCGTCTGCAGTTAAGCGAGCGTGTAAATTGTTAGTTCTATCTTCTCTTGTTGCCTCTACTTTTTTAATAGAAAGAAGTTGCTCTTCTGTATATTTATACATTTGTTTGCCTCCTTACTTTTCAATTTCTCTATTATTATAGAGTTCTTTTTGTTCATTTAAAGGTTTGTTCATAATATCGCTAACAGCCTCGTCCCAAACACCGTTGTTGATTTCTTCAACTCTTGTTAAAAGGTGCTCTGTCTTAGGTGCAATATATTTGCCGTAAAGTCTGCGAGCAAGAACTGCAACTTGTGGGTGAGAAATACCTGCAGGACATCTTGAAGAACAAATACCGCACATTACGCAGTCAAAAGACTCTTCAGCACATTTGTCGTATTCGCCTCTTTGAGCGTATGCTATGTATTGCATTGTCTTTAATTCTTGTGGGCAAGCCTTAGTACAAGCATTACAGCCGATACAACTATAAATTTCAGGATAAAGTTGCATCATAATTTGCTCAGTAGGTTTAATTTTTTGAATATCGTATACTTGTTTAACAAGTGGGAAGAAAGGAAGCGTTGCTACGTACATACCTTCTTCTACTTGTTGTTGACAAGCAAGACAAGTTCTAAGTTGTGTTTG
>JAZRNF010000079.1:0-2156 GCA_045648085.1 Christensenellaceae bacterium | reverse complement strand
TCCTTGGCTCACAGAACGACATGGCTACGACCCGACTTATGATTTGCCACGCATAGTAGCAACGGCTATTGCCGAACGACCAAAGCGCAATAATTTTTCTTTAACGTCTTCAGGGATATTGGCAACTTGGTCTCTATCTTGAACTTCGTGTCCATATATACCAAAAGCAGGTAAACCTTTTTGAGCGTGACCTGCCAAAACTGCCGCAAGGTATACTGCACCAGGTCTTTCAGTACCGTTAAAGCCCCAAACTGCTTTAATTGTAGTTGGGTCCATATCCATAGTTTCAGAGCCGTAGCACCAACAAGGAGTTACGGATAATGTTATGCTTACCCCTTCCTTTTTAAACTTGTTTGCACACGCCGCTGCCTCAGGCACACGACCAATAGTAGTATCCGCCATTACTACTTTAACAGGCTCGCCGTTTGAGTAATAAAGGTTTTCTTCAAAAAGTTTTTTAGCAGACTTTGCCATAGCCCAAACTTGGTCTTCTAAACTTTCACGAAGTTGCATTGGACCTCTTCTGGCGTCAATAATAGGTCTTATACCTATAACTGGGTAATCACCTACGTATCTATTTTTTGCCATAATAAACTCCTTAAATAATTTATTTGTTTTTAACTTTAAATTTTAATACCCTTACAGAATAACTTGTTCCGTAAAGATAAGGCTCTACGCTAAACTCGCCGTCTTTAACATCTACGCTTTTATCGTTATCAAGCCAAGTAGCGCTTAAAACGTCGGCATAGATTTTAACTTTTTTTAAGTTTAGATTGCGTTGAACGTTTTCGTCGGCACTCATTTCTACGTTTTTAATTACGGCGTAATGATATTCGCCGTCAAACAAAACGTCTGCTCCGTCAGCCTTTATTTCACTTGATTTTACGTTATATATAAAACCTTTAGTAGCGTTAATAAATTTACCAACTTGCTCTACTATACATTTATCTATTAAATTAACTGAGCCGTCGCCAAGTAGCCCTGTGTTTAATAAAAAGTTGCAGTTATACTTTCTACAATCTATTAAGTTTTCTATAATTTCTTTAATTGATTTATAATTTATATCGTCTTTAGCATAACCCCAATGGTCGTTTAAAACTTGGCACATTTCACCCGCACGTGGTTTGTCAGACACGTCTACAAAACAAGGTTTGCCACGCTCAAACGTCACGCTATCAATTTCAGGGTGACCGACTTTGCCTAGTTCGTTAAGACCTGTATTATTTATAATCATAGCGTTTGGTTGATACTTTCGTATAGTAGCGTATAACCTGTCTTCTTGCCAATCTTCATTAGGCTTATCCCACATACCGTCAAACCAAAATCCGCCTATTTTACCGTAGTTTTTGCATAAAATTTCTATACTGCTTACTAAATAGTCAATGTATTTAGGAAAGTCGGTTTTATAACTTTCTTCACGCCAATCAAGTAAGGTGTGGTAGAAAAACGGCACTATATCTTCTTTTTTGCAAGCATCTACAAACTCTTTAATTAAATCTCTTTTACATTTTGAGTGAACGCTATCGTAATTACTTAAACCGCACGTATCGTATAAAGAAAATCCGTCGTGATGGCGTGTGGTTAGCGTTATATACCTGCAACCTGCAAGTTTTGCCGTTCTAACTAAATTAGTTGCCCAATTTTTATGAGCGTCAAACTCGTTTATCAAGGTTTCATATTCGCTTATATCAGCATTAGGATTAAGATGCAAGTACCATTCTCCTTTTCCAACTATACTATATAAACCAAAGTGAGCAAAAAGCCCAAACCCTAAATTTTCAAAATCTTTTATTCTTTGCATTGATAGTCCTATAACTCGTGTTATTTTTTGAATAATTATAAAATAATTATAACATATGCCTTTTACATTTTCAATAGTAAAAAAATATTTTAATTAAAAAATACGAATTTAGTTTAAGATTACTAAATTCGTATTTGATTGTTTTATTATTAAGTTTCACCGTATTGTCAAGTGGCTTTAACACAGTATTACGCCCGTTTAATTTATACTTTGCCCGTCACAAGTACTAGGAGCCTAGGCGACGGCAAGGCGTTGAATTAATAGTGATATTCTACTTCGTAGAGTGGTATTCAAAGCCTTTGGCTTTTAGTGATATTCTTCGCTTGGCAAAGAGTTATATTTTTAGCCGTCGGCT
>JAZRNF010000078.1:0-3292 GCA_045648085.1 Christensenellaceae bacterium | reverse complement strand
AGCGCTTTTACGACTGCGGGAACTACCGTCTTTTGGTTTAACCACTGGTATGCCTTCTTCTTGCCAATTCTTGGCGTAGCGTTAGGAATATTTAAAAAACCAAGTTTTAATATGATAAAAAAGGCGATACCCGCCTTTGCCGTCTACGTAGTTATAGCCGCAACTTTAAACGCTTGGCTTAACAACTCTCCAATAAACGTAGACAAGCAAGAGATTGACTATTTCTTCTTATATGGCAATTTCTTAATTGGTAAATTAAAATTCGCATACCCTATAAAAGAGAATTTTATTTGGCAATTCCAACTTGGCGACACTATGATGAAATACTTCTATCTGTACACGATTATAGTTTTCGTAGTATTCGTAGGCTTTATGTTCGTAACGTGGGGAATATATCAAGTATTCTTCAATATGGCAGACAAGCATAAAAAATTAGCAGAGCACAAATCCGTTTACGTTGAAGAAATGCGCCAACTTATACAAGAATTAAACGGAAGACCACTTTCGGCACCACTACACGAGGAGGGAAAGGATATGATAATAATTAAGAATTTTTCAAAAAGATACAACGGTTCGGACAGATACGCTGTTAAAGACCTTAACCTTGAAATACACGGTGGCGAAGTGTTTGGTTTTATAGGACATAACGGTGCGGGTAAATCAACTACTATAAAGAGTTTAGTTGGTATCCAATCAATAACTGAAGGTTCTATTGAAATAGAAGGTTATGATATTGCACGCCAACCACTTGAAGCAAAATTAAATATCGGTTTCGTATCTGATAACCACGCTGTTTACGAGCAACTTACAGGCCGCGAATACGTTGAATATATTGCAGACCTTTATAAAGTTTCTAAAGAAGACAAAGAACAAAGGCTTGTAGAGTACGCTACGATGTTTGGTATTATAGACGCTTTAGACCGTGAGATTAAATCTTACTCACACGGTATGAAACAAAAAATCAACGTTATAAGTTCACTTATTCACAACCCTAAAGTTTGGGTACTTGACGAGCCGTTTACAGGCTTAGACCCAACGTCTACTTATCAAATTAAAGAGTGCATGCGTGAGCACGCTAAGAAAGGCAACATAGTGTTCTTCTCAAGCCACGTTATTGAAGTTGTTGAAAAAATGTGCGATAGAATTGCTATTATTAACGCAGGCGAACTTAAGATAGTAGATACCGTAGAAAATATTAAGAAATACAATAATTCAGTTGAAGAATTATATATTAAATACTCTAAACAAAACAAAAAGAATTTGGAACCTAAAACGATATGATAGATAAAAAACAAGCGAGAAAAGACGCGTTTAAAAGGCTAAAATGCTTAGTTTTACTCCAAGCAGGCGAAAAAAAGCGTTTATCTAAAACAAAAGAAAAAAAATACAAATTATTAGGTGCATTATTAAAAGTACTAGCGTTTGTTGCGGTGACGGGTATTTTATACGCTTTAATGTGGTTTTTTAAATCACAATTCCGTTTTACGCTTAATAAAACGACCTTAGTTAGTATAATATTCTTTACGCAAGTGTTGTCGGCGTTTTCGGTTGCACTTACGTCGTCTAAACTAATTTTCGGTCAAAAAGAAAATGCAATGCTACTTGTTTATCCTTGTAAGCATAGCGAAATATTTATTAGCAAGATGATTATATATATAGGAAAAGAAATTAAAAAGAATTTATTTTTCTTGCTCCCACTATTAATCTCTTACGGAATAGTAGTTAAAGCAACTGCAGTTTACTATTTCTTTATTTTGCCAATTTGGTTTATGCTTTGTTTATTCCCTGTATTTTTAGGAACGGCGTTCTCAGTAGTTATAGCAAATGCTAAAAAGTTCTTAAAGAAACACGTTTTAATAAACACCTTACTTTTAATAGTTGCTTTTATAGGCTTATTCTTCTTAGTAGATTACGTTATTAATTTTATTCCAAGACCAATAAGGCTTGTTGCTATATATGGTAAGTTTATTCAAGGGGTTAGTGACTTTTTGCAAAAAGCGACAAAGTTTGCTCTATTTTATAACTTTGTAGGCAACGTACTTTTTAATCAAAATTTATTTTTAAATTTAATTATACTTATAGCGACTTTAATTGGAATTATAGCCTTTTGTTGTGTGGCGGTTATGCCTTTCTTTTTTAAAACGGCAAGTAGTACAGCAGAAAATAGCACGAAAAGTAAAACTAGAAAATCTTTGCGTAAACCAAAAAGTTTATTTACAACCTTTTTAAATAAAGAATTTAAGTTGCTTTTTAGGTCTTCTGACAATCTTAACGGCGCTATCTCAACGGTAATGGTATTCCCAATACTAATTTACGTACTTAACTTTATTTTAGCAGGTATCATCACTAACGAACTTGGCGACTTTATGACCATAGCGTTCAACGTTATGATAATAACAAGTTTACTTAGCATATATAACTCTACTGCGGCATCGGCAATATCAAGCGAAGGCGAAGGCTTTACTCTTCTTAAAATAGCACCTTCTAACACAATGAAAGTTTGCTATGCAAAAATGTTAGTTATATGTTTTGTGAATTTATTAGCGATAATAATTTCTTCAGTAGTCGTATTTTACGTAAGTAAACTTAAAGTTATTGACTTAATTTTGATGATAGCTACGATACTCCTTATAAGTACTGGCAACGTTATGTGGAACTTTGAACTTGACGTATATAGTCCAAAAATAGGCGAATATATCGTAAAAGGCGAATCTTATACCGACAACCCTAATATTTCAAAGGCGGTATTTATAGGATTTATAGTTTCTACGTTTGCGGGCTTATTGTCGTTATTATTGTTATTTGACGGACATATAACGGGTTGGATAAGAATTATACTTTTAGCAATAGCGTTTATTGTAATAAGATTATATTTACTTAGCAGCAACCTAAAAGCATATTTTAGAGATATACAAATGTAAATCACACAAAGGATATTATGAACAAAACAACACTTATATTAGTAGTATTAGTTGAATGTATATTAGCCATATTATTGATAAGTATATTTGGTAAAGCGATAGAAAGCCTTTATCAAAAAACTTTGTGTACTGAAATTTACTTTGTTGACGATAATGGCAACCGAATTGAAGAAGACGCTTTAATTGTAGTAGATATAAACGACTCTAACTTAGACTATCAATTAAAATGGGTAGTATTGCCTGACGACGCGTCTAATAAAGACGTTTCTTTCACCGCTTCGCCATCAAAATATGCAGTTATAGACGAATATGGTAAAATAACGTTTTTACAAGAAAACGTATCAATAACCGTCGTAATTAGTACGACCGAC
>JAZRNF010000077.1:0-3365 GCA_045648085.1 Christensenellaceae bacterium | reverse complement strand
TGATTATAGGAAAGGAAAAAATAGCGAGGTAGAAAAATGATTATAAGAGAAATAAACAAAATGGAGGCAGTAGAGTTTATACAAAAATACCATTATAGTAAGATAATGCCACGGTTAACTAAATATTATCTAGGTTTTTATGAGGAAAATATTTTATGTGGTGTAATTACTTTAGGGTGGGGAACGCAACCACTACAAACAATTAAAAAAATATTTTATAAACACTCCCTAGTAACTAATGATTATTTAGAAATAGGCAAAATGTGTTTTTTACCAAAATGTAATAATAGTAACTTTGGTAGCCGTGTTATTAAAGAGTTGGTACTATGGTTAAAGCAAAATACAAAATGTTTGTTTTTATATACGTTAGCCGACGGTATTATGGGTAAATGTGGTTATGTATACCAAGCAAGCAACTTTATTTACATAGGAAAGTTTAAAACTAGTGTATATTATGATAAACACACGGGCGAAAAAATACACCCTCGTAGTGCTAAAGAGTTATGCAAAGAAAACGCAATTTTTGAGGGTAAGAAAAAAGTATTTTGGTTAACTGCTGATTTTTGTAAATATAAAGGTATAGATAAAATAAACGGCTTAATGTTTAGGTATATATTGCCGTTAAATAAAGCAGCAAAAAAAATAATAAAAGAGTACAAGGAGTATTTAGGGTTGCAATACCCTAAAGACAACGTTTTAATTTTTGAAAGACGTATAGAAAATGGAAAGTTTGAAATAATAGAGAAACCAAACTTTAATATGAGTGTATTTAATCATAATTACCAAAAGTATAACGAGGGCGAAACAAAGCCAAAAATAAAACAACAAACCATATACGACTTTATATAATGTGTCGCTTTGTAAGCATATAATTTTACTTTGTGCCGTTAGTATGGTATTATTAAATAGTAAGGTAAACAACATACGAATAGGGGCTAATACAAAATGAATATTGAAACATTAACTAAACTAGGTTGCGAAAACGTAGAGGACTTTAAGGGGTTAAGTTTTACATTTATAAAAAGTGGTTTTAAATATAAACTGATGCACCACACAAACGATACTGGCAAAAAGGTAGATTACTGGACGATAGGTAAAAAAATATTTAAAGACCTAGAGGACTTACAATACTATATTAAATGTTTATAAAAAATAAGCCTCTTATTATAAGGGGCTTTTTATTATATTCTAGGAGGGTTTTATATGCGTATATGTGTAAACGTGGGACATACTAAAAAAGGTGTAGGAACTGGAGCCAACGGCTATTTAAACGAAAGTAAGGAAACACGCAAACTAGGTTACGAACTTATGAAACTATTAACCGATACTAACCATAGTGTTATACCCGCCGTATTTGATATACATAACAACAACCTAAAGGCAGCCGTTGAAACTGCTAATAATAATGATGCTGATTTATTTGTAAGTATTCATTTAAACGCTGGAGGCGGGCAAGGTTGCGAGGTTTACACTTGGAAAGGGCAAAAGGTAGCCCAAGCCGTGAAAACGTGCGAAAACCTAAATAAACTAGGTTTTAAGAATAGAGGAATAAAAGACGGATCTAAACTATACGTAATTAAAAATACTAGATGCACGGCAATACTAATAGAGGTATGTTTTTTAGATAATATTAAAGACGTGGAGTTATACAAGCAAGTAGGCTATACCAAAGTAGCCCAAGCGATTTATAACGCTATTAAAGGGGCTTAAAGCCTCTTTTTTGTTTTTTACAAAAATTGTTAAAATATTATTGTAAAATAATGTAAACGGGAGTAAAATTATTATGTAGCATAACGATTTATAATAATTAATTGTGGGTTGAGGTTGGCGGGAACTAATAAAAGTAGGTGGTAAATATGGCTGAAAAGCGAGGCGCCAAAAGTAAATACGAAACTTGCGTAAAGCCTTATTTAGAGGAAATAAACAAAAAGGTACGTGAGGGCGTAGTTGAGAGCGAAATAGCAAAAGCGCTAGGTATTAGCGTAGCAACATTAAACAATTATAAAAAGCAGTATAAAGAGTTTGCCGAGGCTTTGAGTAAAGACAAAGGGGCGGACGTTTTACAAAAATTAATAAATGCTGGTATTGAGGCAGCCCAAGGCGGTTATAGAACAAACGAGCAAGCAATATATAAGGTAGACGACGACGGCAACCCTATATTAGTACAAGTTGTAAAAAATAGAGTATACCAGCCACCAAACCCAACTTTGCATAAGTTTTACGTCTTAAACTATGGTAAAGACCAAGGACTAGTTAACGATCCGTTAGAGTATCAATTAAAGAAACAAAAACAAGAGTTTGACGAAAAACTAGCAAAGGGCAAACACTGGGACATTAATTTTTAGAATTATTAGAGTAAGTTTACGTAAGGAGGTAAACCAATGGCATATTACATATTAGACCATAATAACAACAAAATAGAAGTAACCGACCAAGTATTAACTGCATTAGTGGAGCAAATAAAATGCTGCGTAAGTGGCACGCCTTATAAACTGGCTTTTGTAACACAAGCAAAATATAACGAGTTAGAGGCGGCGGGGTTAGTACAAGCAAACACAATTTATGAAATCATAGACGATACAACGGCGGACGATTTAGACGAACAATTAAAAGAGAACAAGAGAAAACTAGAGGAGCATACCAACAAACTAAACGGAATTAATGGCGGTTGGGCTTTTATTGGAAACGTAGATAAACAAACAATAGGAAGTTTAGAAATAGATGGGTTTGACTTCTTTAACATTAACTCAACTGGTTTATATTTAGTGCAAGTTAAAGGCTATCACTTAACAAGCAGCGATATTTATTATATCTATAACATTTTAATTAGCGTTGAAAGTTTAGAAGTAGAAACAAAAGCCGATTTTTACGACGTATACACGGGCGAGAGATATAACGTTAAATATACACCAACTGGCTTTATTAATGATTATCAAATAGAAGTACAACACGGGCAATTAAAAAACACTACATATAACTTTACTATTGAACGTGCAAAACTATTAATGAAATATTAAGGAGGCTAGAGTATGGCATATATAAACGGCAAAAAGACACTAACCAAAGTGCTTAAAGGCGGTAGTATTGACGGCGTACAAAAAACTAGCGACACGTCAATAGCAATTATGAAAGAGTTTAGAGATATAGAAATATACGGCAAACAACAAATAACATTATACGGGGAAAATACGCCAGTAGAGATATACAATAGCCAAGGCGATTTATTATGTGTTATTGAAAATGACGCAATTAAAAAAAATAATTAATAATTAAGGAGGAGTTAAACAATGGAATTATCATTAAAAAGAATTACACTAACTGGAGCAATTACACCAGTAACATTTAACCACAAATGCGGTAAATGG
>JAZRNF010000076.1:0-15096 GCA_045648085.1 Christensenellaceae bacterium | reverse complement strand
ACAAAAGCGAACTCAAATGCAGAAGCAACTGACAGTCTTTACACAGGTTCAAAATTAGGCGCAGGCGTAGAAAGACAAGTTAAATTTGAAACGCCAGACCTTGACGGCGAATCTATAGAAATTAAAGCGTCTATGTGCTATGACGTTGCTAGAATTGAAGACTACGTTCTTAAAACTCACGGTGAACTTTCTGAAAACGAAGTTCAAGCATACGTTGAAGCGTACCTTGTACAAGCGTATTCAATTAAGTTAAACGCAAGGGCTTTCTACGTAGTATACGAAGACGGCGTGGCAGGCGAAAAGATGTACTGTGGCGAAACAGTTTCACGTTCGCTTTATACAGTTGCTTATGCTACGTACGTAATGTCTCAATTACCTGAAAGTGAAATTGAGCCATTACCAGAAACTTTCCTTGAAGAACATCTTATGGAAGTTAAAGACGTTGACGCTTACGTTGGTCTTGACGAAAAAGAGTACGTGGGCTTTGATTTAGGCGCTCACTACGTGACTGACATCACTAGTGGTGCAGAATCTAAGTCATATGACGGTATTGACGTAGTTGTATCTGACTATGCAACTACTAGTTTTAATGCTACTTATACGTTCACTGACAGTTTCTATGCTAACTTAACTGAAAAAGTAGGCGAATCAATTGAATTATACGCATTTACTGCTAGTAAAACTGTTTACGTTATTAATTTATTCGTAGCAAACAAACTTATATCTAATGCTCAAGACTTAGTTGACGCCGTTCAAATAGACGAAGACTATACAGGTACTGGCTACTACGCTTTAACAAACAACATTGATATGACTGGCGTTGCTATCAACCACAGTGCTGGTGACGGTAATGAATCTAGTAACAAACTTGATAATGTATCTAAGTTATTTACAGGTACACTTGACGGCCGTGGCTTCGTTATTGATAATTTTGATGCTACAAAAGTCACTGCTCCTAAATCTTTCTACGGTTCAACATCAACTGGTACAACCCATTTAGGTTTATTCTATTGTATAGGTGCAGGTGTGACTATTAAAAACATTGCGTTTACAAATATGTATGCAACAAAGTCATATTTATTTGCTGCATCAATTAATGGTACGAATAATGCGTTAAATACTATTGAAAACGTATATATTCATCTTGACCTTGCAACTATTGCTCCATACGGCTTTAGTAGGGTTGGTTGTGGATATACAAAACTTATAAATACAGTTGTTGAATATGAAACCGACTTAATGTTTGATACTAAATACGGTCGTTTTAATACTTCTGCTTTCGGTTTATATTTTGTAGAAGGTGGTGCGTTTAGGTCATCAGGAAATGGTAGTTATAATAACGTTGCTATTACCCCTAACGTTATTTTAGGTAATAACTCTTATGCTTTTGCTTATGCAAACCGTTATGATTCTCAACCATTTGGTTTTACTACTTATGCTGCTAACGATTTATTGAATACATACCTTCAAATCCCAACGATTGACGGCGTTGATTATGACTGGACTACTGACGACGGTGCAAGAATTTCTGAAATTAACGGTGGTAGGGCAATAAAGAGAAATGAGCAAAGATGGATAAACCCTGTTGTTTCTGGAACTGCTACTACAACAAGAGAAATTAAAGTTGGTTTCTGGAACGAAGAAACAAAAACCTTTACTTTTGATAATATTTTTGCAAACAACTACATAAATACTTCAAAATGTTCATTCCCTGACCAAATTTATAGATTTAACACTTATGAAGATTTTGCTGAGTTTACTCCTGTTAATAATCTTGACGCTGCAAGATACGATGCTAATTATTGGACACTTATTAACGGAGTACCATACTTTAAAAACGCAAGCGTTCTTAAAAAGGCAATGCCAAAAGCAACTTTAAACGATGGTGAAACTACTCAATCTTCTAACTATACTTTAGAGCAAAATAAAGAATATAGCGTTGAAATTGCTAACGCTACTGAAGTTAATTTAGAATCTTTAGACCCAAGCGTTGTTGCTGTTCAAGACGGAAAACTCGTTTTAGTAGGCGTTCTTAGTGAAGATGCTGTTGTAGAAATTAAAATCTCTGCTCTTGTTGACGGTAAGCAAATTTCTTCTTCAATCTTTGTAAAAGTATTTGCTCAAACTGTGACTACTGTTAATAACGAAGTATTCTATTCTGAGTTTGATAAAGAATTTAACGTTTCTGACTATTTAGGCTCTCAAACAATCACAAACGCTTATTACGAAGATGTAGACGGTACTCTTAAAGCACTTGTTGTTGAAGACGGCTTAATTTCTGGTCTTGACGGTATCGTTTATAACGGTTATTCTGAGTTAGGTCAATACGTTATAGAGATAACTGACGCTCAAGGTGGCGTTTATAGACACGTGACTGTTGCTAAAGAGAAAAACGGCGTAGCACCTGGTTATAAAAACCCATATATTACTTTATATATTCAAACTGAAAGTGGTTTATATGCGTTTACTAAAGTGTTCGTAGTATTTAAAGCAATTGACGATAAGGCAGAATTAGACTTTAATCTTTATGAAAGCCGTTCAAATAATTACTTTATATTAACTTCAAATATTGATGCTACAGGTAAAGAGTACGGTTTACTTTTAGATAACGGTGGAATTACTGCTAGTCATACTGTATACGATGGTAATGGTTATTTCGTTAATAACCT
This sequence comes from Christensenellaceae bacterium, assembly GCA_045648085.1. Classification (GTDB taxonomy): domain Bacteria; phylum Bacillota; class Clostridia; order Christensenellales; family Borkfalkiaceae; genus HGM11412. Next base: position 12,427 of record JAZRNF010000076.1, on the reverse strand, counting down.
TACTAATACAACACCAAACAGTTATTACGCTTCATTCTTTGGTAGAAACCAATTTACCGTTGTAATGAATTTAGGTATTTATAACTTAACGATTAAAGGTCATGCTACTTATACACAATATACTCCTTTAATGTCAAGTTATGGTGGTTGTTTATTTGATAACTGTTATATTAAAGTGAACCCAGCATCACGCTTTAACGGTTTATTTAGTTTAAGTTCACAATCTTACGTTTCTTCAGTTAGAAACGTTGTAATAGACTATATGTACACCGAAGACGTTGGCGGTGGTAAAGTAATGCTTTTACAAAACTCTTCACAATACGTTGTTCCGGTGACGTTTAGGGGTAGTGAAAACTGTATCTTTATATCTCCATCAACTAGGTTATATTCTTCTAGTGCTGGTAGTATTTATGCGTTAAATACAATGCCTGCTGAGGGCGTGACTAAAGAAGAAAGAACGTATAATGTAGGTAGTAGTACTTTCTACTTTGAAACTAACGTTTATACTAACGGTGAGACTACTAGGTTATACCTTGACTGTTTAGATACAATTTATGCATTTAACGGTGAACAAGAACTTAAAAACGCCGTTGCTACTGGCTTAGATATTTCTGCATTTACAAATAATGAAATGTGGAACTGCTCAGAAGGTGTGCCAATGTGGGCGTCTTATGTTGAAGCACAAGTTGAATCTTCATACACTCACTCTTTCAGTGACGCAAATAATCAAATTAAATTAGCAAATACCGACTATACTTTCAGCGCTAGCGCTAACGGCGAAACTGCAACAATTGAGTCTGTGACTGCTAATAACGATATTATTACTGTAAATGAAGATAAGTCAATTAAAGTTGCTGTTCTTCCTGAAGAAGACGTTGTTGTTGAAGTGACTGTTGATTATAGCGTTTACACTTATGGTAAAACTTATAACTATGAAGAAACTTATACAATAACTGTAGTTCCACCAGTGTATGATTTAACAATGCAAGGTGACGGTGAAAGTGCACAAACTGAAAATTATACTATTTCAAGTGTAAATATAGTTTACTCATTTACTGCGTCTACGTTTGGTACACCTGCTAATATAGTAAGTATCGCTGTAGAGCAAGAAGGCGAACACGTTGTTGTTGAAGGTAATACAATTAAAGCAGTATCTCTTCCAACGTTTGAAACTGAAACAGTAACTTTAGTTGTGACGTACGAAGGCAATAAAGTTCGTAGATACGACGTGACACTTGCTACTTTATCTGAAACTGCTTATACTACAAGAATGTTCTACTCTCAAGTAGATAAGGCAATTATCGGTTTAGGTGATGCAATCGGCACAGATACTGCAAAAGAATTCTATTACGTTCCTGGTGGTGCTGAAAGTTACGCTGATTACGTAAAACTTGCTTATAGCCAAGAAACTGGTTTAACTGGTATTTCAGTAATTCCAACTATCAATAGGGCTTGGGATACTAAGTTAACAAATATTATAGCAACTATAACTGGTGAAAACGCTATAGCGTTAGACCCTGTAACTTTAGTTGCAGATGCAGACAAGCAAAATATTGCAGGCGGTATTAAAATTTTAGTAGTTGGTAACAACTATAAATACGTATTAAATATTGTAACGCCAACAACTAAGACTATTGATTCGGTTGACGACCTTCCATTTAAAGTAGAATATGATAGTGACGCAAACACTGATGGTTTGCAAGGTTACGTAGCCCTTGCAGGTAATGTTGATGCAAACGGTTACGCGTTTACTGAAGAAGAAGTTGCTTCATTAGCATCTGTAAACTGGGGTATTGACTTTGTGTTTGACGGTCAAGGTTATTCATTTAAAAACTTTGTATTCAATAATAACCCATACGGCTTCTTTGGTAATACGTTAGCACCTGTAAATTATAATACTACTACTGGTTTATATTGTACTTGGGATACTCAAAACAATAAATGGAAAGCCACAAACGGCTTATCATGGCGTGGTGGTATGATTACTGGTCTTGGTATAGTTGACCTTGAAGCAAACAACTCTGTAGCGTTAGGTAGTAGTATTGCTCAACTTTCAGTACGCACTTCTTATATTAAGATTAAAGATACTACTGTACACTACCAAGGCTTAACTCGTTCAGGCGCACAAAATAACGGTGCTTCATTACACTTATTTGGTTTAGTTTACGAATACGAACCTAAATATACTGAAGAAAACCTTGCAGACTTTGAAGGTGCTACTGAAGATATGATAGGTCAAGTAAGACCATATTATGATGATGAGTTCTTTATTACTAACAGTAAACACTCAGTTAACGCATATCTTAACTCTAGCGTATTTACACAATATCAATCGTTCCATACTTGTGTGTTTATAAGTAATGGTCCTGTAGGTAGGTTTGAAGCGAGTGGTTCATTTGCTAAAGGTGCTAAAGTAGAAATCTTTAACGCTCCAGAAAATACGACTTATAAGTACTTAAACGGCTGCTTCAATGCGCCAATTAAGTGGGCTAACACAACTGTTATTAAGAATTTAGTAACAACTAAACTTGCTAACGGTACGCTTGTTCTTCCAGAAGGTGAAAGTACAATGATAGGTATGGAATTACCGCTTGCATTATATGCAGATTCTCCAGGTACGTACGATATTGGTTACGGTGCTTACGCTGGTTATTCTACTATTGACTGGACTAATACTATTATTGACTACGTAAACCCTGAAAACAGTAAGATTGTATGTGTTGCTTCTGGTGCTCCTTCATTTAAACCAGAAAACTACTTAGTAACAAGTGCTACTGTTTACTACCCAATAATTTCAACAAACTATATATACTTGTACAAGACTGCTGAGTCATGTAACTTTGGTCTTGGTGGTGCAGGATACATATCTAGCACATACTTTAATAAACAAGCAGGCACTAAACCTGTATGGGTTAACGCTTAATAGTTAAGCAAACTTATTACAACATAAAAGCATAGCGAAATTTCGCTATGCTTTTTATTTTGGCTGTTTTTGGAAATTACTTATATGCATGCAAGCGTAGATTAGCGCGCGCACTATGATGAGTTTAAAAATAGCCTTAAAAAAATAAAAAAACTTATAATTTACTATGTAAATCGTTATGAAAAAATTAAATATTATGATATAATATACGTGAAAGTAGCGAAAGTACTCTTTTTTATAAGAGTATTAGTCGCTATATCTTTTTTTAAGAAGATTGTTAAAAATTTAACAAAGCATAAGGAGAGACATTATGGATAGAAAAATTACGATTATCGGTGCTGGTGCAGTAGGTTCTTCAATAGGATATTTATTAGTTGCCGAGTCTTTGGCGTCAGAAGTAGTTTTTATTGACGTTAATAAAGAAAAGGCACTTGGCGAAGCAATGGACATTTATCAAGCAACTCCATTTTTATCACCTGCAATAGTAAGGGCAGGCGAATATGAAGACGCTAAGGATTCTGACGTTGTTATAATTACGTCTGGTTTAGCAAGAAAGCCTGGTCAAACTAGAATTGACCTTGCGCAAACAAACGTTAATATTATTAAGAGTATTGCTCCTAGTATTACTAAGGTTGCTCCTAACGCTATATATATTATCGTTGCAAACCCTGTTGACGTTTTAACGTATGCTTTCCACAAGTTTACTAATATTCCTGCAAACAAAATTATTGGTTCTGGTACAAGTTTAGATACTGCAAGATTAAAAACTAGGCTTTCAGAAATTTTCAAAGTTTCACCTAAGCAAGTACACGCTAACGTTTTAGGCGAGCACGGCGATACTTCTTTCGTTCCTTGGTCTATGGCTAGAATTGCGGGTGTTCCAATTGACGAATACAAAACTGCTATTACTGAAAAACAAGGTACTCTATTTGACTTTGATAAAGAAGAAGTTGTTGAATACGTTAAAAAATCTGGTGGCGTAATTATTCAAAGAAAGGGTGCAACTTTCAACGGTGTTGCCGCTGCCGTAGTTTATATTTGCAAAGCGTTATTTACAGGTATTGATAGTATTTTATGTTTATCTACATTACTTGAAGGCGAATACGGAATAAACGACGTTTGCGTTAGTATTCCAGTAGTTTTAGGTAGACACGGTATTGTTTCTACTCTTACCCCTAATATGACTGACGAAGAAGTTAAAAAACTTCAAGACAGCGCAATCGCTATGAAAGCGGTTATAGAACAAGTAAACATTTAAGGAAAGGTGTAAAATGGAATATCGTATAGAAAAAGATACAATGGGCGAAATGCAAGTTCCAAAGGATAGATACTGGGCTGCACAAACTCAAAGAAGTTTTCAAAACTTTAAAATTGGTGGCGAAATTATGCCACGTGAAATTACTAAAGCGTTTGGTATATTAAAAAAGGCTGCCGCAAGGGCTAACAATCGCTTAGGGAAGATTGATAACGAAAAGTTATTTGCTATTGAAAAGGCTTGCGACGAAGTTATCTCAGGTAGTTTAAATAGCCACTTCCCATTAGTTGTTTGGCAAACGGGTTCGGGTACTCAATCAAATATGAACGCAAACGAAGTTATCGCTAATAGGGGTAATGAGATTGCTGGTAAAAAAATTCTTCATCCTAACGACGATATAAATAAAAGCCAATCAAGCAACGATACTTTTCCAACTGCTATGCACATTGCTGCGGTTGTTGAAATTGAAGATACTCTTTTCCCTGCAATGGATAAGATTATAGAAACTTTCAAAAGATTAGAAAAGGAAAACGAAGGTATTGTAAAAAGTGGTAGAACCCACTTACAAGACGCAGTTCCAGTTAGTTTCTCTCAAGAAATTAGCGGTTGGCGCAATATGGTTGAAAAGTGTAAAAAAATGCTTGAAATTGCGCTCCCTGAACTTAAAGAACTCGCTTTAGGTGGTACTGCAGTTGGTACTGGCTTAAACGCTCCTAAAGGCTTTGCCGAAGCGGTTGCTGAAGAAGTTAGTGTTTTAACTGGTAAAAAGTTTATAACTGCTGAAAATAAATTCCACGCTTTAACGGCGAAAGACGAACTTGTATTTGCACACGGCGCACTTAAAGCACTCGCTGCGGATATGATGAAGATTGCTAACGATATTAGGTGGCTCTCATCTGGTCCTAGATGTGGTTTAGGCGAAATATTTATTCCGGAAAACGAACCAGGTTCATCAATAATGCCAGGCAAGGTAAACCCAACTCAATGTGAGTCAATGACTATGGTTGCAGTTCAAGTAATTGCTAACGATACCGCAGTTGGTATGGCGGCGTCACAAGGTAATTTTGAACTCAACGTATTTATGCCTGTAATTATTTACAATTTCTTACAATCAGTAAAATTACTTGCAGACGGTCTTATTTCGTTTAACGATAACTGCGTATGCGGTATCAAGGCTAACAAAGAAAAAATGAACCATAACTTATATAACTCTTTAATGCTTGTCACTGCTCTTAACCCATACATTGGTTATGAAAACGCTGCAAAGACTGCAAAGAAAGCGCATAAAGAGAATATATCACTTAAAGAGGCTTGTGTATCACTTGGTTTTCTAACTGAAGAAGAATTTGATAAAGTGTTCAAGCCTGAACAAATGATTTAAAAATTTACGAAATTCACTTATTTACGTGATTAAGGAGAATGCGACAATGAAATTTACATATTATCCTGGTTGTACGCTTAGAACGCAAGCGAAAGAACTAGATATCTATGCTAGAAAATCTTTAGAAGCGTTAGGCGTTGATTATGAAGAACTTAAAGAGTGGCAATGTTGCGGTGCGGTATATCCCGTTTCTAAAGACGAAGTTGCTCCAAAACTTTCTGCAGTTAGAATTTTAGCAAACGCTAAAGAAGCAAATTCAAATCTTTTAACATTATGTTCAGCGTGTCATAACGTTATTAAAAGAGTTAACGAAGATATGAAAGTTGACGAAAATATGCGTTTAAAAGCAAACAACTACTTAGAGTTAGAAACCCCATACTATGGCGAAGCGGAAGTAGTTCATTTCTTAGAGTTGTTAAGAGATTACGTTGGCTTTGACAAGTTAAAAGAAAAGGTTGTAAACCCACTTAAAGGTTTAAAAGTCGGTGCTTATTACGGTTGTTTATTACTCCGTCCAAACAGCGTTCTTGGGTTAGATAATCCGGAAAATCCAACCGTTATAGAAGACTTTATTAAAGCAATAGGCGCAACGCCTGTCGTATACGCTCAAAGAAACGAGTGTTGTGGTGCCTACGTTTCAAAAACGTCTAGCGACCTTACAAAGAAAAGATGCTCTATGATAGTAAATTCTGCTATTGATAGCGGTGCAGAAATGCTCGTGACTGCGTGTCCTTTATGCTACTATAACTTAAAGGAAAACTGTGGTGGTCAAATTACCGTTAAATATTTTACGGAATTACTTGCTATTGCGCTTGGTGTTGAGGTGTAAGTTATGGATAAAATAGAACAAACAAGACTTATTAAAGAAAGAAGTGGAACTGACGCTAAAAAGTGTATGAAATGCGGTAAATGTTCAGGCAGATGCCCAGCGTATAACGAAATGGATATTAAACCACATCAGTTCGTCACTTATATAGAAAAAAATGAAATTGATAAACTTTTAAACAGTAAATCATTATGGACTTGTCTTTCTTGCTTTGCTTGTGTAGAAAGATGCCCACGTGGAGTTGCTCCGCAACAAATTATTGAAGCGGTTAGACAAGAAGTTGTAAGGCTTCAAAACGGCAACCATATCAAAGCGGAAGATATTCCAAATATGGTAGACGAAAATACTCCACAACAACTACTAGTTAGTATGTTTAGAAAGTTTAATAAATAATAGGAAGGTAATTATGCAAAGGATAGGCGTTTTCGTTTGTTGGTGTGGTAGCAATATATCACAAACAGTAGATGTTGTAAAAGTTGCCGAGGCGTTAAAATTTGAACCAAACGTAATAGTTAGTGAAAACTATCAATATATGTGTTCAGAAAACGGCCAAGCACTTATTAGAAATGCAATTAAAGAACATAATTTAACAGGTGTTGTTGTATGTTCTTGTTCTCCAAGAATGCACGAAGCAACCTTTAGAAAAACTTGCGAACAAGCAGGTATCAACCCTTATATGGTTGAAATTGCAAATATTCGTGAACAATGTTCTTGGATACATAAAGATATTGACGAGGCTACTGAAAAGGCTATCATTTTAGGTAGAACTGCAATAGCAAAATTAAGATTAAATGCTCCGCTTACTTCGGGTGAAACTTCGGTCACTAAGCGTGCGCTTGTAATCGGTGGTGGTATTGCGGGTATTCAATCTGCACTTGATATAGCAGAAGCAGGTTTTGAAGTTGATATAGTTGAAAAATCACCAACTATCGGTGGTAATATGGCTAAACTTGACAAAACTTTCCCAACCCTTGACTGTGCGGCTTGTATTTTAACTCCAAAGATGGTTGACTGTGCTCAAAACGAAAAGATTGATATTATGACTTTTAGTGAAATTGAGTCAGTTAAAGGTTTCGTAGGTAATTTTAAAGTACAAATTAGAAGAAAAGCAAGATTTGTTAATGAAAAAACTTGTACTGGTTGTGGCGTTTGTATGCAAAAATGCCCATCAAAGAAAGGTCTTAACGAATTTAATATGGGCTTAAATAATCGCCCTGCTATATATATTCCGTTTGCTCAAGCAATTCCTAACGTTGCAATTATTGACCCAGAGCACTGTTTAAAACTCAAAAACGGCAAATGTGGTCTTTGCGCTATGAATTGTCAAGTTAACGCTATTGACTATACAATGCAAGACGAAATCGTTGAAAGGGAATACGGTGCAATCGTAGTTGCAACTGGTTATAAGACAATTTCTCTTGATAACTTTAATGAGTATGGTTATAGCACTTATAAAGACGTTGTGACTTCTCTTGAGTTTGAAAGAATTATGAACGCGGCAGGCCCTACAAATGGTAAACTTATCCGCCCATCTGACGGTAAGCACCCACACGTTATTACGTTTATTCAATGCGTAGGTTCAAGAGATACTTCTGGTTGTGGTAAACCATATTGTAGCAAAATTTGCTGTATGTATACTGCAAAGCACGCAATGCTTTTAAGAGAAAAATATCCTGATACCGAAGTTCATATCTTCTATATTGACGTTAGAACTCCTGGCAAGAACTATGACGAGTTCTTCCGTAGAGCAGTAGAACAATATGACGTTGATTATATTAAAGGTATGGTTGGTAAGGTTTATAAAGACGGCAATAAACTTATGGTACAAGGCTCTGACCTTATTAACAACGAGCAAGTGACTATCGCTTCTGATATGGTAGTACTTGCTGCGGCTATTGAGCCAAACCCAGAAGTTAGAAATATCGCTACTATGCTTACTGCAAGTATTGACACTAATAACTTCTTAACTGAAGCGCACGCAAAGCTTCGTCCTGTTGAAAGCCCAACTGCTGGTATTTATTTATCGGGCGTATGTCAAGGACCTAAAGATATTCCTGAAACTGTATCTCAAGCGTCTGCTTGTGCGGCTAAGGTTATTGGCTTACTCGCTAAAGATAAACTTAAAAACAACGCTTGCGTTGCTCACTCAAACGAAAACATTTGCTCAGGTTGTTCAGTTTGTGAAAAGGTTTGTCCTTACGGCGCTATATCATATATAGATAAAGAGTTTAGGCTTGGCGGTGGTAAAACTGAAACTAGACGTGTAGCAGTAGTTAACGATGCTATTTGTCAAGGTTGTGGTGCTTGTACGGTGACTTGTCCTTCAGGCGCTATGGACTTAAAAGGATTCTCTACGAAACAAATTATGGCGGAGGTTGATTCAATATGCAAGAGATAAATAAAGAATACAAACCTTTAATAGTTGCTTTTTGTTGTAACTGGTGTAGTTATGCAGGTGCTGACCTTGCTGGTTCATCAAGGCTTTCTTACCCTGCCAACGTTAAAATTATAAGAGTACCTTGTTCTTGTAGGGTTAACCCAACGTTTATTTTAAAGGCTTTCCAAAGGGGTGCTGACGGCGTTATTATTTGTGGTTGTCACCCAGGCGACTGCCACTATACTACTGGCAACTACTACGCTAGAAGAAGAATGTCTTTACTCTTTAATATGCTTGATTATTTAGGCATTGAAAAAGAAAGAACTCGCGTTGAGTGGGTTTCTGCAGCGGAAGGCGCTAAATTTTCTAACGTTATGAACGATTTTGCAAAAACTATTTGCGAACTTGGCGAAAATAAAAGGTTGGAGGACTTAAGATGCAAAGAATAGAAACGTTATTAAAAGATAAAGCAACTGAACTCCTTACAAACGGCACTGTTAATAGAGTACTTGGCTGGCAAAAAGGCGACTTCGTGTACGACGTTTCTCCTGCAGTATTTACAAGCACTGAAAGTTTAGAAAATTTTGTATACAACGGTTTTTGCGGTGCTAACCTTTCTAAATATTTAATAGAAGAAAGCAAAAAAGAAGGAAAAATCTTAGTATTTTTAAAACCTTGCGACACTTATAGTTTTAACCAACTTGTAAAAGAGCATAGGGTTAAAAAAGAAAACGTATATATCGTAGGCGTTGAGTGTCAAGGCAAGTTTGATATTGAAAAGTTTAACGCTTTAGGCTATGATTTTGTTTCTAGCATTGAAGAAACTAGCACTACTGTAAAAGTAAACGGCGAAAAAGAAATAGATAGAAACGAAGTTAAACTTGAAAGATGTTTAGTTTGCAATAAAAAACACGTTGCATACGACGAAATTATTGAACTTGAAGAAAAACTTCCTGCTACTAAGGATAGATTTGAACTTGTTAAAAAGTTAGAATCTATGACTGCTAGCGAAAGATTTGAGTTCTGGAAGAAAGAACTTTCAAAATGTATTAGATGTAATGCTTGTAGAAACGTATGTCCTGCTTGCAACTGCTTAAAATGCGTGTTTGATAACGAAAGTTCTGATATCAACTCTAAAGCAAATGCTGACAGTTTTGAAGAGAAATTATTCCACATAATTAGGGCTTTCCACGTTGCTGGTAGATGTACTGACTGTGGAGAATGTTCAAGGGTTTGCCCACAAAATATTCCACTCCACTTATTAAACAGAAAGTTTATTAGTGATATTGATAGGCTTTACGGCGAATATCATGCGGGCGAAGATACTACTTCTCGTGGTCCTTTAACTAACTTTACAAAGGAAGATAAAGACCCTTCTGATTCATTAGGAGGTAACGAATAATGAAATATATATCTAGCGATAAATTAAACTTATTATACGAAGAATTAAATTCTATTTTAGAATTATATCTTCCTATAAAAGAAAATAACGCTTTAAACTTTAAAAAATACGAGAGCGATAAATGCGTTGATATAGATAGTTTACAAACTATTAAATCGGCTAAAGACTTGTTTTTCCCACAAACTGAAAATATTGCAGAGTTTAAAAAACAAGGTAAAGATATTGAAATTATTGACGCGCGCAAACAAAGTGAGCCTTTTGCAATCTTTGGCGTTAGGGCTTGTGACGTAAAGAGTTTTGAAATTTTAGACAGAGTTTTCTTAGTTGAACCAGTTGATACTATGTATAAAACTAAAAGAGAAAACGGTGTAATTTTCACTCTTGCTTGTAATAACCCACAACCATCATGTTTTTGTAAAACTTTCGGCATTGATGCGTCTAGCCCAAAAGGTGACGTTGAGTGCTTTAACAAAAACGGCAACTTCTATTTAAACGCTATTACTCAAAAAGGCGAAGAAATTTTAAACAAATTAACTTGTCTTACTGACGCTGAGTGCGATAAAGACGTTGCAACTTTGAAAGAAGAAATCAAAGAAAAAATTGATAATCTTCCATTTGCTAACTTAGATTTATCTATCTTTAAAGGCGAAAACTTAATGCAACTTTTTGATAGGCCTGAGTGGGCTGAACTTTCAAAGGCTTGTTTAGGTTGCGGTACTTGTACTTTCGTATGCCCAACTTGCCAATGTTTTGATATTAAAGATTTTAAGACTAATAGCGGTGTTAAGCGTTTTAGGTGTTGGGATTCTTGTATGTATTCTGACTTTACGCAAATGGCAGCGGAAAACCCAAGAAAGAACCAAATGCAACGCTTCCGTCAAAGATTTATGCACAAACTTTGCTACTTTCCATCAAATAACGATGGCGAATATAGTTGCGTAGGTTGTGGTAGATGCGTTAAAAAATGTCCACAATCTTTAAATATTGTAAAGGTAATCAAAAAATTAGGGGGTAAAGAAAATGTTTAATGAAGAATTAATCCCTAGCGTTGGTGTCATTACTAACGTAAGACAAGACACTCCTGACGTTAAGACCTTTAGGGTTGTTGGAAAAGACGGTAAAAAACTTTTTGAACATATTCCAGGTCAATGCGCTATGGTTTCAGTACCAGGTGTTGGCGAAGCGATGTTCTCAATAACTTCTTCTCCTACGAATAGAGAGTTTATGGAATTTTCTATTAAAAAATGTGGTTGCTTAACAAGTTGGCTTCACGCTTTAGAAGAAGGCGAACAAGTGACTGTTCGTGGCCCATACGGTAATGGATTCCCTGTTGAAAGCGATTTCAAGGGCAAAAATATGCTCTTTATTGCGGGCGGTATCGGTTTAGCACCATTGCGTTCAGTAATTAACTACATAAGGGATAATCGTGAAAATTACGGTACCGTTGATATCGTTTACGGTTCTCGTTCAATGCAAGACTTAGTTGACTTTAAAGAGATTGAAGCCGAGTGGAAAAACGAAAAAGACTTTAACGTTTATTTAACTATTGATAGAGAACAACCAGAGTGGACTGGCCACGTAGGTTTCGTTCCTAATTACGTTAAAGAAGTTAATATCCCAACGGATAGAACCGCAGTTTTATGTGGCCCACCAATAATGATTAAGTTTACTCTTCAAGCCCTTTTAGACTTAGGATTTGATAAAAAGCAAGTTTATACGACTTTAGAGTTTAGAATGAAATGTGGTATTGGCAAATGCGGTCGTTGCAACGTTGGCGACCAATATATTTGTAAAGACGGTCCTGTATTTAGAATGGACGAACTTAAAGAACTTCCACAAGAGTATTGATTTAGGAGAAAGATTATGGAAAATATGGTAAATGTATATTTCTTTGGTAAAAAATACCAAGTTCCAGAAAGCCTTACTATAATGAAGGCTATGGAATACGCAGGCTACAAACTTATTCGTGGTTGTGGCTGTCGTAACGGTTTCTGTGGCGCTTGTGCTACTATTTATAGAATTAAAGGTCAAACACAACTTAGAACTTGTCTTGCTTGTCAACAACAAGTAGAAGAAGGTATGTACGTAGCTACACTTCCTTTCTTCCCACTCGTTAAACAAGTTTACAATATTCAAAAGGTAAAACCTACTGAACAAATCATGATGCAATTATATCCTGAAATTTATAGTTGTATCGGCTGTAATGCTTGTACTAAAGCTTGTCCACAAAGTTTAAAAACAATGCAATACATTGCTTACGCAC
>JAZRNF010000075.1:0-37151 GCA_045648085.1 Christensenellaceae bacterium | reverse complement strand
AATCATATCTTCAAATAGGCTCACAATGTATGGGTATTGCAGGCTCAATTATTGACCAAGATTTTATAGAATCATACCTTGATATGAGAGTTGAAAGCGTAGACGAAGTTGAAATTCTTCGCCGTATGGAAGAAGGTATTTATAACGAAGAAGAATATCAAAAAGCATTAAAATGGACTAAAGAGCATTGTAAAATGGGTAGAGACGATAACCCTGAATACGTTGAGTTCTTAGGTAAACAACATAAAATTAAGCCTACCGACGAAGAGAAAGAAAAACAATGGGAATTTACCGTTAAAATGTATTGCATTATTAAAGACCTTATGGCAGGAAACGAAAATCTTCCTGACGGTTTTGAAGAAGAAAAGGTTGGACATAATGCGATAGTAGGCGGTTTCCAAGGTCAACGTCAATGGACTGACCATTGGCCAAACTGTGACTACCCTGAAGCGATTTTATCTTCTTCTTTTGACTATCAAGGTGCAAGAGAACCATATACCTTAGCAACTGAAAACGACGCCTTAAACGGCTTATGTATGTTGTTTATGCGCTTGCTTACTCATAGAGCGCAAATCTTTGCCGACGTAAGAACATATTGGAGTGGTGAAGCGACTAAGCGTGTGACTGGTTATGAGTTTGAGGGTAAAGCAAAAGAAGCGGACGGTATTATCCACCTTATCAACTCAGGTGCGGCTTGTTTAGACGGCTCAGGCGAATGTAAAGACGAAAACGGCAACGCCATTATCAAAAAGTGGTGGGAAGTGACTGACGAAGATATTAAGAAAATGACCGACGCAACCGTATGGTGCGAAGCAGGTTTAGATAACTTCCGTGGCGGTGGTTTTTCTAGCCATTACACTACGAAAGCCGAAATGCCTGCAACTATGATAAGGTTAAACTTAGTCAAAGGTTTAGGACCTGTAATGCAAATTGTTGAGGGTTGGACTGTAAATCTTCCTAAAGACGTTTCAGACGCTTTAATGGAAAGAACAAACCCAACTTGGCCTTGTACTTGGTTTGCGCCACGTGTGACTGGTAAAGGCGCATTTAAAACCGCTTACGACGTTATGAATAACTGGGGTGCTAACCATGGTGCGATTTCATACGGACACGTAGGTGCCGACGTTATAACAATGTGTTCTATGCTCCGTATTCCTGTTTGCATGCACAACGTAGACGAAGATAAAATCTATCGTCCTGCTTGCTGGAATGCGTTTGGTATGGATAAGGAAGGTCAAGACTATCGTGCTTGCCAAACTTACGGCCCATTATATAAAAAGTAATAAAAAAGACTAGCGAAAATAATCGCTAGTCTTTAATTTTTATTTGCTAAATAATATTGAAAACACCGTTTTATCTAATAACTTTCCTTCAATATAAACTTTGTCGTCTAAAACTTTTTTATAAATTTTAACTTCGTTTTTCAAATAAGTTTGGTTTACGAATTTAATCTCTAATTTAGTAAACGTTTCAAGTTCTTCTGCAGTAAAAGTATTTAAAGCCATTTTTGCGTATGATACGTTGTTTGTGTGTTTATTGCAGTCAATATCTGTTAATTCTACGGTATAAGTGTAAACGTAATCGCTTTCGCTAACGCTTATTTGCTCTTTTGTAAACGTAAGGCCGACGTTGTCAGTTCTCCTTTCCACGTCAAAAGGGTATACGATAGAGTTTGAACGCCTAAGAGTTTTCGTCGTAGCGTCAAGCACGCACCACTCAGAGTGACCTAATACGCTAGCACCGTTATTGCCTGTAATTTTAAGTTCTCTTAAAAATCTAAAAGCAGATATATCGGTAGGGTATGTTTCGGCTTCGCAGTTTTCAAACGAAACGGGGAACTTGTCAACCTGTAAGGCAATTTTAGTAATTACCCATATGGCGTTTGACGAATTAATTAAGTCGTTATAACTAACTCCCATTTCTTGAGAGTGAAAGGTAGCCATATCTTGAAAAAGTGCAAGTATAGAATCAAAACGCATATTTAAGTTTTGGTCTACGTAAGATGCCGGTATTTTTAATTGTTGTTTATATGTATTATTCATATAGTTATTATAACATAGTAAATTTAAAAAAACAATTATTTTCCGTATTGACTTTACGCTCTTTAAATGGTATACTACCTATAATTCATAATCAAATTTTTATATTTTTTCAAAAGGAAGATAATTATGGATATTTCTAAGATTGATAAAAATATGGCTAGTATATGCTTTTCAGATGACGGTTTTGATTTTTATCCAGTTCCATCTAAAAACGTAGACCTTTACGGCGTTAGTTATAACGACGATTTAAAATGTTTTACAAGATTTGACAATAACGTTGCTAAAAAAGTTAGCGAGCAAGTTGAATATTTAAGTAGAACTACTGCTGGTGGTAGGGTAAGGTTTGCAACTAACTCTACGCATATTAAAATTAAAGTAAAATGGTCAACTAAAGCAAAAATGAATCAAATGTCTTCACTAGGCTCTAGCGGTTTTTCATTACTTCAAAATTACGAAGACGGAACTTATCATTTTATGGGCGGTTATATTCCAGATTTTAATGCGGACGACGGTTTTGAAGCAACGCTTGCTTCGTGGGAAGAAAGGCGTAAAGAAACTAGTGAACTTAGATATTTTACTTTAAGTATGCCGCTGTATAACGAAGTTAAAGAGTTATATATCGGTGTAGAAAAGGGCTCAATTTTAACAAACGGCTTAAAGTATAAAGATATATCGCCAATACTCTTTTACGGCTCATCAATAACCCAAGGCGGTTGTGCTAGTAGGGCGGATAATTTTTACGAAGGCTTTATCAGTAAGTGGTTAAACGTTGATATTATAAACGTAGGTTTATCAGGTCGCTGTAAAGGAGAGCAAGTTTTAGTTGATTACTTATCTACTATAAAATGCAGTATGTTCGTTTTAGACTACGACCACAACGCTCCAAGCGTAGAGCATTTAAAAGAAACGCACTATAACGTTTACGATACTTTTAGAAAGGCTCAACCTAACACGCCTATTTTAATAATAAGTAAGCCAGATTATAACTGGTATCCTATAAAATGCAAGTCTAAGGAAAGGCTAAATATTATAAAGTCAACATACAATAAAGCAATTAAAAACGGCGATAAAAACGTTTATTTTATAGACGGAAGAAAACTCTTTCAAGGTATGTATGACGACTGTACCATTGAAGGTTGCCACCCTAACGATTTAGGGTTTTACCTTATGGCAAAAACTATCTCTAAGGTTATTAAAAAGGTTTTAAAGATATAAATAGTAAAGGAAATAATATGGAAGCAAAAGATTTGATTTTAAGAAAAATTGATATAGAAGACCGCCAAATGGTAGAGAAGTTCTTTAACTGTTTAGGCGAAGAAAGTACGTGGATGTTTAATTCTACTGGTGGAAATACTAGGTGGGCACTTGAGTACGTAGACGGCGATAGAAAAAATAGAACGTATTGGATTGCGGAAGAAGTTGCCGAAGACGGAAATAGGATAGCAGGTATAGTATTTTTATGGGACTTAGATAAGTCTGTTCCTTGGTTTGGCATAGCAGTTGCCGACGATTGGAAAGGTAGAAAATTGGGTACTAGACTTATAAGGCACGCCATAGATTACTGTAAAGATAACGGATATGGCGGAATATTTTTATCAACTAGATTTGAAAATTTTAACGCGCAAAGATTATATGAAAAGAACGGTTTTGAGCGTATAGGAAAATTAGGAGACGGCGATATAGAGTATTTATACGTACACCGTTTTGACAAATAAAAACCCAAATAATTTAACTATATAGGTTTATTGGTAATCAAATAAAATTTAGTATGACTGTATATAAGTTAACGAATAATTGCATTTAAAATTTTAAGTTAATATATAAAAAACGATTTTAAACTAAAACACGTTTAAAATCGTTTTTTTATAGAAATTAAGACTTGGTAGTTTTGTTTTGCTTTAAATAATTAGATGGCGATAACCCCGTAATTTTTTTAAACATTTTTGAAAAGTCTGATATATTGGCATAGCCCAAAGCGATTGCAATTTCTGAAAGAGATTTATGGTCGCTTTTTAACATTTCTTTTGCTTTTCTAATTCGCAATTTATGTACGTAAGTGATAGGTGACGTGCCGAATATTTCCGTAAACAGTTTTCTAAAATAAATAGTAGACAAGCCTACGTGCGCGGCTAAATAGTCGTTTTTTATAGAAAGATAATAGTTGTTTGAAATATACTCAACAGCAGGTGCAATTTTTTCTTGTTTTTTTGTTGAAGTGTATTTTTGTTGACTAGGTTGCAAAACTATAAGCAAAATAGAATAAATGTTCCGCAAAGTTTCAAGTTTGTAAATTTCTTGTTTTAGCGTTCGTTTATATTCTATTTCTTTATAAAGTTGAAGAATTTTTTCTCCATTTTCAATTTTAAAACTAAATATTGTATCACAACATATATCGCTTTCAAATTCAATCGTATAATAACGCCCTGGTTTAGTGCATATCCACTCATAAGTGCTCCCTTTTGGAAGAATTACCATATTTTCCAAGTTTGATATATACTTTTTACCGTTGCAAGTATATACGGTTTCACCTTCGTATTTCAAAACTATCGCCCAACAGGGGCGATTTTTTCGTTTTGTTCCTGCATTTTTTTCATTATATATAGAAAAAACCGCATTTATTTTATTTATTGATAGGTCAAACAAAATATTTGTGTTCATATCTAACTCCTATATTTATAAAAATTATAATAAAATTTTAAACTACTTGTCAAGATTTTTTTGTATCAAATCACACAAAATATGCCGTTTAGCCATTTACACAAATATTTGAGAGTGATATACTTATTGTACAAAAGAAAAAACCAAATAAATATAGTCTTGTGCTAAAGGAATTTATAAATGAAAAAGATTAAGATAGGACAAATAGGGATAGGGCATAATCACGGTGAAGATAAAATGCTAGCAGTAAGGAAATTCCCTAATTTATTTGAAGTTGTTGGGTACGCTGAAGAAAATGAAGAGTGGATAAAAAAGCGTGGAAATTTTAGTGGGTATTTAGGATTACAACGCTATGGCGTAGATGAATTGATAGAAAAGTGCGACGCTATTTTAGTAGAAACTGATATTTGGGACTTAACCAAAACTGCTAAAAAATGCGTGATGGCAGGAAAACATATTCATATGGATAAGCCCGCAAGCGGAACTCTAGAAGAATATAAAGAAGTTTTAGATATAGCCAAGGAAAAGAATTTAACCGTTCAACTTGGGTATATGTATCGCTATAATCCTGCCATAAAAAAATGTATAGAAGAAGTGCAAAGCGGAAAACTTGGTGAAATTTATTCTATCAATGCTGAAATGAGTACGTTCCACCCTGCAAACTACAAAGAGTGGCTAAAAAATTTCAAGGGCGGAATTATGTATATTCTAGGTAGCCATATGGTAGATTTAATAGTATATCTTCTAGGCGAACCGCAACTTATCACTTCGTTTTTGAAACGCACTTGTCTTGACGGCGTTGATTTTGAAGACAATAATCTTGCGGTATTAGAATACGAAAAAGCACTTGCGAGAATTTTTATTTCGTCAGTTGAAGTTAACGGTTTTGGTAGGCGTCAGTTTGTCGTTTCAGGAAGCAAGGGTACGATAGATATTAAGCCGATAGAAAGACCATGCTATATATCGTATAGTTATCAAGATATGGCAAAAACTTTTTCAGACAGCAAAGAAACAGTAAAGATTGAAGAAGATTCTAAAAATTGTAGATATGACGATATGATGCAAGATTTTTATTCGTATATCGTTGGCGAAAAGAAAAATCCTTTTACGTACGAGCATGATTATACTGTGCAAAAAGTATTAGATAAAATTGTTGGTGGAGTAGGTTTTAATGGCACAAATACTATTAAAGGGTGGTAAAATTTTTGACGGCGAAAACTTTTTTGACGGCGACTTGCTAATTAAAGACGGCAAGATTGCCGAGATTGGGAAGGCGTCTAATTCACAAGCGACTGTCGTTGACGTTTCAAGTTGCATTATAACGTCGGGCCTTATAGATATTCATACCCATTTGTTAGAAATGGGGAATAAAAAATACGGTTTTCCTGCGGATATGGCAACTATTCCGTTTGGTGTCCTTTATGCAGTAGACGCTTGTTCGGAAGACTTAGGCTTAAACTGTTTAGATAACCTTTGTGTGCAAACGCTAGCATTTATACCTATTGAAGTGCAAAATGAAACTCTTAACTACGTTAAAATGCTAAAGCGTTTGGAATTGTACGGCAAAAGGGCAATCGGCGTAAAGGTGTATTTTGATAATAGTTTAAAAAATGGAATTACAAAAGAGCATTTATATTTGGCTTGTAAGTTTGCTCGTGAAAAGAACTTAAAAGTAATGGTTCACTGTTCGTATTCGCCTACGTCACTACTTGAGATAGTAGAGGTTTTAAGTTCGGGTGATATTATAACTCACGCATATCATGGCGGAGATAACACGATAGATAAAAACGATTATATCGCCTATAAAAAGCAAAAGAAAAAGGCGTAATAATAGACGCTGGCATGGCAGGTGGCGTACACACTGATTTTAATATTTTACGTAATGCGATAGAAAAGGGGTATATCCCCGATGTAATAAGCACGGATATTACTTGTTTTAGCGCATATATTCGCGGTGGAATTTACGGATTGCCAATGTGTATGAGTATATTAAAAACGCTTGGTATGGACGAAAAGAAAATTTTTCAAGCGGTAACGATAAATGCGGCAAAATCGGTTGATAGTTTGAATTGGGCGCAAATGAAAGTTGGCGCTATAGCAAATTTAACCGTTCTTAAATACGACAACACGCCTATTGATATTGAAGATAGGAATAAAAATAGGGTTGTATCTAAAAATGGCTACGTATGTAAATTAACCGTGAAGAACGGACAAATAATATATAGAAATTGAAAGGAGAGTAGAGTATGGGCGAGTTTGAAGGAAAAATAGCGCTTATAACTGGCGCAGGTGGATATATTGGCGGCGAAACAGCAGTTATGCTTGCTAAACAAGGTGCAAAAATTGCAGTTTGCGATATCAATGAAGAAAGTGTTCAAAAAACGCTTACCAATATTAAAAAAGTCGGTGGCGAAGCAAAAGGCTACGTTATGGACGTGACGGATTCTAAAAACGTTGACGAAACCGTAGGTAAGATTGTTAAAGACTTTGGCGGTTTAGATATTTCAATTCATATTGCAGGCGGCAGTGCAAGAATTGCAGGAAAGAGCGCAAGGTATCTTCCTTTAGTAGACCAAGAAGACTACGTAATAGATAAAGTTTTAAAGATAAATTTATATGGTGCTATTTGGGTTAGTAGAGCGGCGGCAAGGGTTATGATTAAGCAAGGTAATGGCGGAAAAATTCTAAACTTTTCGTCAGCAGTTGCCTTTAACGGCTTGAAAACGTGTTGTGATTATGCTGCGTCTAAAGGCGGGGTTATTTCGCTTACGAAGGCGCTAGCAAAGGAACTTGGACCTTATAAAATTAACGTTAACTCCGTTGCACCTGGTCTTGTTCAAAGACCTGGTGAAAACGACGACTCTCCTTACTTTTACAACTCAAACTTTTTAGGAAGAAAATGCTATGCTAGCGACGTTGCGAATTTAGTGGCGTTTCTCGTTTCGGATAAAGCGGGATTATTACAGGACAAACGTACGTTGTTGACGGCGGTAGGTCGCTTTCTATGAAGGCAAGCGATTAAAAGGTGAAAATATGAAAGCATGTTTAGTAGAAAATGGAAAAATGGTATGGAAAGAAGTTGCTGACCCTGTTATGGGCGCAAGCGACGTTTTAGTGGAAATTCACGCTACGGCTTTAAACCGTGCAGATTTATTACAAAAGCAAGGTACATATCCGTCGCCTGCTGGTTGGCCAAGTTGGCCGGGTTTAGAACTTTCAGGCGTTATATTGGATATGGGCGAACAGGCAAAAGCAAATTCTAAATTTAAAATTGGGGATAAGGTTTGCGCGCTTGTTGGTGGTGGCGCATATGCAGAAAAAATAGCAGTTCCTTACGAATTGTTAATGCCTATTCCTAAAAATATTACCTTTGAAGAAGCATCTTCGCTTCCCGAAGCATATGCGACAAGTTATCTTAATTTGTTTTATGAAGGCGGGCTAAAAAAAGGGCAGGTTTTATACGTAGCGGCAGGTGCAAGCGGTCTTGCAAGTGCGGCAATACCTATGGGTAAGGCGGCGGGCGCATACGTTTTAACTAGTGTACAAACTTACAAGCAAGCGGAAAAAATTAAAGATTTAGGTGCCGATTATATTATTGTTCAAGAAAAGGAAAGTATTGCCGAAGTTTTTGAAAGATTAGAAAAAGACGGAAAACCCGTCAACGTTTGTATGGATTGTTTAAGCGGGGAAGATTTAGGCAAAGCAATGCCTTTTATGGCTCGTGGCGGATATTGGGTAGTTATTTCTACCCTTGCAGGTGTTGAAACTAATATTAAACTCCGTCCACTTTTGACAAAAGGTTTGCATTTAGTTGGAAGCATGCTCCGTAATCGCACCAATCAAATGAAAGCCGAAATTTTATCGGGGCTTGTTAATACAATGTGGCAGCATCTTGAAAACGGAACAATTAAACCGTCTATTTATAAGGTAATGCACTTTGAAGAAGTAAACGAAGCCCAAGCCATTTTGGAACGCTTTGAAAATACAGGTAAAGTGGTTTTAAAAATCAAATAAAAATTATCAATAGGCGAAAGTATAAGTCAATATTTTTTATTGACTTTTTTGTAATGCGTGGTATAATATTTAAACAAGGCTAAACTAAAATACTTAAAGGAATTTTACTATGGATATAAATAAATTGACGATTGAACAAAAAATCAAATTGCTTGTCGGTAGTAGTGGCAGTATGGAACTTTTTAATTTAGACGGGGTAGTTCCGCGAGTTATGGCAAGTGACGCGTCTTGTGGGTTAAGATATACCTACACAACTTCTACTACGTATAGTAGGGACGACAAAGAAACTGTAAAACCCGTTATAGAACGCCGTGACGAGCCGAATATAACTTACCCATCGTCAAACGTTTTAGCAAACAGTTGGGACGTTGAGATTGCAAAAGAGATGGGTAAAACTCTTGCCGAAGACTGCATTGAAAAAGACGTTGACGTCTTATTAGGCCCAGGTATAAATATAAAAAGAAATCCACTTTGCGGAAGAAATTTTGAGTATTATAGTGAAGACCCTTATTTGGCAGGTCAAATTGCCAAAGGCTATGTTGAAGGTATGCAGTCTAAGGGTATAAGTGCTTGTGTAAAACACTACGTTGCAAATAATAGTGAAGACGATAGGCTTTTTAAATCAAGTGAAGTTGACGAAAGGACTTTGCGTGAAATTTATTTAACTCCTTTTGAAATTGCTATTAAGGCTAACCCAGACTTTGTAATGAGTTCGTATAATATGGTAAACGGCGTGTGGATGAGCGAGCATAAAAAATTGTATGACTTACTTAGAAAAGAGTTAGGTTTTAACGGTGTTATCGTATCCGACTGGGGCGCAGTTTCCGACCCTGAAAAATCTATCAATGCAGGTTTAAATTTAAAAATGCCACATAATGCAATGTTTTATGACGTTGTAAAAAAAGCGTATGACGATGGCAAAATTACAAAAGAAACTATTGATAATTTAGTAAAAACAAATTTAGAAGTTATAGAAAAAATACAGCAAAACAAATCAAAAAGAATAGTAGAGAAAACTAAAGAAGAAAGATGTTTAGTTTCTCAAAAAATAGCAGAAGCAGGTATAGTTTTACTTAAAAACCAAGATAATATTTTACCGCTTAATGATACTCAAAACGTTTTAGTGTCTGGTTTTCCTGCCAGTTCATCGCTTGCAGGCGGTGGAGCATCTTACGTTGTTCCTTATAAAAAAATTACCGATTTACGAACATGCTTAGCAAATTCTTTAAATTCTGAAAAAGTAGATATATGTGTATCAACTATATGCTCGTTTAACAGGTTAGGTGGCAATAATGCTTATAGTGGCTTTAAATTCTTCATTGACAGGGCTGCCGATGCTGACGTTGTAGTGCTCACCGTTGGTACTGGTATAAGAGTTGAATACGAAGGTACGGATAGAAGAAGTTTAAAACTTACTAAAGAGCAAGAAGATTTAATTTTAGAAACTTGTAAGGTTAATGAAAACGTTGTGGTTTGCGTGTACGCGGGTTCTTCTATAGATATGTCAAGTTGGATTGATAAAGTAAAAGCGGTTGTATACGTAGGTTTTGGTGGAATTCATGGGCATGAAGCAGTTGCGAACGTTTTATCTGGCAAGGTTAATCCGTCTGGTAAACTTAGCGAAACTTTCCCTTATAGTTTAGAAGATGCTCCTTGTACTAAAACCTATGAAGATGCGTTCGTGTCTATGTATAGCGAAGGGTTAAACGTAGGTTATAGGTATTACGTCACTCATAACGTTAAGCCTTTATTTCCGTTTGGCTATGGATTGTCTTATTCAAATTTTGAGTATTCAAACTTAGTAGTAAACAAATTAGATAATTTAAAATATGAAGTTAAGTTTGACGTGACTAACCTTTCTAAAGTTGCAGGGGCAGAGATTGCTCAAGTTTACGTGCATGACGTTATTTCTAACGTATATCGCCCTAAATACGAATTAAAGGGTTTTGACAAAAAATATATAGGGCCAAATGAAACGGTTTCATATAGTATCATTTTAGATGAGCGTGCATTTGCTTTCTATTCTACCGCAAACGATTGTTGGACGGTTGAAAACGGCAAATTTGATATTTTAGTCGGCGCATCGTGCGAAGACATACGCTTAAAACAACGTATTGTAATAGAATAAGGTTTATTTATATACAGCAATAAAAAAAGCGAACCACTAAGCCGAGTCCCCACAAGGGATTCGGCAACTAAATAAATCCGCAAGCGGATTTGTGAGATTTGCCTATCGGCAAGTGATATTGCTAACGCAGTGATATCTTGCTACGCAAGGTTAAGGATTTATTTAATATCACTTTGGCTTTGCCAAAATATCACGCCAACGGCATATAACTTTTAGCCACAAGGCTAAAAATATAACATTATTAACTTAATCTTTTGTGGATAAGAAAAGCCCACCATATTTCGCCTTAAAGCGAAGTATAGTGGGCTACACTTTTGTATCAAATTAAAATTCCCTTATAGGAACACACTAAAAGTGATTCGCTTTTTTGGTGCCACTGCTTGCAAGAAGCTCGAACTTATAATTTTTTAAAATAATATTCCTCATGTTTGAAATTATAATAAACATATAAGAACATATAAAAACTTTAAAAAACATATTTAAAAACGCTTGACAATTCATAAAGGTCATGATATTATGTAGTATATAAGGATAAAGGAGGATGATTTTAAATGAAAAAAATTATTTTTGAGGCGGACGAAAATTTAATAATGGACGCGGAGGATGTTTTAGATGAAGAGGGACTTGATATAGAGGTGGCTATACATATGCTTTTAAAGCGTATAGTTAAAGAACGGACAATAGCATTTCTTTTAAGGAATAATTCTAAAAATAATAATCAAGTAGAAAATGTTGTAAGCGTATGCGAACAGAAACCATCTGTTGCTATTTCAACGGGAAGTAAATCTTTGGTTGCTATGTCAGAAAACGATGATAGAGGAAATATGACCAAAAGTCTTTCGATTAGATTATTACGCGGAAAAGGGTTAGATGTTGGGACAAATGTGACGTATGCTTCTAAAAATCGCGGAGCATATAATTATTGGGCTAATCCTGAATTTGGGATGTTGTCCGTTGATTGGAATATCATTTTAAATGATTGGATAAACAGAAAAATTTATTTATTCTTGGTACCCGCCAATTCAATTAAAGAAGACCAGCTTGTTCCAAGAAACGATAAAACTTATTTGATTGATTTACAGATTATGTACAACGATATTACTTTTACGGACAATAGAAGCGGTATTAGTTTTGCAAAATATTTTGTTGCAGAAATTCAATATTGAAATTTAGGAGGTAAAAAATGTTAAAAGTCAGCGAATTAAAAAAAGAATTTGATTCTTACAATCAAGGTGTAGGTGCTGTGCCGGCTTGGACAATGACCAAAGAAATGTTGATAGGGTATTCTAATGAATACATTACGGTTATCAGAATGGATAGTTCGAATAAATGGCTGGGGGAACCGCATAATTCCTTAATGGAAAAAATGTGGAGTATTATTGTGGATATAAAAAAGGATTTTACTTATTTGCCTACATATAGAGCATTGTTGCAAGCGGGGTTTAATATAAAAGTTACACCTGTTGCAACAGGAAGGAATAAAGGAAAATATGGAATTAGAATATATAATATGAAAAGGGAACCAAATGAAAAACTTGTAAGAGCTTTTTTAGATTTTCTTTTTATATAACAAACGAAAAAACGGAGTAACGCTGTGTTGCTCCGTTTATATTTTATTCTTTTTTTTGGTGCCGCTGATCTCGTCGCAATAAACTGCGCATATAGTAATTTGCTAAGCGCAAATTTCAAAAAGGCTCCGTTATTGCTCCTCTTCCCAAAAATCTTTTGCAAGCAAAATCTTTTTGTGAGCCTTAAAGTTTAAATTTCAAATCCTCACTAACGACAATCAAAAAAACGAACCACTAAAAAGTGATTCGCTTTTTTGGTGCCGCTGATCGGATTTGAACCGATACGAAGTCGCCCTCGAGGGATTTTAAGTCCCTTGCGTCTGCCTGTTCCGCCACAGCGGCAAAATTTCTAACACACGTATAATACTACTTTAATTAAAATTTGTCAATCTTTAAAAGGCATTTTTGTTAAATAATTTTTATATTTTTTTAAAAATAAAAAAAACGGGATAAAACTTGGTAAAAATCTTGCAAAATGTTAACCTTAGTGTAGACAAATTTTATTTAATATGTTAAAATATTAAAGTTGGTTAAACCTTATACGTGGGGGGGGAATTATGAAGTACGACGTTATTATTATCGGTGCAGGCCCAGGTGGAATTTATTCTGCATACGAACTGTTAAAATTAAACAGCAATCTTAAGATTGCAATGTTTGAATCAGGCAAAAGTCTAGAGAAAAGGAAATGTCCTATTGACGGCGAAAAGGTTAAGTCGTGCATAGGCTGTAAATCTTGCGCTATTATGAATGGTTTTGGTGGTGCGGGTGCTTTTTCTGACGGTAAGTATAATATTACTAATCACTTTGGCGGAACGTTATGCGACTATATTGGTAAGCAAAAAGCCATTGACCTTATGAAATACGTGGACGAGATTAATATGGCTAACGGTGGTGAAGGCACTAAACTTTATACCACTGCAAACACTAAAATTAAAACTATGTGTTTAGAGCACGACCTTCACTTACTAGATGCCGAAGTTCGCCATTTAGGTACTGATAAAAACTACGTTGTTTTAGAAAATTTATATAACGTGTTAAAAGACAAAATGGATATCTTTTTTGAAACTCCTGTGACTGCTATCAAAAAAGATGGCGACGAATTTATAGTTGTCACTAAAAAAGATGAGTATAGGGCGACAAACGTTATATCTTCAGTTGGTAGAAGTGGTAGCAAATGGATGGAAGAAGTTTGCGAAACTTTAGGTATAGAAAAATCTTCAAACAGGGTAGACATTGGCGTAAGGGTAGAATTACCTGCCGAAGTATTTGCTCATTTAACTGATGAACTTTACGAAAGCAAAATTAAATATAGAACTCAAAAGTTCCAAGATATGGTTAGAACGTTTTGTATGAACCCTAAGGGCGTTGTCGTAACTGAAAACACTAACGGCATTGTCACGGTTAACGGTCATAGTTATGAAGACCCATCAAAACACACTAACAATACCAACTTTGCGCTTTTAGTAAGCAAACATTTCTCTGAGCCTTTTAAAGATAGTAACGGCTATGGTGAAAGTATTGCAAGGCTTTCTAATATGTTAGGCGGTGGGGTTATCGTTCAACGTTTTGGCGACCTTGTAAGGGGTAGACGTAGTAATCAAACAAGAATTAACGAAAGTTTTATAACTCCAACGTT
This sequence comes from Christensenellaceae bacterium, assembly GCA_045648085.1. Taxonomy (GTDB): domain Bacteria; phylum Bacillota; class Clostridia; order Christensenellales; family Borkfalkiaceae; genus HGM11412. The sequence continues at coordinate 23,105 of JAZRNF010000075.1, read as the reverse complement.
AAACGCTACGCCGGGTGACCTTAGTTTAGTTATTCCTAAGCGTATTTTAGACGGCATTATTGAAATGATTTACGCCCTTGATAAAATTGCGCCAGGTACTGCTAACGACGATACTTTACTTTACGGTGTAGAAGTTAAGTTCTACAATATGCAAGTTGAAATTGACAATAATTTAATGACTACGCATAAAGGGCTTTACGTTATTGGCGACGGTAGTGGTGTGACGCACTCATTATCACACGCATCAGCAAGCGGTGTATACGTGGCAAGACATATCGTAGAAAATTTATAAAATTAAAACCGAAGTCTAGTTAAGATTTCGGTTTTTTTAAACTAGTTGTTAATTACCTATAATCTAAAAAATATTTAGGCAAAAATCTATAAAACGTATTGCCAAAATTAGCAAAAAATATTATAATTATATATAGAATTTTAATTTAAAGGGGTATGCTATGCTTGATATAAAAAGAATAAACGAACTATATAAAAAATCTAAAGAAGTTGGTCTTACCGACGAAGAAAAGGAAGAGCAAAAAGCACTTAGAAGAGCATACCTAGACAGTATTAGAAACAATATAATAAGTCAACTTGGCGATAAGGAAAACTACGTTAAAAAAGAGGATGATAAAGGTGAGTAATTTTGAATTTATAGAAAATCAAATTAAAGAGTATAAAAACCTTGTAAAAACTCTTGAAAACAAGAAAAATCGCTTGCAAGAAATTATTGACACGCTAAAGGAAACGCGAAAAGATACAGGGGATAAAAATGCAAACCTTAAAATACTTTCGCTTAACAATGAAAGGGGTGTTATAAAGGAAGAAATTTCTTCTCTTAAAAAACAAACTTCTGTACTTTTTAAGGAAACTGAAAGAGTTATTTTTAAAGGTATTGACGATAATTTTAGCGAAGTTTACGAAAACCAATTATGTCGTTTATACGGTTATAAAATTGACGTTATTTTTAAAAAACTTGGCGAAGAATTTGATAGCGAAGTTTGTGACGTAGTGTCGGTAATAGCAACTAAAGACAAAAAGCAACACTTAAAAATTATAAAAACAATATCATTTGGTATTAGAAATTTAAGTACCAAAACTATACAAAAAAAGGCACTTGTTGAACTTTGCTATTATAGTAAAAAATTTAAAGCCGGCACTATTATAGAAAACGCTAAAGGGATATTATGAAAAAATACAAACTATTAGTATGCGATTTTGACGGCACGCTAATTGACGATAATAAAAAAATATCTAAAACGACACTAGATAGTATAAACGGATTTATAAATCGTGGTGGAATATTCGTTGTTTGCACGGGGCGTATGACGTCGGGTATTGACTATATTTTAAAAGGGCTTGGGCTTAATTGTTTGCTTGCAAGTTTTAATGGTGCGGAACTAGTTGACCTTAAAACTGATAAGGTTTTATTTAACTATCCTATTGACAATAAAACTCTAATAGAAGTTTATAAATTTTTAGAAAATTATGAAGATTTAAACGTTCAATGCTATCCTGATAGAGCGTTTATGTCGGCAAAACCTAGCAAGTGGACTGAGTGGTATTCTAACGTTATGAAAACTAAGGTTATATTTTCTAGTCCAGTTAGTGAGTTTTTAAAGGAAAGTAAATCAACTAGCAATAAAGTTTTGATTTTTGACGAGCCTGAAAAGTTAGACAATGTATACCTACCTTTAAAAGAAAAGTTTACTAACTTACAAGTAATTAGAAGCAACGACTTGCAAATTGATATAAACGTAAAAGGTATCAATAAGGGTACTGCTTGTGAAAATATAGCAAAGTATTTTTCATTAACGGCTGAAGATATTTTGGCGGTTGGCGATGCGGGTAATGATATTCCAATGCTACTCTCAGCAGGATTTTCCGTCGCTATGGGCAACGCCAGTGACGAAGTTAAAAAGGTGTGCAACGCCGTGACAAAAGACAATAACAACGACGGTATTAAGTGTGTTATTGACAACTATTGTATATAGGCTCGTAAACGACAACAATTAATAAAAGACTAATGAAATGCTTCGTAATACTGTGTTAAACCCACTCGTTAATACGGCAAGTATTAATTTCGGGGTTAGCCTTGTCTTACTCGCATTTGCTTAGTCTTTTTTATTAAACTTATGCCGTTTACTCACCTTGGCTTAAAAAAACGCTAGCGAAATACGCTAGCGTTTTTAATTTAACTCGTCTACTATATTTTCAATTAAATTATTTGATAGGGTTAGTTCGTATAGTGAAAGGTGGTTTTCATAAACTGCAACTACTTTTTTATCGTCTTTGTAATACGGAAACAACAAGTGCGGCTTTGATATAAAGTCTATTAAATCTTTTTCTCTATCTTTTAAATTTGGCGATATATACTTGTTTACGCTTGCTCCTACCGATATAAGTTGTAAATATGAAAGGGGCAAAAGGTTATCGTTAATATCGTATATGCTCTTTTTTAAATAACACTCTTTGTCGTTAAGAGTAGGGTTTAAGTTTAAATTCCACCTATAAACTACACTTGCAGGTATAATTGTTTTATAGTCTTTTGAAATTTCTAAATAATTAGATAAATTAACTAAGTTGCCATAGTCTTGAAAAATTAGTTGTGAATTGTTTAAATTAAAGGCAAAAACCAAAGTCGTTTCGCCATAAAAAACCACTACTAAAACATCATTAATAATTTTAGCGTCAACGCTACTTGGCTTTATAGAAAGTTCACCGCTAAACGAGATAATGCCGTCTAAATAATATTTATAACAGCCGTCTGCTAAACAGGTTATAAGCAAGTTTGAGATTTGAAAATCAAAGCGTTTTTGTAGTAAAATTTCATACCGCAAATTACGGTTTTTTTCAAAGATTGGAACTATAACAACGTCGTTTAAAAGGTGGTAAACTTTAACTTTTTTACCGCTGTTTTTATAGTAATAACTAGCCAAATAGTCGTCACTAAGGGGTATAAATTCTAAAAAATAATCGTCTTTAAAATCGTGTAAAATCTTGCAATTATTACTAAGTTTACCAATAAAATTGCCGTTTAATTTTAAATAGCAGTCTATTTGCGATACGAAAATTGCGTTCATATAAAATTATATAATTTTTTTAAAATTAATATGTATAAAAAATAAAATTTAAGTTAAAAATTTATATATAGTTGAATTTTAGTGGGGTGATAAAATGAAAGGTTTTAGCGATAGCGAAGCGAAAAAATTTATAAATTTTATTAAAAAAGGAGTGCAAGACGGCAAAGATTTAACTAAACTTTTTAAAGAGTATTCTTTAGTTAGCGGTAGGGCTCAAGGCAGTTTGAGAAATTATTATTATAAGACTGTAAACGACTGTAAAAAGGATAGTAAACTTAAAACCAAATTAGGTGTCACTAGCGAAATGTATCCAACGTTTATAAAAGCCTTTAACGAAAGTGAAGAAGAAAGTTTGTTAAAAGAAGTTTTGTTAGGACTAGGTAATGGTAAATCGGTAAGAAGTACCATATCAAAACTAGCAAATAATAACGAATGTTTGGCGCTTAGGTATCAAAATAAATACAGAAATTTGTTAAGGGATAAAAGAGAATTTGTAATGCAAGTTGCTAGCACTATAAAAGATAAAAACGGCATAAATGTAAACCCATACGAAAACACGGTGTTTAATAAAGAATACGACTCTTACGAAGAGCAACTTGAAAGTTTAATTAAAAAACTAATTTTTACGATAAAACAAGAAAATATATCTTTAAAAGATAAGGTTTTAAAATTAGAAAAAGAGAATAAAAAATTAAAAGACGTATTTAAAAAATGCATGAAGCAAAACAGTATTTCAAAAGAATTTTTTAATAAAAATGACGATAATTTTAGGGCAATATAATAAAACGGCTTAACCTAAAGGTTAGGCTGTTATTTTTTTTCAAAAAAATTGTTTACAAAAACACTTTTTTATGTTATCATAAAATAGTTATCGTTTTGGACTAAAAAATCCAATAAAAAGCGTTAATTGTGAAACTAAATAAACCTTTTAGGCTGTTTATATAAAATTAATAATAAAGTGCTAAAATTTAAAGCAGTTTATATAGCCTAAAAGAATGGAGAAAAAATGTTAGAATTAAAAGAGGTAAAGAAAATATACACCACCGTTGCAGGCGATACTGCCGCAATGAACGGCATTAGCGTTAAATTCCCCGATACTGGTATGGTGTTTATAACAGGTAAAAGTGGTAGTGGTAAAACCACGCTTTTAAACGTAGTAGGTGGTCTTGACGGGTTTGACTCTGGTGAGATTATCGTTGACGGTAAAAACTTCTCAACTTTTACTGCAAAAGAGTATGATAGTTATAGAAACACTTTCGTGGGTTTTATTTTCCAAGAATACAACTTGCTTCCTGATTATACGGTAGAAAAAAATATCAAAATAGCAAATGAACTTCAAGGTAAATCTACAAGTACTGAAGAAATTAATAGGCTTTTAGAAGAGTTTGATATTGCAGGTCTTGGTCACCGTAAACCATCAGAACTTTCAGGTGGTCAAAAGCAAAGGGTTGCAATCGTTCGTTCACTTGTTAAAGACCCTAAGATTATTATGGCCGACGAACCAACGGGTGCTCTTGATAGTGCAACCGGCGTTCAAGTTATGGAAACTTTGAAAAGGTTGTCTAAATCAAAACTTATAATCGTAGTTTCGCACGATATGGAACTTTCTGAAAAGTATGCGGATAGAATTATAAGGCTTGTTGATGGTGAAATCGTTGAAGACGTGACTATTACCGATTCTGAAATTACAGGCAACATTTATCAAGACGAAAATACTTTAACAGTTAAGTCAGGTGCAACGTTAGACCCACATGAAACTGAAGTTCTTTTAAAGGCTATTCGTGAAAAAAGAAAAATCAACTTTATTGAAAAGTTTTCTGTAAGAAGAAAACAAACTACAAAAGAAGTTAAAACTTCTAAAGACATTGGTAATATTAAACTTATCAATAGTAAAATGAAATTTAGAAGTTCAGCGGAACTTGGCTTAAAATCTTTAAAGGTTAAACCGGGTAGGCTTATATTTACAATATTCTTGTCTGTTATAGCCTTTGCTGTGTTCGGCTTATTTGATACTATTGCAGCGTATAACGACTCAAGGGCTATTGAAAGGCTCTTAAAAGATAGCGACTATTCGGCAATTTCTGTAACGACTGATTATTATAGCCAAGCATACGACGGTGATTCTATAAGAATTTCTTCTAGTGACGTTGAAAAGTATAGGAGCGAGTTTGGGTACGATTTCCGTCCAGTATACGATATTAACGATACAAACTTAGCAACGGCTAACGCTAAATCTACTATCAACATAAAAAACCCACAAGCAACAGCAAAGGGTGCTATGTATTTCTACGATTACGTGACTGGCTACGTTGAATTTAAAAACGATGAATTTGAGCGTAATGAAGACGGTTTGGTCACTACTATTGATAAAGATGGATTTAATTTAACTCGTGTTTACGGTAATTATCCTACAATAGAAGTTAAAAACGGCACGTTGATAAGTGGTTCAATGTACGATATAGCAATTTCTGAATATTTAGCAAGAAGTATTGCTTATTGGAGAGGTATAAGAAACTTAGAAGAAGTTCTTAACAGTACTATCCAAATAAGAAGTAGAGAATACACTATTAGGGGTATTTACAACTGCGGTGATATTCCTAGCAAATATAATTCGTTAAAATCGGCAGAGCCTACTCAACTTAACAATCCATTAGCAGACGATTTAGAAACTTTCTTATTCTCTGGCTTATACTTAAACGTATTCGTTCCAGAAGGTTATTTTGACGTTTTAATTAAAGATAACGAAAGAATAGCAACTTCTTACTGTGGCGATAGAGTTTATAAATTCAAATATCCTGACTTAAAAAGTAGGGACTATACTATTGCCGATTACGGCAAATTCTACAACTCTAAAGACGTAGACGTGTCAAAAGTATTCTTCTTTGATTTAGAAAGAAATAACGGTGAAAGTTATACGTTAGGCGATAACGAAATTCTTATTCACATTGAAAGTTTACCAACTTTATACTTAAACGAAGTTGCTGTAATGCAAAAAACTAAGCCTTACGGTATAGCGGAAAGCGCTACTGAATACAACAAGTTATTTAGTGCGATATTCGGCTTAAAGGAAAGTACTATTTCTATAAATACTAAAGACGCGTTGTCAACTTTCTTAACTGCTGTTGAAAAGGCTATGGTATTTAACAACCCAGGTATTCAAAGCCCAAGCGTAATAAAGAAGATTGAAATGGCTAGGGTAGACGACGGTTTAACTATATCAAACCACGAATATAAAGTAGTTGGCGTATATGCGGGTGTAAACCTTGACTTTGAAGTTAACACTTCTACTGGTAAAGAAGTTATGAACCCTGTCGTTATGAATGGTGCCGACTTAGAAGAAATAGAAATTTATTCTAACCAAGGTATTTACGGTAGAATGGTTGCACCGCTTGTTAAAAACAAAAAAGGTGCTAAGGCTATGGCTAAAATGATGTCTGAACTTGACGGACTTAAACTCAATTGGTACGGAAATACTATTTTAGATACTATTAGAGTTAATGGTGAGTTTATTAAACTTTTCGCAAGATTATTCTTATACGTATCTTTAGTACTTGCATTGTTCTCAATCTTTATGTTGTTTAACTATATTTCTGCAAGTATAGTATCAAAAAGACAATCAATAGGTGTTCTTCGTGCATTAGGTTCTGGCGGTAAAGATATATTCTTGATGTTTATGACTGAAAGTTTTATTATTTCGTTAATAAACGCAGTTATAGCGTCGGCAGTTGCCGCAGTAGGCTGTATATTCGTCAATAATTATATAAAGACTGAAATGAACTTGGTCATTGACTTTGCTATATTCGGCGTAAGGCAAATTGCTATTATATTATTAACAAGTATTGTCACGGCAGTTTTATCTTCACTTATACCAATTATTAAAATTGCTAAAGAAAAACCTGTTAAACTTATTAGAGAACCTTAAAAACACTTAAAAGAGATGCTATTTTTAGTAGCGTCTCTTTGCTATTAAATTTACAAATTTAAAAGGACATTAAAAATGTTAGAACTTATAAACGTTTCAAAAAAATACGTGGCGACTTCGGGCGAAACGCTCGCTATGGACTCCATTAGTATCAAATTTCCGGATAAAGGTTTAATTTTTATCACGGGTAAAAGTGGTAGTGGTAAAACTACTCTTTTAAACGTCGTTGGCGGTCTTGATAATTTTGACGATGGCGAAATAATTATTAACGGAAAAAAATTCTCTTCTTTTACTCAAGACGAGTATGACAGTTATAGAAATACTTTCGTAGGGTTTATTTTCCAAGACTATAACTTATTACCTGAATATTCTTTAGAGAAAAATATTAAAATAGCAAACGAACTTCAAGGTAAAGTGACGTCTACTAATACTATTGTTGAGTATTTAGAAAAATTTAATATAGCAGGGCTTCAAGGCCGTAAGCCTAATGAAATTTCGGGTGGTCAAAAACAAAGGGCTGCTATTGTTCGTTCGCTCCTTAAAGACCCACAAATCATTATGGCGGACGAGCCTACCGGTGCATTAGATAGCGTGACTGGTATTCAAGTTATGGAGACGTTAAAGGAACTTGCTAAAGAAAAACTTGTAATAGTAATTTCGCACGACCTTGAACTTGCCGAAAAGTACGCCGATAGAATTATTAAACTTATTGACGGTAAAATCGTTGACGACGTGACTTTAGTAGATAGAACGGTTGAGGGAAATGTTTATGAAGACGACAATAGCATAACCGTTAAAGCGGGTTCTACTTTAACTGAAGAAGAAAACAAAGCCCTTTTAAAAGCGATAGAGCAAAAAAAGAGTTTAAATTCAGTTGAAAACATTACCGTTAGGCAAAGGTGCAAAACTGATACCGACGTAAAAAGCGACAACACTAATAACAACATTGAACTTGTAAAAAGCAAAATGAAGTTTAGTAGTGTTGCGGGCTTCGGCGTAAAATCATTAGGTGCAAAACCGGGTAGGTTAATACTCACTATTATTTTATCTGTAATAGCATTTTCAGTATTTTGCTTGTTTGATACGGTTGCCGCATACAGTAATGCAAGGTTAGTTAAAAACCTGTTAAATTCTAGCGATTATAAAGCCATATCGTTATCTAACAACTATTATAGCGACAATTATAATGGTGAAACTTTAAGGTTATCACAAGAAGATATAGACGAATATTCTAAAAAATTCGGTTATGATTTTAGACCTGTATACGACCTTAACGATAAAGACTTCTCGTCGGCTAACGGTGATGGTATTATTGAAAATTTAAAAGAAAATTCAGGCTTAACGTTAGGTGAAATGTATTATTACAACTATTTTACAGGCTACGTTGAGTTTAAAGATAACGAACTTAAAAAAGATGATTCTGGTAAAGTGTTGGTTATTGACGAAAGCGGTTTTAATCTTACTTTAGTTGAGGGTAATTTCCCTAAAGTAGAGTACGATTCGTCTAATAAAGCAACAAAAAACAGTTTAAAAAATATAGCGATATCTACTTATATGGCGGACGCTATAATATATTGGAGAAACGATGGTACAACCCAAAAGTCTTTAATAGGCAAAAGGTTTAAAATTTTGGGTAACGAGTACGTTATCTACGGTATTTATGATTGCGGTAAAATACCGTCTAAATACGACGAATTAAAAACTGAAGAATACGTCAATAAAGACGACCCGCTTGCCAACGAACTTAGAACGTACCTTAACTCTGGTTTATTTTTAAACATTTTAGTGCCAGAAGGCTACTGTGAAGCCTTAATGGGAAGTAAACTTAGAGTTGCAAGCACTTACTCTGGTAAAACTACATATAAACATATCTTAGAAGGTAAAGATTATCACCCATACTCTGCAACTATTAGCGATTACTCTAAATTCTACAACGTTAAAGATTTAGCGGTTGAGAATATTATGTTTATTGACGAAGATAGAGAAAATGCTTTAGTTTCAGGTAAGGGTTATGAACTTAAAGACGACGAAGTTTTAATTCACCTTGACACTACAAGGTTTGTAGACGTTTTATATGAAAAGCAAATAAAAGAGTATAGGAACTTAAATATTCCTGATAACGACAATTATAATTCAAGTCTTCCTAACACTGACGAAAACAATACAAGACTTCAAAGACTTATATTCCCATATAATTATTACTTTGATAAAAGAGAAGTTCCATTAACTGAAACTCAACGCTCTGCATTTAAAGAATACATGGCTATTTTAAAGGGCATATTTGAAAGTAATGGCGAAGGGGATAAATATATTAGAGAACTTGACCTTAATATCATAAAAGAAGGAGTGACTACAAGCAATAAAAAATATAAGATAGTTGGTTTCTATATAGGCGTTAATAACGACTACGTCGTTACGAATAATAATATATTCCCACTTGCTATGTCGTCTAAGGCTTTAGAAGATATCGGTATTTACTCAAATCAAGGCGTATACGGTAGAATGATTGCTCCGCTTAAAGAAAATAAAAAAGGTGCAAAACTTTTATCTAAGGCTATGTCTGCAAATAGCGGAGTTAAACTTACTTGGTTTAACAACTCTGCATTAGAGACTATGGAATATAACGCCGAAACAATAGGCTTATTATCTAAATTATTCTTATACGTTTCGTTAGCACTTATGGCGTTCTCTGTATTTATGTTGTTTAACTACATTTCTACAAGTATCGCGTCTAAGAAAAAGTCAATCGGCGTACTTCGTGCGCTTGGCTCTAGCGGAAAGAATATATTTATGATGTTCTTAACCGAAAGTTTTATAATCTCTATGATAAACGCCGTAGTGTCTTGTATAGTTGCTTACGTAAGTTGTTTTGGTTTAAACTACTATATTAAAAACGTAATGAATTTAGTCGTAGACTTTGCCGTGTTTGGAATAAGGCAAATTTTAATAGTAGTTGGGGTAAGTTTGTGTACTGCCGTAGCGTCGTCGTTATTCCCAATTATAAAAATTTCTAAAGAAAAGCCTGTTAACTTAATAAAAGATTTATAAGGTTTGTATGAAAACTATTTATTTAGACAACGCATCAACAACTAAACTTGATAGTAGAGTTTTAGAAAATATGATGCCATACCTAACAAAAATATACGGTAATGCCAATTCAGTTCACCAAGTGGGTAGAGAAGCGGTAAACGGGCTAGATAAAGCACGTGATATGGTTGCAAAACTACTAGGTGCAGATTTTAACGAAATTTATTTTACGTCAGGCGGAACTGAGGGCGATAACTGGGCGATAGACGGTTTTACTAAAATTAGGGGTGACAGGAATAAACTTGTGACCACTAAAATAGAACACCAAGCAATGCTTAGTTATATAGATAAATTGCACCCTGAAATTACCGTTAAAAAAGTAGGTGTTGACAGTTTAGGCATTGTAAATTTAAACGAGTTAAAAAGCGAAGTTGACACGTCTACATATTTAACGGCAGTAATGCTTGCCAATAACGAAATTGGCACGATTGAGCCTATAAAAGAAATTTCTTCCTACGCTCACGAAAAGGGCTCTTACGTGTTTACCGATGCCGTTCAAGCAATGGGCGCACTTGATATAAACGTTAAAGATTTAGGCGTAGATATGCTATCTTTTTCCGCTCATAAATTTGGTGGTCCAAAGGGCGTTGGCTGTGTGTATATTAAAAACTCTTCAAAAATTGCAGGGTTAATAGTTGGCGGACATCAAGAGAGAAGTAAGCGTGGCGGAACGTCAAACGTAGCAGGTGCTATCGGCTTAGCGTATGCACTAAAATACAGTCGTGACAGTTTAGAAAACGATGCTAAATACGTGACCGATTTAAGAAATTATTTTATAGATAAAGTTTGTAATTTAGGCGTAAACGCCACCTTAAACGGAGATAGAGTAAATAGGCTACCAAATAACGCGAATATAACTTTTAAAGGCGTAAATGGTGAAAACTTGCTTTATAAACTAGACCTGCACGGAGTGTGCGCTTCGTTAGGTGCGGCGTGTTCGGCAGGGTCTATTGAGCCGTCTTACGTGTTAACAGAAATAGGGCTTAGCCCAATAGACGCAAAATCTTCAATAAGATTTACTTTCTCTAAAGAAAACACTTATGAAGAAATAGATAAAGTAATAAGTATATTAAGTAAAATTTTAAAGTAAAATTAAAAACGCCTCACGGCGTTTTTAATAAATTATTTAGCGTTTTCGCTATTATGCGCTGTTTTGCTAGAATGTTCATCTTTTAATTCTTCGGCTTTACGCGCAATTTGTTCTTGTCCGTCTTTAATAACTTGTCGTACTTTTCTAGAGTTGCAGGCGATAAGTGCTCCGCCTAGCATACCGACTATAAGACCGGCGCAAAAAATTTTTCCGTCCATAAAATCTCCTTGACTATTAAGTCAATAAAAGTATGACACATTTTGTCAAAATTATACACAAAAAGGAAATTAAAACAATGAAATATATTGCTTTTGATATAGGCGATAAAAGAATAGGAATAGCCGTTTCAGACCCATTTTGCGAGATGGCTTTGCCGTTAGAAACTTATTATAGAAAAAACTTAAAAAAAGATATAGAATATCTTGTAGATATTGCTAAAAAAAGGTATGCCGACGTAATCGTTTGCGGGCTTCCACTTAACTTTGACGGCTCAAGGAGTGAGCAAACTGAAAAGACAGAGTTTTTTATTGAAGAACTAAAAAAACAAACGACAATTAAAGTCGTTATGGAAGACGAAAGGTTTACGACTTTAGAAGCAAGGCGAATTTTAATTGAAGCAGACGTTAAAAGACAAGACAGAAAAGCGGTTATTGATAAAGTTGCCGCATCGTATATACTAGAAACGTATATGTTAAAGCAAAAAAACAAAAAGGAATTATAAAAATGAAAGATTTTAAACACAATATAGAACTTGACGAGTTAGACGGCTTTGACGACCAAGATTTACTTAGCGACGATATCGTTGAAATAACTGATAGCGACGGTGTGACGTATGAATATTACGAACTTGGCGTACTTGAATACGAAAGTAAAAACTATGCTTTTTTCACTCCTGCTGAAGAAATTGACGGCGTTGAAAAAGGTGCGGTAGTAGTTTATGAATTAGACGAAATTACTGAAGAATTATCAATCGTTGAAGACCAAGATTTAGTTGACGAACTCTTTACTGAATTTTACGCCAACTATGGTGGCGAGTATATAAAAGAAGAACTTGACGATTTAGAGTTAAATTAAAAAATAACCCCACTTGCAAAGCAAGTGGGGTTGATTTTATTTTTCAACTAATTTCATTTCAAATTCGTTAGTTTTTTTGCCAGTTTCGGCATTGTATAAATCGGTTGCAAAAACGTCTTTATTAAAGCACTCTAAAGCCGTAGAAGAAAGTTTTAAATAATCGTTTTTTCTAGTTATAATAGGGTACTTGCTTTTTGATAATAGCGATAGTACGTCTTGCTTGTCTTTGTTTATTGCTAGCACTTTAAGATACAAGTCTGACGACAAGCACTCTTTGACAAAAGAACTTTCAATTTTAAGTAGCGCCGACGTTAAAATTCTATTTAGTCTAGTTTCCGTATAGCGTTTTGTCTTTAACTTTTGTATCAACGCTTTCGTAGAGTGGTTGTCTTTTATTATCGCCTTAATTTTATTTTCTAGCCCTTCGCTCACGTCGGGTAATTTTTTTAAATACTCTTTATCGCATGTTAGTAAAGAGTAAACTATTTGCTTAGAAAAATCAGGTAATTTGTTAGGAAGTTCTTTATACACGAAAGACGGTACTGCACTTTTTGTCTTAGACTTTTTATTTTCGCTAATAGCCGTGCGGATAGAAAGTGCCGACGGATTGTCGTTTTTAATGCTCTTATCGTTATAACTGCCGTCACGCTTAAGCGTTTTAATTTTTACGTCGTAATTATTTTGTAGTATTGCCTTTATATATTCAACGCCTAAAATATTATTAGGTGTAAGTACGCTTTCAACGTTGATTTCAGGGTTTGTTTTTGCTATTGCGTTATATCTTGCTTTAGCAAAAGGTATACCGCTGTCTAGTTCTTCCTTTAGCGCAGCCTTATATTCTTTACTTTCTATTGCCGTCACTTTAGCAACGTCAATAAGGTCGCTAATATTATCGCTTTCCGTGCCAAAGCATAAAATTTTTTCATCAGGTAAAGCGTTTATAAGTTTAAGTGCGCCTTTAGCAAAAATTTCAGCGTTGCCCGTTGCGAATACCGTAGGTAGTTCAAATACAATATCCGCTCCGCTTTTTATAGCCCAAATAGCACGTGTGTATTTGTCTACGATAGCCGCTTCGCCTCTTTGAGTAAAGTTTCCGCTTAAAATTACGGCAAGAACGTCTGGCTTAATTTCTTCCTTTATAAAATTTAGATGCTTAGTATGCCCTATATGTAGGGGGTTATACTCACATATTGCTACACATATTTTCAAAATAGTACCCATTTTATATTTACTTTTTAAAAAAATTGTTTTATAATACTTATTGTATATTATTATAATACACTAAAATTAAAAAATAATAAAGTAAATTTAAAAATTTATTAAAAAATAGGGAGCGTTAGTATGAAAGATATTTTAAACGAGATTAAACTTAAAGCAAAAGCCCTTAATAAAACAGTTATTCTTCCTGAAGGCGAAGACAGCAGGGTTGTAGAAGCAGCTTCATTAGTTGCAAAAGAAGGTTTAGCAAAAATCGTTCTTCTTGGCAATTTAGAAGAAATTAAAGAAAAGAACCAAGGCGTAGACCTTACAGGCGTGACTGTTATTGACCCTGTGACTTATGATAAAACTAACGTATACGCTGAAATGCTTTACGAACTAAGGAAAGGCAAAATCAACAAAAAAACAGGTCTTGCTGAGTATGAAGATATTGAAAGTGCTAAAAAAGCAGTATTAAAAGACTATACTATGTACGCTGCATTAATGCTTAAAGCAGGCGACGTTGACGGTTTAGTTTCAGGTGCTTGCCACTCAACTGCTAACACTCTTAGACCAGGTTTACAAGTTATTAAAACAGCGCCAGGTATCAATACCGTATCTAGTAGTTTTATTATGATTGCTCCAAGAGAAAACGTATACAACCCTGACGGCGTTGCAGTATTTGCCGACTGTGCTATAAACATTGAGCCTGACGCTCAACAAATTGCAGATATCGCTATATCTTCTTCTCAAACTGCTAAAGATATCGCAGGTATTGAGCCAAGAGTTGCAATGCTTTCTTTCTCAACTAAAGGTTCAGGTAATGACGATAAGTTCTTTAAGTCAGTTCCAAAAATGCAAGAAGCAACAAAAATTGCTAACGAACTTGCTCCTGAAATTAAAATTGACGGTGAGTTCCAATTTGACGCTGCCGTTGCTCCTGAAGTTGGTTTATTAAAAGCACCTAACTCTGAAATAGCAGGTAAGGCTAACGTATTTATTTTCCCAAATATCAATGCGGGCAATATCGGTTATAAAATTGCTCAACGTTTCGGTGGCTATATGGCTTTAGGTCCAATATGTCAAGGTTTTGCAAAACCAATAAACGACTTATCACGTGGTTGCAACGTTGAAGATATAATTGCAGTAGTTGCTATAACTGCACTTCAAGCGAAATAATATTAAAAGGGGATAATTATGAAAGTATTAGTTATAAATGCAGGTAGTTCTTCACTTAAATATCAACTTATTGATATGGATAACGAAAGCGTAATCGCTAAGGGCGGTTGCGAAAGAATTGCGATTGACGGTTCTTTCTTAAAATTTAAATTTAACGGAGAAGACGTTATAATTGAACAACCTATGCCTACGCATAGCGAAGCAATTAAACTTGTTTTAGATACTTTAGTTGACGCTAAGTACGGCTTTATTAAGTCTATGGACGAAATTGATGCCGTTGGTCACAGAGTGCTTCACGCAGGTGAAATGTTTGACGGTCCTGTTTTGGGTACTGAAGAAAACATTGAAAAATGTTTATCAATTAAGGAACTTGGCCCACTTCACCAAGTACCAAATATTGCAGGCGTTAAGGCTTGTAAAGAAGTTATGCCAAACACACCTATGGTATTAGTTTTTGATACTACTTTCCATAGTACTATGCCTGAAAAAGCATACATTTTTGGTATTCCTTACGAACTTTATACCGAACACAAAATTCGCCGTTATGGTTTCCACGGCACAAGCCATAGGTTTGTTTCTAGCGAAGCGATTAAATATTTAGGTTTAGAAGGTAAAGAAAGCAAAATCGTCACTTGCCACTTAGGAAACGGCTCTTCAATAAGCGCAGTTAAGAACGGCAAATGCGTTGATACGAGTATGAGTTTCACTCCACTTGGCGGTGTTCCAATGGGAACAAGGTCAGGCGACCTTGACGCGTCAATCACTGAATTTATGGGTAGAAAATTAGGTATGGACGCTACTGAAACTTTAAACTACTGTAATAAAAAGTCAGGTATGCTTGGTATTAGTGGTGTATCTTCTGACTTTAGAGATTTACAAGCAGCGGCAAACGAAGGCAATCACAGAGCGGAACTTGCACTTGATATTTTTGCATATAGCGTTAAAAAGTTTATCGGTTCATACTCTGCTGCTATGGGCGGTATTGATTGCTTAGTATTTACAGCAGGCGTTGGCGAAAACGTTAAACTTATTCGTAAAAAAGTTTGTGAAGAGTTAGAGTTCTTAGGCATTGAACTTGACCTTGATAAAAACGAAGGTAATAACGACGGCAAAATCCGTGACCTTACTAAAGAAGGCGGAAAAGTTAAAATTTTAGTTGTTCCAACAAATGAAGAGTTGGTTATTGCAAGAGATACTTTAAAAGTTGCATTTTCAAAATAAAAAATATTTGAATTGTAGATAAATAAAGTTGACAACAACTATCAAATATTATATAATCTTAAAGTATTATAATGGTTATTGACGTTAGAAAATTAAAGTATAGTGGTAAAACTGAACTTTCTTTCTCGTTTGATTACGAGCCGGAAGAAAATCTTATAATAATTCCTGACGCTTATATTGATGGACCTATTAAAGTGACGGGGTCACTCGAACTTCACGATGACGACGTTTACGTTGACGGTGAAATCAATTGCAAGATTGTTGGTAAGTGTGCAAGGTGTATGGAATTAGCAGAGTGTGACTTTATTAAAAGTTTTTCAGTAGACTACGTTCGTGACAATCCTGATGATGATAAAGACGAGTATCTTTACAAAAGCGGTCTTGTTGACTTAACTTTAGCAGTTAACGAAGTTATTCTCGTAAGTGCTCCGTCAATAATATATTGTAGGGAAGACTGTAAAGGTCTATGCCCAATATGTGGTGGCAATCTAAACGAAAAAGATTGCAATTGTAAATATTAAAAGAGAGGTGTTTTAAAAATGGCAGTTCCAAAGAGTAAAGTCTCTAAAAAGAGAGGCGCAAAAAGATTTGCAAGCAACTATAAAGCAAAAGTTCCTACACTTGTAGAATGTCCACAATGTCATGCACAAAAACAACCACACAGAATTTGTTCTAAATGTGGCTATTATGACGGCAAGCAAGTTATTGTAACGGCAGAAAAAGAAGACTAATTATAAAATTTTAAAGAGGGGTTTTGTAGCCCCTCTTTTATCGTGGTAAAAAATTTAATATAAAATCGTTGTAATTTTTATTATTAAGTGTTATAATAAATTTACCACACATTCTGAATAGATTAACATTCCAGAGGGATACTATCGTTAAAAACGTATTCTCTCACTCTGGAGTGTTCTCTAGAATGTGTGGTAGCATTGGGAGAGCGTTTTTGGTGCACTCCTAGTGGGTGCATTTTTTTATTTGGAGTTTAGTATGGATAGATTTGATTATTATAATAATTTTACCGTTGGCGTTTTAAGGGGAATAGCACGTAATATTGGTGTTGTTGCTCCGACGACTAAAATTAAAAAGCAGATAATTGATGAAATTTTAAATATAGAAAACGGACTCCAAAAACCTAAATCAACTAAGTATGGTCGTAAACCTAAAAGTAATCAAGTAAGAACTTTAGATAACCGATTAGAGCCGTTAGTAAAAAATGAAGTTGAATATAGTAATTCTTCGCTAAACATCTTAGTGCAATCGTTAAAACTAAATGTTATAAAAGTGTTAGATGATTTAAACGGCATTATTAAAACTTTAGATAATTTTGAATAAAAAATTAAAAAAAGACTTGCAATTTATTAATAATAGAGTTATAATAAATTAGCACTCTCGGTGCAAGAGTGCTAATTTTTGTTTTATTAGGAGGCTAAGTATGAAAAAATTTAAAACGGAATCAAAAAGAGTATTAGATTTAATGATAAACTCTATCTACACTAATAAAGAAATATTTTTAAGGGAATTACTTTCTAACTGTTCAGACGCTATTGATAAACTTTACTACAAGTCTTTAACCGATGGTATATCGGGGCTTAGTAGAAACGATTTTTATATACAAATTAAACTTGATAAAAATGCCCGTACTATAACTATTACCGACAACGGTATTGGTATGACGGCAAGTGAACTTGAAAACAACTTAGGTACTATTGCACGCTCAGGTTCGTTTGACTTTAAACAAGACGACAAACTAAAAGAAGAAGATATAAACATTATAGGTCAATTTGGCGTTGGTTTTTACTCTGCTTTTATGGTTGCTGATAAGGTTGAAGTATTATCTAAAGCCTACGGCGAAGAAGGTGCTAATTTATGGGTTTCAAAGGGTGCTGACGGCTATGACGTTAAGCCTAGCGAAAAGGACGGAAACGGTACTCAAATTACTCTATATATAAAGGATAATACCGATAACGATAATTTTGACAGTTATTTAGAAGAATATAAAATTAAATCATTAGTTAAAAAATACTCCGACTATATTCGCTATCCAATTAAAATGGAAGTGACTAAATACAAGGCAAGTGAAGACGGTGGCAACCAAGAAGAATACACCGAAAACGATACTATAAACGCCATTGTTCCACTTTGGAAGAAAAACAAAAACGAAATTAAAAAAGAAGATTACGATACTTTCTATAAAGAAAATTTCTTTGATTCTAGCGAACCGCTTAAAACTATTCATATGTCAGTTGAAGGTATGGTTGACTTTAAAGCGCTGTTGTTTATCCCTAAAGAAGTGCCTTACAACTATTATAGCAAGCAATATGAAAAGGGATTAAAACTCTATACTAACGGCGTTATGATTATGGATAAATGCCAAGACCTAGTTCCTGATTATTTTAGTTTCGTTAAAGGTTTGGTTGATAGTGAAGTGACTTTAAATATCTCTCGTGAGACGGTACAACAAACACGCCAACTTACTCAAATTGCAACGTCTATTGAAAAGAAGATTAAACAAGAACTAGAATTACTCCTTAAAAACGATAGGGAAGTGTACGAGCAATTTTTTAAAGCTTTTGGCTTACAACTTAAGTTTGGCGTTTACGCAAGTTTTGGCGCAAAAGCCGAAATGCTTAAAGACTTATTGTTATTCCACTCTTTAAAGAACGACAAAATGTATACTTTAAAAGAATACGTTAGCGAAATGGGTGCTGATAAAGATGCTATTTATTATACAACTGGTAAAAATATAGCGTCTATCAAGGCTTTACCAAAAGTAGAAAAACTTTTAAATGACGGTATTGACGTTCTTGCAATGGTTGACGAAGTTGACGAGTTTGCCATTAAGTTTATGGGCGAGTACGACAAAAAACAATTCAAAAACGCAACTAGCGAAAGCGGTGTTATTGAAAACGACGGCGTTTTAGAAGAAGATAAAGAAATGCTTGACTACATAAAAGAAGTGTTAAAAGATAAAATTTCTAAAGTAGTTGGAACTACGGCTTTAAAAAATCACGCCGTATGCTTATCTAGTGAAGGCGAAGTCTCACTTGAAATGGAAAAACTTTTAAACGCTATGCCTAACGCTAAAAACGAAATAAAAGCGCAAAAAGTTTTAGAAATTAACGTAAATCACGCTATATATAATAAATTAAAAGAGTTATATAAAGAAGATAAGCAAAAAATAGACGATATTGCAAACGTGTTATACTCAATGTCAGCACTTGTTGCAGGCTTAGAGGTAGACAATATTCAAGACACGTTAGATACTGTTGTCAATATGCTTTCAATGTAATAGGCTCAAATGTTAAAGGTAGGTGGCTTTGCTAAGTGCAAAGCCGCTTTTTACGTGACGTATATTATATGTATAACATACGTGCATACGATATTTAAATATTTTTTTATAAAATTTACGATTTTATCGCAAATTTTAATTACCCAATAAAAAATGTTAAAAAATTTTTAAAAAAGCACTCAAAAACACTTTACAACTTTAAAGTAATGAAGTATAATAGGAGCATAAGTTGCTTTAGTACGATAAAGCAGTAAAGTAAAAAATAAATTGTTAGGAGAATAGTTATGAAAAAATTATTAAAACTTTTAGTTGCAAGTTTACTTACAGTTTCAATGCTTTTTGCGTTCACTGGTTGTAAAAAAGAAAAGGCATCTGATTTAGATGCAGTTAAGCAAAACAATAAAATAGTTATTGGTGTCACAGTTTATAAACCTATGGATTATTTAGATGAAAACGATAATTGGACGGGTTTTGATGCTGAACTTGCTGAGCAATTTGCTGAGTCTTTAGGCGTAAATTGCCAATTAGTTATCATTAAATGGGCTAACAAGGTGACTGAACTTAACTCTAAACAAATTGACCTTATTTGGAATGGTATGACTGCTTCTGAAGAGTTAGGCAAGGAAATTGACTTCTCTGTATCTTATGCTAAAAACGCTCAAGTTGCAGTAGTTAAAGCAGATAGCACTATCGCTACTAAAGATGCTATTAAGTCTGCTAAAGTTGCAGTTGAAAACGGTTCAGCAGGTAATACTGTTGCTACTGATGAAGGTATGACTAACGTTCAACCTGTGACTGCTCAAATTGATGCACTTAACGAAGTTAAGGCCGGCACTTCTGACGTTGCTATTATTGATATAACAATGGCTCAAAGCGTTGTTGGTAAAGGCGAATACGCTGGTCTTAAAATTGTTGACGGAATTTCTTACGGCGATGAAATCTTTGCTGTTGGTTTAAGAAAAGGTAGCGATTTAAAGGCTAAACTTGATGCTTTCTTAAAAGCAAAATATGCTGACGGTACAATCACTACTCTTGCTGAAAAGTACGGTGTTGGTATTAACGTTGACGCTCTTAAGTAAAATTTTATAAAAGGTAATAAAAAATGGAAGTATTTTTACAAGTCACTTCTGAATTATTAAACGGCTTTACAATTTCATTTTTATTATTTGCATTTACGCTTATATTTGCGTTGCCTCTGGGGCTCCTAATGTCATTTTGTACAATGTCAAAGGTCGCCCCTTTGCGTGTTTTTATGAAAATTGTGGTTTGGGTATTGCGCGGTACTCCGCTAATGCTCCAAATATTCGTAATTTTCTATTTACCAGGTTTATTAGACTTATTTGTGTGGCCACAAATGAATACGGGCTGGGCATGGTTTGATAGAACTATAAGTACAAGATTTATTGCGGCTTTAGTTGCGTTTTCAATAAACTATGCGGCATATTTTTCTGAAATTTATCGTGGTGGTATTGAAAGCATTTCAAAAGGTCAATACGAAGCGGGCGAAGTTTTAGGTATGACTAAAAGTCAAATATTCTTTAAAGTTGTATTTATGCAAGTTATAAAGAGAATTCTTGCACCGATGTCTAACGAAGTTATAACTTTAATTAAAGACACGTCTCTTGCTAATACTATCGGTGTATTGGAACTTATATTCCACGCAAATTCGTTTATGCTAAAAGGATTAATATGGCCTATTTTCTACGCAGGTGGTTTCTATTTGATTTTCGTAGGTTTAGTGACTATATTATTTAATAAATTTGAGCAAAAGTTGTCTTATTATAAGGTGTAATTATGGCGTTTTTAGAAGTGAGAAATATAAATAAAAATTTTGGTAAAACCGAAGTTTTAAAAGGGATTGATTTTGACCTTAATTCCGGCGAAGTTTTATCTATAATAGGCTCATCGGGTAATGGTAAAACGACGTTATTACGCTGTTTAAACTTGCTTGAAAAGGCAGATAAAGGTACTGTCACTTTAAACGGTGAAGTGTTATTTGACGGTGAAACTTTATCTAAAGTAAAAGAAAAAGATTTAAGGCTTAAACGTTTGCATTTTGGCTTAGTTTTTCAGTCTTTTAACTTATTCCCACAATACACGGCGTATGACAATATAAAACTCCCCCTATTTTTAATGGAAAAGGAAAAGAAAAAGAGCAATCAACCTTCTTTACTAACTCAAGATATTGACTTAGAAGTTTCGGAACTTCTTAATAAGGTTGGACTATCAGATAAAGCAAAAAACTATCCTTGTGAACTCTCAGGCGGTCAATGTCAACGTGTTGCAATAGCAAGGGCTATGGCTTTAAAGCCTGACGTTCTTTGTTTTGACGAGCCTACTTCGGCATTAGACCCTGAACTTACGGGCGAAGTTTTAAAGGTTATTAAAGAACTTAAAGAAAAAACTAATATGACAATGATTATCGTCACTCACGAAATGGATTTTGCAAAAAGCATTTCTGATAAAGTTTTATTTATGGCTGACGGTAAAGTTGCAGAGTTTGGAACGGCAAAGCAAGTGTTTAATAAGCCTAAAAACGAGTTGACTAAGCAGTTTTTACAGTCTTATATAAATTCTTAGGTTAAAGGAGTTTTTGATATGGGAATAACTGAAAAACATGTAAACGAACTTTTTCAAATCATTTTAAAACTTGAAAACCTTGACGATTGCAAAACGTTTTTTGAAGACCTTTGCACGTACAAAGAACTTGAAAATATGGCGCAAAGGCTAATTTCAGCAAAACTCTTGTTAGGCGGAAAAACGTATGAAGAAATTATAAAGGAAACTGATATTTCTTCGGCAACGTTATCTAGGGTTTCAAAATGTGTAAAATACGGTAAAGGATATAAAAAAGTTTTATCAAATGACAAGTAAAAATTATAAACTTTTACAAGAACAAATATTTAAAAAGTTAGAAAGTGAAGGGGTAGCCCCTTCACTTTTAATGCATAGTTGTTGCGCTCCTTGTTCGTCGCATTGTTTAGAAGTTGTCTTAAAATATTTTAAAACTGATATTTATTACTACAACCCAAATATCACCGTTGAAGGAGAGTATTATAAGCGTTTAAACGAGCAAATTGATTTTACTAAAAAAGTTTATAGCGACAGTGTAAACGTTATAAGTGGCGAGTATGAGCCGACTGTATTTTTATCGTTAGTTAAAGGGCTTGAAAACTTAAAGGAAGGGGATACAAGGTGCAAACTTTGCTATTACCTTAGGCTAGAAAAAACTGCACAAATGGCAAAAGAACTAGGCTACGACTATTTTACGACAACGCTATCCGTAAGCCCTTATAAAAACGCTAATTGGCTAAACGAGATAGGCGAAGAATTATCTAAAAAATACGGCGTTAATTATCTGTATGCCGACTTTAAAAAGGGTGGCGGATATCTTCGTTCAATAGAATTATCTAAAAAATACGGACTATATAGGCAAAACTATTGTGGTTGTGAATTTTCTAAAAAATAAAGCGCCTTTAGGGCGTTCCTATAAGGGATTTTTAATTTAATACAAAAGTGTAGCCCACTATACTTCGCTTTAAGGCGAAATAGGGTGGGCTTTTCTTTATCCACAAAATCTTAAAATAAAAAAGTTATATTTTTAGCCGTGTGGCTAAAAGTGATATGCAAAATAAATTTTGCGTTATATTTTTCGAGAGAAAAATTCAAGGTTCTGCTTCAGCAGGTTCTTATATTTCTCTCGAAGAAGTTATATTAAATAAATCCTTAACTCGCCGTAAGGCGAATATAACTGCCGTAAGGCAATCTCACTCGTCATTAGACGAATATCACAAATCCGTAAGGATTTATTTAGTTGCCGAATCCCTTGTTAGGACTCGGCTTTGCAGGTTGTTTTTTGCAAACAAAAACGCACCGTTAACCGCTCTTCTCATAGGGATTTAAATATGCAACTTATAAAACTCGACTTTTAACAAGCCGAGTTTTCTTTTGTCCACGCAAAACAAGTTG
>JAZRNF010000074.1:0-4247 GCA_045648085.1 Christensenellaceae bacterium | reverse complement strand
CCACTTGTTAATACAGCAAGTATTAACTTCGGGGTTTGCCTAGTCTTCCACCGCGTTTGATGCGTTCTTCTTAATAAGTCCCTAATTGTGCCATAGCCTATTTTAAAAATCCGTTAACTATTTGTTCTTCGGCTTCCTTTTCAGTTAAGCCTAAACTCATAAGTTTTATAAGTTGTTCACCTGCAATTTTACCAATCGCCGCCTCGTGAATTAAACTTGCGTCAATGTGGTTGGCGTTAAGTTTTGGTTCGGCAGCAACTTTACCGTTATTCATAATAATTGCATCGCACTCAGTGTGACCTGAACATTTATTGTTGCCGTCAATAAGCGATACGTATTTTTGGTATGAGTCGTCTTTAGCAATAGAGCGTGATACAACGTGTGCAGACGAGTTAACACCGTCTAACACCATATGGAAATAAGTATCGGCAACTTGTTTGCCGTGAGTCATTATGCTTTCCTTAACTACCAGTTTAGCATTGTCTTTAAGGAGTGCAGTAGTCTTTCTGTAAGTAGAGTCAACGCCTTTTATTTGTGCGCTCTCCATTTCCATATAACCGCCCTCGTCAATTTCAATGCTAGTAGTTGGGTTTAATATCTTTTCGCCTGTACCGTCGCCCTCTCCGTAGTGTTTTTCTATATACTTAATCTTAGCGTTTTTACCTACGTAAAATGAGTGGATACCTGCGTGTGACGTTTCGTGCTTGCCCGTATTGCAAATACCGCAACCTGCTACGATAATAACGTCGGCATTTTCTCCGATATGAAAGTCGTTATACACTAAGTCTTTAATACCGCTCTTTGTTAAGATTACTGGTATATCAACTCTCTCGTTTTTAGTGTTAGGCTTTACGTAAATATCAATGCCAGGCTTATCTTTTTTAGTGACAATTTCAATATTTGCAGTATTGTTTCGTATAGTTAATTCGCCGTCAGTTCTTAAATTGAAAGCGCCTTGAGGAATGCTCTCTATCCCCGCAACTTCTTTGAGAAGATTTTTTTGAATATCAGTTAAACCCATTATAACGCCTCCGTCTTATTAGTTAAAACTTTGCAGGCAGATGCTGACAAAATGTCAGGTAAAACACTGCTTTTTTCACCGTCGGCTTTAACAGTTCCGTTAGATAAAACTATAATTCTATCTGCAATATTTAAAATTCTTTCTTGGTGCGAAATTATAAGTAAAGAGCCCTCACTCTTTTTAACCATTCTTTCAAATACAGTAATTAAACTATTAAAACTCCAAAGGTCTATACCTGCTTCAGGCTCGTCAAAGATAGTGAAAGTTGAATTTCTAGCCATAGTCGTAGCAATCTCAATACGCTTCAGTTCACCACCTGATAAACTAGAGTTAATTTCTCTATTAAGATACTCTCTTGCGCATAAACCAACTTCAGATAAGTAAGAGCAAATCTCATTTACTTTTAACTTTTTACCACTTGCTAAATTTATAATGTCTGAAACGGTAATACCTTTAAACTTAACAGGTTGTTGAAAAGCAAACGAAATGCCTTTCTTTGCGCGCTCCGTTATATCTAAATTAGTTATATTTTCGCCGTTAAAGTAAATTTCGCCACTAGTTGGGGTTAAAATGCCCATAATAATTTTGGCAAGAGTGGACTTGCCACCGCCGTTAGGTCCAGTAAAAGCGATAAACTTTTCACTTAAAGATAAGTTTACGTCTTTAAGAATTTCTTTAGTTTCGCCGTTTACGTTAACGGCGTAGCATATGTTTTTTAATTCTATCATAATTATCCCTTTGTTTTCTCTAAGTAGTATATCCTATAAATGCTTTTTTAGTCAAGCAAAAACCCCACCTTATGCGTTTGACTATTTAAAAAAGGTTATATATCTAATTTAACGAATAAATCTTAATACTTAAGTATAATATTTTATAAAATACTTGTATTTATATCTAAATAGTGTTAAAATATATACATACTGGAAAAGTGTTTATAGAGGTGTATATGAATTTTGCGATTATATTACCAATATTGTTAATAGTATTTGTGACTTTAGGCTTTTTGTATGGCTTTTTTAGGGGAACTAAAAAAACTCTTACAAGGCTCGTTTTAATTGTTGGAGTAGCTTTTTTAGCAGGGCTATGCGCAGTTAAATTTATACCGTTTGTGTTAGAGTTTGACCTTTCTCGTTTCGGTGTAGATTTAGGTGGCTTTACCAATTTAAAAGAATTTGCCTTAGGCTCGCTTAATACGGCGCTAACTGATGCCGAAATGGTTATTACCGACGCTCAGTTAGAGTCTCTTTCACTATTTGTAGTTGGTCTTGCAACTATGATTATTTCAGGCGTGCTCTTTTTAGTTTTATTTATCCTATTTAAAATTTTATCAATGCCTATTTTTTGGATATTAAATTCCGTTTTAAGTGAAGTTGGTAAAAAACATAGAAAACATAGATTTATAGGTGCACTTATAGGTTTGGTACTAGGTTGCTTTATCTTTACTGTGATTACCTTACCTTTTACAGGATATTTAACCGTAGCGCACAACGTAAACGCTGTCACTACTACTGAAAATAATAAAGGTCTTATATCTTCAAACAAAATGCTTGAAGAAATAGTGTATGATGCTTACCTTGATAACGGCGTATACAACGCTATGCAAAAAGTAGGTATTACAAAATTGCAAACGAACGTATTTAACAAGTTAACTACTGCTGAGTTTAACGACGGTATGGTCGTTGCTAAATTAGATACTGAAGCACAATCTATCGCAAAACTTTATATGGGAATAATGCCTATAATAGAAAAGGCTAACTCGGGTGAGACTATTAGCGTAGAAGATAGAGAGAGTATTGTTTATGCAGTTGACTGTTTAAGCAACGTTAAAATTTTTAAGGCACTTAGACAAAGTGCGGCAATAAAAGGTTTTGCAGGTTTTGCTAGTAATGCGGCAAACACGGCAATTTCTTCAACAGGTACGGTTTTAAACGTTGAGCCTGTTATTAACGACGTTGTTGACTTTATTACAGTTAGTGATGACGAAACTTTTAAAAATGGTATAAATTCAATAATAGCCCTTACGTTTGGTATAATAAGCCTTACGCAAGACGGTAGTTTTGAGACTCTTGATTTTACTGCTCTTGAAAATTTAGGAGCAAGTTTTGACTCGGTTATTTCTAGCGAGGTTGTTAAAATTGAAACAATTAAAGGCTTTACCGTAGAACTTCTTGACATGTTAGAGCCTGCCTTAGAAGATTCGGGTATGGAAGGTATAGACATTACCGTTGCTTTAGACGAAGTTAAAAATGCTATTTCTGAAGCAGAGTCTTTAAGTTTCAAGCACGAATTAAAAGCAATAGGTAAATTATACGAAGGTATTATGAGCGTCGTTCCTAGTGATGGCGAAGAGTTTAGTATAGATGCCGAAGGTATTATTGACTTAGGCGTGATGCTTGACGATGCTTGTAATAGTGGTTCTGTTTTAATAAATACTGAAATAGTTAACTTATTAGTTGCGGGAATACTCAAAGGTTCTACTTTAAGTGACGTTGACTACGTTGGAGTTATTGCTGACGACTTAGTTGCAGTATTTGAAAATAAAGAAATTCATAGTTTCGCTGTTGAGTTTAGGGCTGTTGCTTTAATTTACGACGAAATTATGGGTTTACAAGATGGCATTGATAATATTACAAAAGAGCAATTACAAGGCTTTGGCGAAACTTTAGACGAAGCCATTGATACTAATTCTAAAATTGTCACTGCTAAAATTTTAAATAAACTTTGTGCAGGTCTTATAGGTGATTTAGATTTAGGCGTTGACTTTTTAGAAGATACTATAACTGATATTACTGAAAAACTTGAAAATAATACGGTACAAAGATTTACCCCTGAATTCAATGCGATTGGCGAACTTTTAGAACTTTCTTCTAGTTTTGAAGATATGGAAAATTTAGAAGCGGACTCTCTTAAAGATTTAGGTGCGACTATTGACGACATAATAGCGTATAACAGCGTACTTTTAGATAATAATGCGATTGACGATATTCTTGTTAAAGCAGTCAAGTCTTCGTTTGACATAACAAGTGAAGACGAAGCGTTGCCTGACGAAGAAAAAGAGCCTTTAACAAAAGTCGTTCTTGATATAGTTAAGCCTTTTGAAGAGCATACAATAGTAGCGTCTAGCACTAACAAAACTCCTTATACGTTAGAGTTTTCTGCAATAGGTGAATTGTTTGAAATAGTTGATTGTTTAGAGGGCGAATTAGACCAAGAGTCGGCAGTTAAG
>JAZRNF010000073.1:0-31760 GCA_045648085.1 Christensenellaceae bacterium | reverse complement strand
AGAGCGCATCCATGGTAAGGATGAGGTCGCCGGTCCGATTCCGGCTAGAAGCTCCACTATAAAAAGGCTTGTAGACTTAAAGTTTGCAAGCCTTTTTGTTTTTACTTGCCGTCACGTTGACTTTTGTTGTGATATTTTTTTATGTTGGCTATTTTTTAAAATTGCATTGCAATTTATATAAAAATAATGTATAATACTTAAAAAGTATTGAGGTTATTATGAAGTTCTTATTAAAATTATTTTTAGTTTTATTAATTATCTGCTCAATTTCTTTAATTGGTTGCGGTAGTAAAACTGAACCTGCACCGGAATGCAAGCACAAAGTAATTTCAGTAAAAGGCGAAGAGCCTACTGCTATTACCGAAGGTTTTAAAAACCATTTTAAATGTACTTTGTGTGATAAGGTCTTTTCAGATATTCACGGCAAAAATGAAATTTCTATAAGTGAAATTATAATTAAAAAGCACACCTTAACAAAGGTTGAAAGGATAAGCGCAACGTCGTCAAGCGTAGGTGTTTTAGAGCATTATAGGTGCACTGATAACGACTGTGGCAAACTCTTTAAGGATAATGATGGTAAGATAGAAATTAACCAAATTGACACTATACTCGTTGAGTTTATTAAAAAAGACGTTGTTTACGACTACGTTGATATTCCCGACAGTATTTCAGGTGGTCACGAGATAGAGTTTGCCAAATTCTTTGAAGAGGGAACAACCGATGCCATGTGTGGTAAATATCAAATGTTAGATGGTTCACTTAAAGAAGAATACGTTTATTTAAAGCGCTTTAACAAAGGCGATTATGTAATAGAGTTTGATATAATTTACGAGGGTGTTTACGAATTTGGTTTTGAAATTTTTGCAATAGTTCTTAACGACCCTGAAAGAAGAGTGACAAATATTCAAATAGACAATTCAGAGTATATAATGCTTGATTATTTCCACCCACAAAACGAAAACGGTTTAAGGCAATTTGCTAGCGGTATTTCGGCTTATTTATCTGAGGGTAAACACCAAGTTAAACTTAATTTACCAGATATTTTTGATGACGAAATAATTAAAACTTTATATATTCATAGTTTTTACTTTGCTCCAGCAGCGGAATAAATAGGTGTATTATGCAATGGGAATTATTAACTCCAAAGGATTTTGAAAAATTAGTAAAAGAAGAAAAAATTTGTGTATTGCCAATAGGCTCGCTTGAAAGACACGGTGAACATATGCCGTTTGGAACGGATACTTTAGTTCCGCATAAAATTGCCGTAGAAGCGTCTAAAATTGAGCCTTGCGTGGTTTTTCCGCCGTACTATTTTGGCTCTATAAATGAAGCGACTTGTTTTTCAGGTGCAGTAAATCTATCTACTAACTTAGCCCTTAATTTACTTGAAGAAATTTGTGACGAAATCGGTAGAAACGGCTTTAGTAAAATAGTAATTTTGAACGGTCACGGCGGTAATTCTAGTATGCTAGAATATTTTTTAAAAAACTATACTACTAAAGGTAAAAATTACACTATTTATATGCTTTTAGCAGTTGAATATTTATCTTCGTTTACTAAAGAAGAAATGGCTAAAATTATAAAGTCGTATCCAAATTATGGGCACGCTTGCGAGTGGGAAACTAGCCTTGTTATGTCGGTTGCTCCTGATAGTGTTAAATTAGAGTGTGCAAACTATAATGAACCCATAAATTCAACAAAAGAGTTTGGTTCTCTACAAGATTTACACTTGTTAACGGGTTTTGATTGGCGCTCTAGTTATCCTAATAACGTTATGGGTTCACCTAGTTTAGCGACTAAAGAAAAAGGCGATATATTAATTCAAAATTATATAAATAATTTTGCTAAAATGTTAAAATTTATAAAAGAAGATACAAAAGCACCAAAATTTCAAAAACAATTTTATGAACAAATACAAAAGGTGGGCAAATAATGGATAGGGTAATTGAGTTTTTAAATATTCCAAGCGAAGTTTTAGATATATTAAATAAAATGCCGTCAAACGTGCTTGGCGAAAGGCAAGACGAAATAGTAAAAAAGTATACCGAGCCTGAAAATTTTGAAGAGGCTACTACCTTTATTTTAGAAACGCTAAAAGAAAACGACGAAAAGGGTTTTAAGCAATTAAAAATTATAGTTGAAGCATCTAAAATAACATACCAAAACTATCAAAAATTTAATATAAAAGATGAAATTTTCATTGATACATTTAAGTTTATAAGTAGTGCGCTTGAAGTGCATAAAAATCTTCACGGAAAGTACGGGTTTCCCCATACAAATTGGGTAGGTAGAGAACTGTCTTGCTTGCTTTTTAGACTTGGCGAACTTGAATATGAAATGTTTAAGTTAGATGAAAAGCCTGCAATATCTATACATATTCCTAGAAATGCCAATTTAAGCGATACTGCTTTAGACTTAACCTTTAGTTACGCTAAAGAGTTTTTTTCTAAATACTTCCCAAAATATAGTAATGTTCCATATTTTTGCGAGTCTTGGCTTATGTCTCCAAACCTTAAATATGTTTTACCTGAAACATCTAAAATTTTAGGTTTTCAAAAGCGTTTTGAACTTAAAGAGTTTGTTGAAGACGGTATAGGTTATAAGTTCTTTATATTCCACAATTTAGATTTAAAACCTGAAGAATTTACTGAAAACACTTCGCTTGAGCGCAATATTAAAAAATATGTACTTAGCGGAGGCAAAATAGGTCACGCTATATCTGTGCTTAAATAAATCAAAAATTTTATTAACTTTAGTAAAATTATTTAAAAATTGCCTATCGCTTTATTTGACTAAAAAGTTTAACTATGTTAATATAAATATTGTGATTAAATGTAATACTCATATAAATAAATTTTAAGGAGAATAATAATGGCAAAAAAATACTGTTATTTATTTACAGAGGGCAACGCTAAAATGCGTGAACTTTTAGGTGGTAAAGGTGCTAACCTTGCAGAAATGACTAATATTGGTCTTCCTGTTCCTCAAGGTTTTACAATTTCAACTGAAGCGTGCACTCAATATTATGAAGATGGCAAACAAATTAACGACGGCATTAAGCAAGAAATTTTAGAGTACATTGAAAAAATGGAAAGCATTTGCGGTAAAAAATTTGGTGATAAAGTTAATCCGTTATTAGTTTCAGTTCGTTCTGGTTCAAGAGCGTCAATGCCAGGTATGATGGATACTATCTTAAACCTTGGTTTAAATGAAGAGGTTGTTAATACTATCGCTAAAAAGTCAGGCAATCCACGTTGGGCATGGGACTGTTATAGAAGATTTATCCAAATGTTCTCTGACGTTGTTATGGAAGTTGGTAAAAAGTACTTTGAAAAACTCATTGACGAAATGAAAGAAAGAAAGGGTGTTGAGTACGACGTTGATTTAACTGCTGAAGACCTTAAAGAACTTGCTAACCAATTCAAACAAGAATATAAAAACCAATTAGGTAAAGATTTCCCAAGCGACCCTAAGGAACAACTCTTTGAAGCAATCAAAGCAGTATTTAGAAGTTGGGACAACCCACGTGCTAACATTTATCGTATGGACCACGATATTCCATATAGTTGGGGTACTGCAGTTAACGTACAAATGATGGCATTTGGTAATATGGGTAATGATTGCGGTACAGGTGTTGCTTTCACACGTAATCCTGCAACAGGCGATAAAGGTCTTATGGGTGAGTTTTTAATGAATGCTCAAGGTGAAGACGTTGTTGCCGGCGTTAGAACTCCAATGCCAATTTCTAAAATGGCAGAAATTATGCCAGACGTTTACGCACAGTTCTTAAAAGTTTGCGATACCCTTGAAAAACACTATAAAGATATGCAAGATATGGAGTTTACTATTGAGCAAGGTAAACTTTACATGTTGCAAACAAGAAACGGTAAACGTACTGCTGCCGCAGCAATCAAGATTGCTTGCGATTTAATTGACGAGGGTATGATTACTGAAAAAGAAGCAATTATGCAAATTGACGCTAAGTCACTTGACATGTTGCTTCACCCAACTTTTGACCCACTTGACCTTAAACTTGCTAATGCAAACAATAAGATAGGTGACGGTATTGCCGCTTCTCCAGGTGCTGCTGCAGGTAGAATTGTATTCACTGCTGAAGACGCTGTTAAAGAAGGTAAAAACAAAAATAAAGTTATTCTCGTTCGTTTAGAAACTTCTCCAGAAGATATTGAAGGTATGAAATACGCTCAAGGTATTTTAACTGTTCGTGGCGGTCAAACTTCACACGCAGCCGTTGTTGCTCGTGGTATGGGTACTTGCTGTGTATCTGGTTGTGGCGATATAAAAATGCACGAAGAAGAAAAATATTTTGAACTCGGTGGTAAAATCTTCCAAGAAGGCGACGCTATTTCTTTAGACGGTTCTACTGGTAATATTTACGACCGTCTTATCAAAACTGTACCTGCTGACCCTAACTCTGGCTACTTTGGTAGAATTATGGAACTTGCAGACAAATATAAAGCATTAGGCGTTAGAACAAATGCGGACACTCCTGCCGACGCTAAGCAAGCAGTAGGTTTCGGTGCACAAGGTATCGGTCTTTGCCGTACAGAGCATATGTTCTTTGACCCATCAAGAATTGGTGCGTTTAGAGAAATGATTTGTTCTGATACAGTTGAAGAAAGAGAAGTTGCTCTTGCTAAAATTGAGCCAATGCAACAAGAAGACTTTGAAGGTTTATTTGAAGCATTAGGTGGCTATCCTGTGACTATCAGGTTCTTAGACCCACCACTTCACGAGTTCTTACCAACTAACGACGACGATATCTTAGAACTTGCTAAAGCACTTGGCAAAACTGTTTCTCAAATCAAAGAAGTTATTGACTCATTACACGAGTTTAACCCAATGATGGGACACAGAGGTTGCCGTTTAACTGTAAGTTATCCTGAAATTGCAGTTATGCAAACTAAGGCAGTTATTAAAGCGGCAATCAACGTTCAAAAGGCTCATAAAGATTGGAACTTAGTTCCTGAAATTATGATTCCATTAACAGGTGAATACAAAGAATTAAAATTCGTTAAAGACGTTGTTGTTAAAACTGCTGACGAAATTATTGCTAACTCAGGCGTTAAACTTAAATATGAAGTTGGTACAATGATTGAAATTCCAAGAGCATGTTTAACTGCTGACGAAATTGCTAAACACGCTGAATTCTTCTGTTTCGGTACTAACGACTTAACTCAAATGACTTTCGGCTTTAGCCGTGACGATGCAGGTAAATTCTTACCTTCATACTACGCTAACAAGATTTATGAGGCTGACCCATTCACTAAACTTGATACAACAGGTGTTGGTAAACTCGTTGAAATGTCAGTTGAACTTGGTAGAAAAGTTAGACCAGAATTAGTATGTGGTATCTGTGGTGAACACGGTGGTGACCCATCATCAGTTGAATTCTGCCACGATATCGGCTTAACTTACGTTTCTTGTTCTCCATTCAGAGTTCCTATCGCAAGGCTCGCTGCAGCACAAGCAAACATTAAAAATCCAAGAAAGTAATAAAACAAAAACTCGGCTAAGTTTAGCCGAGTTTTTTTTGCCTTAATTATATATAGTTATGGTTTTATATAAATATTGACAATGGTAATTTGTGTTGGTATAATATATTAGTAGGTATTTTATGGGTTGTTTAAAGTTTGATAATGAAAGGCCTAAGAACTTTTCGCATAAATTTTATATATATAAAAATACAGATAATAACGCTAAGTTTGACCATTCTGATTTAGAGTATTTTACTCTCTATTTTATAACTAAAGGCTATGTTTCTTGCGTTTCTAACGGTGACACCGTTCGTATGGGTTGTGGTGATTTTTGTATTGCTCCGCCAGACGTTAAATGTACTATACAGTTAAATTCTACTGATGCGGAGTATTTTGTAATATATTTTTCTATATCTCTTGCAGAACATATTTTGCAACACCAAGCAGGCACGGGTGGGACTATTTCAAAGGCGTTTAATTCGGGTAAAATAGTATCATTTAAAAACACTCCTAACGAAACAAGGCTTCATTTTGAGCATTTAATTGAACTTTTATATTTTGAGTTTTTAACTAGGTCGCCAAATGCTGAGTTTACGGTTAGGAATTGTTTGGCGGCAATGTTTTGCTTTTTCCCTGAACTTATTAAAAAGCAATCGCTTTGCGTTGACGAGACTGTTAGCGATTACGGGATATTTAAATGTATAGAACATATTAAAGAAAACTTTTCAAAGCCGTTATCTTTAAACGATATGGTTAGATTATCTAAAAAACAAAAAAGCGATTTTTGTTTAGAGTTTAAAAAGGTTAGTGGTTATACTTTTAAAGACTACTTAAATAAAGTCCGTATTGAAAAGGCTAGAAATTATTTAAAAGACCAAAATAAAAATTTAACTATATATAAAGTTGCCGAACTTTGTGGATATGACAATTATCCAACTTTTTATAGAAATTTTATAAAATATACGGGTACAACCCCAATAGAATATTCAAAAAATTAAAAATTGCACAAGCCGTTAGGCTAGTGCAATTTTGTTTTATAAAGCAAATTCGTTTTTTCTTTCTATCCACTTTCCGTTTGTGAAATCAGGGAAGTAAACGGTGTTGCCAGTTGCTAATGCTTCTTCTGTAAGAACTGTTATAGCCATCCAAGTAGCCATATCGTAAACGTCTATTGGCATTGGCTTGCCTTCGTCAAGTGCTTTAAATAATTCGTTAAATTCTAAAGTGTCAATACCACCGTGGCCTTCTTGTCCGGGTTTATAATTTTGCCAAAGTGGGTGCTCGTATTTTTCATAATATTTATCAAGGTTATTTATAACTTCGTGCCATTGTTTTTCACGGTCTAAATGTTCTTCGTCTAAATAAACGCAACTAAGGTCTTCGCTGATAAGTCCTTTAGTTCCTTGAGCAATAAAACCCCTTGCATAATAGCGTGGTAAAGTCGTATCCAAAGCAATTGTGATAGTTTCTCCGTTTTGACACTTAATTATTGTTGAAACAACGTCAGATTGTTGGAATTTTACGCCTTTTAAATTTTCAACGTTATTTTGGTTAACATAATGTTCCATACCTGCCGACTTAGAGCCTACTGATACTAGTGAAACAAATCTATTGCCACAGTTAATATCAAGTAATTTAGCTATTGGGCCTATTTCGTGCGTTGGATAGTTGTCGGCATTACGGTGAACGTATTGTGCTAAACGATAATGTCTATCACGGCATAAATTTTTTCTTAAATCGTGTCTATAAGCACCTTCACAGTGTACTATTTCGCCAAAAACACCAAGTCTTTTCATGTTTAATGCAAGTAATTTAATTCTATGGAAACAAGCGTTTTCTAATAGCATAATAGGCGTTTTAGTGCGCTCATAGCAATGAACTAAATCCCAAAGGCTTTGAATACTATATGCACCACCTACTTCACAAGCAGGAACAATACCACGCTCCATAGCATACATGCTTATCTCAAGGTGTGTATCCCAAGACGATGCTATGACAACAACGTCAGGCTTTGTTTCGTCTAAACATTTTTTGTAGTCTGTATAAGTTTTTGGTGCAGGTCTACCTGCTTCGGTAATTTTATTAACTATATAGTCAATTCTGTCTTGATAAGTATCACAAATAGATACAAAGTTTACGTAATCTCTATGCTTGAGAGACGAATTGTATAAACTTTGCATTCTAACACCTAAACCTACAAGTGCAACTTTAAAATTTCTCATTTTTAATATCTCCTTTATTTTCTTGTTTGGCGTTCAAATTGTTTGCGAGTTGGTAAATGGAATAAATCTAGTCACGTTATCTTTTGTTTTGCCTAAAAATCTAAAATGATTATGCCTAAAAATCTTTTGGCTTAAACGGAGTGTTTTTGCGAGGGCGTACATAATGAAAATTCCATTTTTAACTCCCTTACTTCTAACTTAATTTAATTATAGCAAGTTTTTTTAGTTATTACAATTTCATTTTGTATTTTTACATTTCATTTTGGAATATAAAATAATATAATTTTATTAACTTTATTTTCGCTGTTGACATCGCATTATATTATGTTATAATATTTATAAGGTGTATTATGCAAAACATTTTCTACGTTAAAGACTATATTGTAAATGGTAAAACTGACAGTCAAATTATTGATAATTGTTTTTTAGATGCCGAGAATTCTTATTCAAAAACAATTGTTTTTGATACTAAAGATTGGTTTATTGATAGGGCAATACTTATTCCGTCTAACACAACGATAATTGTTGACGGGGTGACTATTAAACAGCAAGACTATACTTTTGATAATATTTTTAGACCTTGCAATATCACAATAAACGAAAGTGACCCTTACGGGTTTCCTTTGTCTGTTTCAAAAGCGGTAAACATTAAAATTATAGGCAAGAACGGCGCGATATTAGAAGGTCCT
This sequence comes from Christensenellaceae bacterium, assembly GCA_045648085.1. Lineage (GTDB taxonomy): Bacteria > Bacillota > Clostridia > Christensenellales > Borkfalkiaceae > HGM11412. Next base: position 23,351 of record JAZRNF010000073.1, on the reverse strand, counting down.
AACGAGCATAAAACAATGTACCACCCAGAGTTTAAGGAAGAGCAAAAAATGATTGGTGACTATTGGGGTTGGCGTGGTTTTCAAATATATATGCCTTATACGGAGCATTATGAAATTTGTGGTTTTAAATTTTTAAAGCAAAGAAGTTGGGCTATTTCTATGGATAGGTCAAAACACGGCTATCTTCACGATATGGAATTTATTTCAACAGTAAAAAATGGTGATGGTATAAACGTAAGGGCAGGTTGTAGTAATATTACGATTGAAAATATAAAAGGTGAAACAACTGACGACTTAGTTGCCGTTAATAGCGGAACTAACGTAAAGGCGACTTATCCTGTGGGAAGATATATTTTCCCACTTGTAGCCACTAATTACGATAAGCAAAATGAAAATATAGAAGAAAGGTATGTTTATAATATAACAATAAAAAATATATACACAAAAGGCGTGTCGGGCGTAGCGCTTTTATCAAGGCACGGCAATAAAATTTTTAACGTTAATATATCGCACGTTTACGATTTGCATACAAGTACTTTTGTTCATCAATTATACGGAAATGAAAATCTTAAACTAGTATCTTCATATAAAGGTTATTGGCAAGAGTATTTTACGAAGGGCGACTATTATAATATAAATATAGATAACGTACACTCAAAATTCTTTAAGCACACAGTTGACTTAGGTGATGAGTTTGAAAACGTAAAAATTTCAAACGTCACTCAAGGGTATAGTAAAGGGGAGTTGCTAACTTTTGTAGACACTCAAGATATGAACGAAATTAAAATTGAAAATTGTAAAATGGTATAAAAATAAAGTGGCAGTACAACTGCCACTTTTATATTTAGTATATTAAAATTTACTATTAAATTTTCTTAAGGTCCATCATAAGTTTGTATAAACCAGAAGCGTTCCATTCTCTGCGGAAAGCATCTAATGCGTCTTGGAAATCACGCTCGCCCTTAATGTATCTTTCAAATCTAATAACTGTTTTATTACTACTGTTATTGCCAAAGTCAAAATTAAATTTAGGGTGATTATCTTTAATCATTTGCATACCTTTAGTAGAGTATGTAAGGTTGAGTTTGTTAAATGTGACTTTACAAGTGACTGACCTGTATTTTTTGAAGTAGAAGAAGTCAAAGTCTACTGTGTAGCCGTCTAATGTAGAGTAAGCACATACCATTGTGCCTTTCCAGTCAATGTCATCTGACATTCTAAAGTTGCCTCTTCTTCTGCTTGAAATGCTAGGCATACCGTCAAGATTAGTTTTTTTGATGAACTTCTTGAACATTTTACCTGCTTTCTTGTGTGTTGGTTTAGCAAAAAGTGTAGTTAAAAACATAATAAATCTCCTTTGATTTAAAAATATTAACGTATACCTTTATGGAGTATACCTAGTTATGAATTGAAAGTTTATTTGTATATGGGCTTAAATTTTGCAAAATATGTCTAAATTTGCCCTAATACCTTATTATTATAACACAGTTAAAAGTTGGTGTCAATATAAAATTTAAACAAAATACACTATTATATCAAAAAAGTGGCAAAAACCACCTGCCACTTATTATTATATCATATTTGTAGTGTTATGTAAATATGATTTATAAAAATATAGTTGTGCAAAATTTTTAAAAACCATATTGACTTTTAGACGTTTTACTAATATAATAAAAGTACGAAAAGGGGGTTAGACCAATGAATAGTTAACTTTAAAATATTCTTTAGGAGGTGGCATTAAAAGTGATTTTCAAAACAATAAAGAATACCATAAAGGTTATCAAAAAATATTAAATTAGGAGACGGTCCAATGTACTACTTTATAATTAACTAAACGCTAAAATCCATACCTTAGGCACTTTGGTGCAAGATTATTTAAACGATTGGAAATAGCGCAGTCTATTAAATTAAATATAATTATAGCGACAGCCTTAAACGACTGTCGCTTTTCATTTTAAAAGAGCAAGCCTATTAAGCGTTGCTCTTTTATTTTTATTGTTTTTCAATTTCATCGGCATTTGTGCCGGTGTTTGTGTTTTTAAGGAATAGGTAATATACTATAATGCTAGCAATTACCAATAACCCTGCAAAGCCTACAATATACCAATACTTGCTATTTTTACTAACGTTTGTTATAATTCCCGCTACGTCTAATAAAAGTATAAATACAGGTGTCACGTATTTAATCATAACGGCAAAAACCTTATCAAATTTACCAAGTTTTAAACCGTCGTCATTTAAGTTTTTAACAAGTGTATTAACGCTAAACCAATCTTTAACCGTCTTCTTTTCGCCAAACAACCAGCCAAGAGCAAAGCATGCTGCAAACGCACCTAATGGCATAAGTACGGCGTTAGTTGCTTCGTCTAAGAAAGTTAAAATATCAAAGCCAAACAAGTTAAGTCCTTTTGTTTCTAATATGCCAACTCTACCTAACGAAATTCCAACAGGAATAGAAATAGCAAATGAAATAATTCCTATTATAAGAGCAGATTTCTTTCTTGTCATTTTAGTTTTTTGTACGATAAGTTGAGTGACTACTTCAATAAGTGAAATGACAGACGTTATCGCTGCGATTGATACCATAGAGAAGAATAGGAAAGATACAATTGAGCCCATACCGCCCATTTTTGTAAATACTTGTGGTAAAACCGCAAACATTAGGCCTACGCCACCTTTAGAGTTTAATTGGTCAGGAAGTAATGCACCTATTGCTGGGAAGATTGCTAAACCTGCTAAGAAAGCAACTAAACTATCAAAAACACAAATCATTACTACCGACTTGCCAACCTTAATTTCTTTACCTGTATAAGAGCCGTAGCAAACCATGGCACCCATACCAAGTGATAGAGAGAAGAAAGATTGTCCCATTGCGGCAAGTAGTCCTTTAAAACTTAAATTTCCAAATTCGTCGTGGAAGAAAGCGTAAAAGTCAGGGTTTAAATATTTGTTTAAGCCCGCCTTAACGCCGTCACCCAAGAATAAGCAGAAAACTGCAATAAATACGAGTATTAAAAATAGTATAGGCATTAAGATTTTAGACGCCTTTTCAATACCGCCTTTAACGCCACCCATAACAATTACGAGCGCTAATACGATAAACAATGCGGTGTATAAAATAACCTCGCCAACGTTAATTGAAAAAGTTGTTAAAATATTAGTGTTTTCACTAAAAGAGTTAAGTGCATATTTTAAAGTATAGCCGCCAAGTACTGAATAATAGCAAGAAATCATAAATGGTAAAACTAGTACTACTAAGCCTACCCAACCAAAGTTTTTATTGATTTTTTTAAATGACGTGATAGTATTGGCTGCCGCTCTTTTACCTATATAAATTTCGGCAATCATAGTCACTGCGCCTATAAGTAATACACAGGCAATATATACGAATAAAAATGCTGCGCCACCGTTTGCGCTTGTTTTGAAAGGGAAAGCCCAAAGGTTGCCTAAACCTACTGCAGAGCCCGCTGCGGCAAGAATAAATCCTAAACCACTAGCAAAGCCGTTTTTCTTTTTAGTATTGTCCATAAAAAATCTCCTAATAAATATTTTATCAAAAAATGCCAAATAAATCAACAAAATATACAATAAATAACTTAAAATAATATTTTACCAATATGTATAAAAACACTTTACAATATTTATAAAAAATGATAAAATGTTTACAAAGGAGCGGGTTATGAACACTAAAACTTTAATTGAAAAGATAAAAAACGAAAAACAATTAAGAAAAATGACTAATGCCGAACTTTCTGAAAAGAGCGGTGTAAAGTTAGGCACGCTAAATAAAATATTATCTTTTAAAACTGAAAGTATTAAAATTGATACTTTAAATAAGTTATTAAAAGTTTTTGACAATGCTAACTTATCTAGCGAAATGCCTTTATCAAAAGCAACTGATTATGGCTTTATTAAAGTTGCCGTATCTAATGCGGAAGTTAAGGTTGCAAACGTTGATTACAACACTACAAAAATTATAGAAGAAATAGAAAAGGCAAATTCTAAAGGTGTTAACTTGTTAGTCTTTCCTAACCTTTCTATAACAAGTGCAAGTTGTGGCGACCTTTTTTATCAAGACACGTTGCTAAGTAGTGCAAAAAAAGGTCTATTAAAAATAGTTAACTCTACTATAAATAAAAATATTTTAGTTTTCGTTAGTTTACCGCTTAAAATTAACGGTGCGTTATACGACGTTGCCGTTTCCATATTAAACGGAAATATTTTAGGATTTACGCCAAAAACTAATTTTACCTTTAAAGACGATTTTGACTTTAAGTATTTTAATACTGTACCTAATTTTGACGAAATAACGTTTGAAAACAAAGTTTATCCATTTTCTAATAAATTAGTATACGTAAATTCTCAAAATAATAATTTCTCTGTTAGTGTAGAACTTGATAATGAGTTGTTTACTAATATGCAAAATCTAACGGGTGCAAACGTAATTGTCAACTTGTCTAGCGACAATGAAATCGTAGGTAAAAAAGAATTTAGGCGCAACGTTATAAAGTCAAAGACTGCAATAAATAACGTAGCGTACTTATACGCTAATAGCGGCTTTGGTGAATCTAGTAGCGATCTTGTTTACTCAGGCGATTTAATCGTTGCCGAAAACGGTAAAATTTTAATTGAAAACGAACTTTTTAAAACTGATACCTTAGTGACTGATATTGACGTTGACTACCTTGCGTTTATAAAGTCAAAAACGTTAAATAATGTAAATAACGGTAGTAAAGTTATATATTTTAATCAATCAAACGACAATTATAAATTAGATAGAAAATTTTCTACAACACCTTTCGTTCCTACTGAAAGCCAAGAACTTTCAGCAAGGTTAGAACTTATATTAAAAATGCAATCAACGGCTTTAAGAAAAAGAATAAGCCACGTAAACCCTAAAACTTTAGTACTGGGCGTGTCGGGTGGTTTAGATAGTACTTTAGCATTATTAGTTTGTGTAAGGGCTATGAAAGAAGAAAATAGAAGTTTAAAAGACGTTATTGCTGTGACCATGCCTTGTTTTGGCACGACTTCTAGAACTAAAAATAATGCTACAACTCTTTCTGAAGTATTAGGCGTGACACTTAAAACTATCAATATATCAAAGGCGGTTAGTGTACATTTTGAAGATATAGGGCAAGATATGAACGTTCACGACGTCACTTTTGAAAACGCTCAAGCCAGAGAGAGAACGCAAGTGTTAATGGATATAGCAAATAAAACTGGCGGTTTAGTAATCGGTACGGGCGACTTGTCTGAACTTGCGCTTGGTTGGGCAACTTATAACGGCGACCATATGAGCAACTATGCTATAAACTCGTCAATTCCTAAAACGTTGCTTAGGCACTTAGTTATGTATGAAGCATTAAATTCTTCAGGTGTTTTAAAAACAATCTTGTTTGATATATTAGATACGCCTGTATCTCCTGAACTTATCCCACCTAACAATGAAGAGATTGCGCAAAAGACTGAAGATATAGTTGGGCCATATATATTGCACGACTTTTACTTGTATTACGCTTTAAGAAAAGGTTATAGTCCGTCAAAAATTTACTTTATTAGTAAACAAGTTTTTAAAAACTCCTTTAATGAAGACACTTTGTATAAATGGCTAAGAAACTTCTATTATAGATTTTTCGCTCAACAATTTAAGCGCTCTTGTATGCCTGACGGTGTAAAGATAGGAACAGTAGGCTTTTCACCTAGAGGAGACCTTAAAATGCCAAGCGATGCGTGTGTAAAGGTTTGGCTTGACGAAATTGAAAACTTAAAAAAATAACAAAAAAGTATGCAAGGTTATAATTTTATCCTTGCATACTCTTTTTATAAGGTTAAATTAGATAAAGATAAATCCGATTGTGTTTGTTAGTAGTAATATGCCCGCACCGCATAATGCGATAACGCCAATTAGCATAATTACCCAACTTGATGCTCTATGAAGTTTATCTAACGCCCTTGAAATAAAGTAGAAAAGCCAAATAATCATCCAAATAAGCCACATAATACCAAGTAATAAACTGCCCATTAACAAGTAGTGTAGGGCGATTGCTATAACAATTACTGCTATAAGTGCCGAAAGCCAACCAAGGGTTTGCTCGCTAAAGTCCCAAATACCTATTGCGGCAATATATAAATGAGTAAACGCAAATAACAAAAGTGATGCGTATGCCAAATAGGTGGCGGTATCAACTGCTGTAAAAATACCGTAGATGCTTAAAATTGAAATAAGTAAACCTGAAAGCACGTTTATTATAACAATTTCGTTGTTGTCGTTTTCGTCAATGATTGGTAAAAAACCGTTTAAAAACATTGCGATTCCACTAAAAATTAAACTGATTGCAAACATAAAATTCTCCTTTTAAATTTATGATTGACTAAAAAATTAAATTTAATACCTATTTTATAAAATTTTAATAAAAAGCACACTAACCGATTAAGTAGTGTGCTTTTAGTTTTTATTATACGTCGTAGAATAAGTTTATTATTTGTTTATCTTTTTTAATTGCGTAGTTTATTGCTTTTTTGCTCCACTATTATCCAAATTTAAATCTACGTAACAAACAATTAAATCGCAAGAGTCTATCATTTTTTTATTAGAATAAGTTATTCGGTTTTTAAAATGAACGTTTTCAATATCGTAGAAAAGCGTGTTGCAATTCATTTCATTATATAAGTCAACTGTACTGCTAAAATATTGTTTTTTATTTAAATAAGATAGTGAAGTCATAATCACGTTTATTTCAATACTTTTATTAACTGCGTTTTTATATTTTGTGCTTTCAGTTAAACATAATCTATCAAAATCACCGTGGCAAACAATAAGTAATCTACTAAAACCCAATGGAACAACAGTTTCTAAAGTGTTAATTAATTTATTTCTAACCGTTGTTGTATTAAGTATTTGTCTATGACCAAAAAATGCGATAGTTTTCATATTTTACCCCCATTATTTTTATTATAACACAAAATAGAAGATATATCTTCCATATTTGCAAAAATTATTTGTTAAAATTATAGAAGATATAACTTTGGGTAAAATATTTAATATGAAATTAGAACAAGCAATCACAAAAAGAATATATGATTTATGTGAACAAAATTCTATAACGCCTAACAAACTAGCAACGCTTTCAGGCTTGCCTGCAGGTTCTATAAAAAGTATTTTTTACGGTAAAAGTAAAAATCCTGGAACTAGAACTATTCTTGATATATGTCAAGCGTTAAATATTTCATTATATGATTTTTTTAACGATGATTTGTTTAAAGACCTTGAATTAGAAGGGACTTATTAAATTTCAACAGTAAAAAGCACACTAACCGATTAAGTAGTGTGCTTTTATATTTATAATGATATTAATTATTTAGTAGTGTTATCACTTTCTTCTCTTATAATAGTAGGGGTTTGAGCAAAACGTTTAACTGACTCAATTCCACTTTCGCATTTTGCTTTGCTAGAATAGTCTTCACTAACGCAAATTAAACGGTTTGTATTGCTATAAAGTTTAAAGTGGTAATGGCCGTGTTTGTCAAGGCTTATAACAACGTTGCCGTTGTCAATATTTTTCTTTATCGTTTCAATACCGTTTTTAACGCCTGATATAGACGTATATTTTTCAGTCCTTAAAAGTAAACTGCCGTTTGATGCAACTAATTCTGCAAAAAATTTACCGTCTAATTCCTTAATTTTCCATTTGCCTAAATATGCTTGTTTTTTAATAGGTTTTTGAGTAATAACGTCGTTAGGTTTAGAAGTTTCAGTCTTTGTAGTAGTTGGTTTAGTGGTGGTTGATTTAGTTGCTTTTGCGCTAGATTTAGAGTCACTACTAGTAGGTTTTGTTTGAGTACTTTCAGTCTTTGCAGGTGCTACTTTATCAGTTGTAGACACTTTATCTTTTTTAGCCTTAGTAGTTTCTTTTTTAGGTTTAGCACTTTCTTCTGTTTCAGGGGTAGAAAGATATGTAAATAAATCGTTTTTATCAGCAACGTTTTTAGAGATATTATCAATCTCTTCAGGGGTAAGGTTTTTAACCGCCTTTATCTTATTATCTTTAAACTTTTTTTGTTTTCTTTTATTTGCACCAATTCTAATTAAAACGATAAGCGTTATAATAAGAACTGCAATAGAAACTATTGAAATTACTATTAAAGCAAAATGGTCGTGATATAAGGTTGCAAAAAAATCTTTAACCTTTATTAAAAAATCTAAAATCTTTTTCATAATTCACCAAATATTATTTATTTCAATTTAATTTTATTACATTTTATTAAAATAGTCAACTAATAATGTTGCATTTTTGTAATAAAAATGATAAAATTATCTCAATTGGGAGGCATTAGGAATGAATAGGGAAAATTTAAGTCCATTTTCAGTCGTTATAGTCGGTGGCGGTTTTTCAGGATTAGTTTCAAGTATAATTTTATCGCAAAAACTAGGCGGAGAAAACGTGCTACTTATAGAAAAATTACCAAGGGTAGGTAAAAAGATTTTATCTACCGGTAACGGACAATGCAACTTATCTAATAACGATATGGATATCAGGCATTTTCATACGTCTTTTTCTAATGGGTTAAACTCTATTTTTTGCGATAATATCGGCGAAAATATAAAAACTTTTTTCAATAAATTAGGCGTAATGCTCTCTAGTGACGATGGTAAAATTTATCCTATGAGCAAGCAGGCTAGTTCAGTTCTTGACGCTTTAAGATTTAAACTTGAAGAACTTAAAACCAACGTTTTATTAGATAGCGAAGTGGTGTCTATTAAAAAAGAAGATTTTTTTAGCATTAGGATAGCATCAGGGAAAATTTATAAAGCAAAGAACGTAATTATAGCCGTTGGCGGTAAGGCGCAAAAACATATGGGGACAGATGGTAGTGCTTACTCACTTCTAACAAATTTTGGGCATAGGTTAACCCCCCTTTATCCGTCTTTAGTTCAACTTAAAACGGATACTAAATGCATACAAGGTCTTAAAGGTTTAAAACATAAAGCAAACGTTAAAGCAATAGTTGATAATAAGGTTGTAGCGCAAAAAGACGGTGAAGTTTTATTTACCGAATACGGCGTAAGTGGAAATGCTATTTTTTACCTTTCTTCATACGTTGCGGGCAAAAATGCAAGCATAAGTATTGACTTTTTTAACGGTGTATCTAAAACTGAGTTAATTGACTTTTTGATACAAAAACTCAATAGTTTAAAATACTTGACTTTAGAGTATTTGCTTTTAGGTTTAATGCCTAATAAAATTGCCGTAAGGTGCTTAAAAAATAGTGGCTTTAACGACTTGACTAAAAAACCAACCGAGCAAGATATTGTTAAAATTGCAAGTATACTTAAAGACTATAAAATTAAAATTACGGGAACGCTAGGTTTTGACAATGCTCAGGTGACTAAAGGCGGAATAATGCTTGACGATTTTAATTTAAAAACCTTAGAGAGTAAACTTGTAAAAGGTTTATACGCAACGGGTGAGGTTTTAGACGTTGACGGTGACTGTGGCGGTTATAATTTAGAGTGGGCGTATAGGTCTGCTGTTATTGCTTGTAATCAAATTAAATAAATAGTTGTTTTAGTAAAAATGCAAAGAGTTTCTAATGTTAAAGTACCTGTCAATGCAAACGATAACGATATTTTAGTTAAAGTATCCAAAGTTGCAAGGATAGACAAGTCAAAAATTAAATATTTTAAAATTGTAAAAAAATCGCTAGACGCAAGAGATAAAGGAAATATTTTCTACAATATTACAGCCGACGTGTCTTGCGAGCCTGTTTGCGTGCCTAAAAGGGAATACCCTAAGGTTAATTTTAGTGCTAACGTATTAGTTGTGGGCGCAGGTCCAGCAGGGTTGTTTTGTGCTCTTGACTTGTTGCGTTATGGTTTTAACGTCACTTTAATTGAAAGGGGCAAAACCGTTGAAGAAAGGGAAAAGTCGGTAAACGAGTTTGTTAAAAATAAAGTTTTAGACGAAGATAGCAATATTCAATTTGGCGAAGGCGGTGCAGGAACTTTTTCGGACGGAAAACTAAACACTCAAGTCGGTGGCGAGTATATTAAACACGTTTTAGACGAGTTTGTTTTTTTTGGCGCACCGAGTGAGATTGCATACTTTAGTAAACCGCATATCGGTAGTGATAACTTACCAAAAGTCGTTAAAAACATAAGACAAGAAATAATAAGGCTTGGTGGCAAGGTTTTTTTTAATACCAAACTTACCGATGTAATTGTAAACAACGGCAAGGTAGAAAAGGTGGAATTTAACAATAATCAAACGTTGTATTTTGACGACGTTGTTTTAGCAATAGGTCATAGTAGTCGTGATACTTATGATATGGTAAACAATAGGGGTATTTTTATTGAGCCTAAAGATTTTGCTATCGGTTATAGAATTGAACACCTAGCAAAAGATATAAATTTATCTCAGTACGGAGAAAAGTATGCTACTCTAGACTGTATGCCTACAGCCGAATATAAACTTACGTCTTCATATAACGGAAAGGGCGTATTTACTTTTTGTATGTGTCCAGGCGGATACGTTATGCCGTCTACTTCGTTAAAAAATAAAGTAGTGACTAACGGTATGAGTAATTTTAAGCGTAATGCAACAAACTCTAATTCCGCTGTAATAGTTCAAGTAAAAAAAGAATATTTTAATAAAGGGGCTTTAGGTGGCGTAGAGTATCAAAACCAAATTGAAGAAAAAGCCTTTATTTTAGGTGGGGAAAATTATTCAGCACCTTGTCAATTGGTGGGCGATTATTTGTCTTCAAAAATTTCAACAAACTTTAATTGCGTTTTTCCTAGTTATCCAATGGGTACTAAAATGGCTAATTTATCTAATTTTTTACCTAACGACTTAGATAGTGCTATAAAACACGGTATAGTTGATATGGGTAAAAAGTTAAAAGGTTTTGATAAGTTTGACAGTGTGTTGACTGCGGTTGAGTCAAGAACGTCTGCTCCAGTTAGAATAACAAGAACGGAAAATTATAATAGCGTAAACGTTTCTAACCTTTATCCGTGTGGAGAAGGTTGTGGCTATAGCGGTGGCATAACAAGTTCGGCTATAGACGGTAAAAAGGTTGCGCTTGCCTTAGCAAAAAAATACGGCGCAAAAATTTAAAATTGTACAAAATTTAATAGTATTTGACAAATTTAAAATTATATACTATAATAAACGCATTCCATTTAATATTTTCAAATAAAATGTTTTCAAAAAAATCAAAAATCAATCTTAAAACTTCTACGGGCGGAGCGATAGAAGAAGTTCTTCTTGACGGCACCGTTCAAAAATCAGGTAATTTAATTAGAATTTTATATAGCGAAAATTACGAAGGTCAAAATATTTCAACAACTATATCTATTTTGCCAAATAACTCTTTGCGCATTTTAAAACAAGGTGCGTATTCTTACTCTTTTACTCTTAAAGAAAATTTCACGTCTAATTTCAATTTAAACTATGGCGGTTATACCGTTCCTTATTCTTGTCAAACTATTAGCCTAACTATTAGTTGTGAGCCTTTGTCTATTCGTATAAAGGCTGACTATTTAGTTAATTGTGCTGGCGAAATCACAAATACCACTTTTGAAATAAATTGTATACTTGAAGGAGAATTATGCTAATAAGTTATTTTAAGCACTCTTTTTTGCTTATTGAAGGCAAAGAATTTTCTATTGCCTTAGACCCGTTTTCTAACATTGGTCTTAGTGAGCCTAAGGTAAAGGCAGATTACGTTTTTTGCTCTCACTCTCATTACGACCATAACAACGTAAGTTTAGTAATTGGTGCTAAACCGCTTGATAATAAAGTAGATTACAATATAATTGAGACTTTTCACGATAACGAAAAGGGTAATTTAAGGGGTAAGAATAATATTTTAGTCTTTACGCTAGATGGTTATAAAATAGCCTTTTTAGGCGACTATGGTGAGTCGTATAATGAAAAAGTTATTAGAAGTTTAAAAGGTGTTGATATTTTATTTATTCCAATAGGCGGAACGTATACGATAGATAGTGATGAAGCGTATAGATACGTAAAAGAAATAAAACCAAAAACCGCAATACCTATACACTATAAGGTAAAAGGCTCTACGGTTGATATATTAAACGAAGAAAAGTTTTTAAATTATTTTGATAATTATATTATAAAGTCTAGCCCGTATTCGTATAATGACGAAAGTGGTATAGTTTTTATAAGATAAAGGAGAAGTTATGTATACTAAACAATTTTTAAATCAAAAAGGCGTTGAAACTTTAAGGGATATTACAAGAGAACTTGGCGGTACTCCACGTAATATGAACAAAAGCGACCTTATTGCAACTATACTAATGCTACAAAATGGCGAAATAATGCCAGATAAAAACAATAAAGGAAGAAAACCTAGAACTGAAAAAAACGATGAAGAAATTGAAAATGTAGATAAAGCAGTTCCTTATGAAAAAGATAATTATGGAGAGTACCAAGTTAGAGAAGACGAGCCTGAAAGAGTAAGCGTGTTTAAAAATACAATTAGCGTATCGGGTATTATGGAATTTCACGAGTCGGGTTATGCCTTTTTAAGGGGCAATAATTACGAAGCCAACTTATCTACCGACGTGTACGTTTCTAAGCAAACTATAAAGTTATTTAAGTTAAGAAGGGGCGATTTTATTGAAGGTATTGCAGAGCCTGCTAGAGACGGGGGCTCTCCATCATTAAAGGCAATAATTACCTTAAACGGAAAAGAGTATGCTCAAGACGGAATTTCAAGACCTTATTTTGACGATTTACTTCCATACTATCCTAACGAGAAATTAACGTTAGAAATTGCAGGCAACAGTGACGACGTGTCTATAAGGGCAATTGATTTATTAAGCCCAATAGGTAGAGGTCAAAGGGGTTTAATAGTCGCTCCGCCTAAAGCAGGTAAAACTACGCTACTTAAAAAAATAGCAAAATCAATAGAAGTTAATCATAAAGACGTAAAACTAATAATTTTACTTATAGACGAAAGACCAGAAGAAGTGACCGACCTTATGCGTTCGTGTAAGGGTGAGATTATATATTCTACTTTTGACGAGTCTCCTGAGCATCATATAAGGGCAGCGGAACTTGTGCTTAATAGAAGTAAAAGGCTTGTAGAAATGGGCGAAAACGTTGTGATATTGCTTGACTCTATAACAAAATTAGCAAGGGCGTACAATGCTATTGTTCCGTCAAGTGGTAAAACTCTATCGGGTGGTATAGACCCAATAGCACTCCAAGCACCTAAAAAATTCTTCGGCGCAGCAAGAAATATTGAAAACGGTGGTAGTTTAACTATTTTATCTACCGCACTTATTGAAACTGGATCTAAAATGGACGACGTTATTTATGAAGAATTTAAAGGTACAGGTAATATGGAAATTATTCTTTCAAGAGAACTTTCAGAAAGGAGAATTTTCCCTGCAATAGACCTTTACCGTTCAGGTACACGTAGAGACGATTTGTTGCTTACCGAAAAGGAAAGCGATGCGGTATTTGCCGTAAGAAGATATTTAGATAGAGACGATAATGCTTCTAAAAATTTAATTGATATGTTAAAGCGTACTAAAAACAATGCTGAATTTGTTGAAAAAGCACCCATTTGGTGCAAAATGATGACTGAGAAAATTTAAAATTACCATAAAAGGTATAAATAAAAGTTCTGTCTAGCCTTTTAGGCAAGTTAAATGATTTAAAAGTTTTTTATTAAATTACTAAAGGAGAAATCAATGCAACAAAATAAGTTTAACGTAATAGGTATGGTGGTTGCTATGGACAAAGAGTTGCAACCGTTCTTTGAAAAATCAACAAGTAAAATTGAAAAATATAACGTGTCGGGTTTTGACGTTTTTTATTATGAAATTAGTGGTAAAAAAATCTACGTAATAAAAAGTGGCATTGGCGAAATTTACGCATCGGGCGCAACGTCAATATTACTTAGCGTTTATAAATGCGAACTAATTTTAAATTTTGGCGTTGTTGGTAGTTTAGACGACGACGTTTCCGTGCTTGATGCGGTTGTCGTTAGTGGCATTGTTCACTACGACTTTGACCTTTCTAAGATAGATAACGTAAGCGTAGGTCAATATCCGTCTTACGAAAGTCCAATTATGAAATGTAATAGAGATTTAATTGATTTGGCAATTAGCGTAAATAGTAGTCTTAAAGAAGCTGTTTGTGCTTCTGCCGATAAATTCGTTGCCGACGAAGACGTTAAAGATACTCTTAATAAAACTTACGGCGCAAAGGTTTGCGATATGGAGTGTGCAGGCGTACTTTTAACTGCTAATATGGCAAGCGTTCCCGCTTTAATTATAAAGGCGGTATCCGATGGTAAAGGTGGGGCAGACGAGTTTAATAGAAGAGTAAAAAGCGCTTCTAAAATTTATATAGAAACGGTAAATAAAATTATAAGTTTGGTGTAATATGATTAAGGCAAGAAGCGTATACGATGCGAATCGTGTTGAAAAAATGGCTAAGGGCATTAGGTTAAAAACGTTAACAACCTCGTCACTTTTAACTGTTTGTATTTTAATAATGGGCGTATTTAATATAGTTAGTTCTATACGTGGTGGAGTTAAAGGTAATCTTACTATGTTAGCGCTTGGCATTATAATCACTCTGTTTTCAATTTATCCAATGTATAGCGCATTACGTAGCGTAAAGGGTATCGTTAAAAAAAACTATTTTAGAAATGGGCGTTCTAAATGGCAAAATGGAAATAGAATATCTTTTTAAAGACAAAAAGATAGAAATAAGCGTGACTAAAGATGGTAGCGTTAATCACGATACTATTATGATAAAAAACTTATCACACGCAAAAACTAATAAAAACGGTATTGCAATTTACTTAAATAGTGGCGAAATGTACTATATTGATAACTCTGAATTTATTGATGGCGATAGGTTAACACTTATCAATTTACTTACTAAAAACAACGTTAAAATAAAGTAAAAGAACATATTTTATACTTTTTAAAAATACACTATATAAGGAGTTTTTAGTGTTGCAAAGTATAAAAACAAAGTTCTATTCAAACATAATTATTGTTTTTACTATAATTTCTATTTTCTTAATTGGTTTTTTACCGCAAAAAACGGTGACTATATTTAATAGTGACGGACTAAACGCCATTTATTATGGCGATAAAAATTCAAACAACGTCGCTCTTACCTTTAACGTTTATGAAAATAGCGAAATAGTTTCAAATATTATTAAAGTTTTAAAAGAAAACGGCGTATACGCTACGTTTTTCGTGGGCGGCTGTTTTATTGACGATAACTATAATTTATTAAAAGAAATAATTGACGCTGGCTTTGAAATAGGTAATCACGGTTATTTTCATAAAGACCATAAAAAATTAAACGAAAAAGAAAATTATAACGAAATATATAACTGTCATAAAATTGTTAAGGCAATGACGGGCGTTGATATGTATTTATTCGCACCACCGTCAGGCTCTTATTCAAAAAACACCTTAAAGGTGTGTAAAAACTTAAATTATCAAGCAATAATGTGGTCAAAAGACACTATTGATTGGCGTGATAGTGACGTTGACTTAATTATAAAAAGAGCAACCGAAACAACAAAAGGTGGCGATATTATATTAATGCACCCCAAAGAGCACACCTTACTAGCCTTACCTAAAATAATAGAAAACTTAAAAAGTAAAAATTTAAATATGGTGACGGTTTCAAATTGTGTGTTTACAAAGAATAAACTTTAAATAGATACAAATATTAAATAAGGAAGAATATGGATAAAATCAAAAGATACGAAAACGGTTTAACACTTATAGTTAGCGAGGGCGGGGCAATCTCAACGTCGTTTGCTATAATGGTTGGCGTTGGCGCAATAAATGAAGAAGACTTAAATAGTGGTATATCTCACTATATAGAACATATGAATTTTAAAGGCACAAACAAGTATTCGTCGTACGATATAACTAACATATTAGATAACTGTGGCTCTAGTTATAACGCGTATACGTCTGATGAAACTACTTGTTATTACGCTCATACTATAAAAGAAAATTTAGAAACTTCTTTTTCAGTAATGGCAAACGCCGTTTTGTGTTCAGAATATTTAGATAGTGAAGCGGAAAAAGAAAAAACGTTATAATAGAAGAAATAAATATGAGTGAAGATGCTCCTGACGAAGTTTGTTTTGATTTGTCAAGAGTTGCTTACTTTGGCAATAGCGGTTATGGTAGAACTATTTTGGGCACGGCAAAAAACGTGTCAAGTTTTACAAAAAATGACGTTTTAGATTACCTTAGTAAGTTTTATACTGCTGAAAATATGGTGGTAGTATTTTCGGGCAACGTTGAGTTTGACGAGTGCGATAGACTTGTTGAAAAATACTTTTTGCCATACGTAAAAGTTAATAAAACTGCGCCAATTCCATTTCACACTAACGAAAATAAAAAGCAATTTTTATTTAAGAATAAAGACGTTGAGCAAACTCATTTTTGTATGACTTTTCCATCAGTTTCACTTTTAGACGACAAAAAAATTACAAGTGAAATGGCAGTTAGCGTACTAGGTGGAAGTATGTCTAGTAGGCTCTTTAGAAAAATTAGGGAAGAACTAGGTTTAGCATATTCAGTTTATTCGTTTGCTTCAAGATTTAAAGACGTTGGAACTGTAAACGTTTATGCTGGCGTTAACCAAGAAAAATCAAAGTTAGGGTTTGACGCCATTATTGAACTTATAAAAGATATAAATAAAAACGGAATAACTCAAGAAGAATATGTAAAGGTCAAAAACCAATTAAAATCGTCAACTGTATTTACGACTGAAAAGCCTGCAAGCAAGGCGCAAATTTTAGCAAAACACTATCTTATGACAGGCGAACTTTATGATTTTGACAAAAGGTTTAAAGATATAGATAAAGTCACTAAAACCGACGTAGAAGAAAGTTTGCGTGACTTTAATATATACGATATGTCAACTGCTATAGTCGGCAAAAACGTTAAACCTTTAACGATTGACTAATAAAAATTAAACTTACAAAAATAATTAAATGGTATGCATAGCATACCATTTTTCATTAGCGTATTAAGTTATATTAGTCGTATTGTTGCATAGGCACGTCGTCGTTGATAAAAGTGCTAGCAATAGTAGTAATTGTGTCGTTGAAATAGTAGAGTTTGTGGTGAGCAGTAAAAGCAAACCAAATAATGCAATAGTTGTTGAATTCATATTTCTCCTTTTATACAAAATATCTGTTATTTATACAATATGCGACAGTATAACCGTAAATGAACATATTGACATATTTTCTATTATTCATTAAACTAAAAGTAGTAAATTTTAGGTGGTGATATTATGCAAAATCAATCTGTATTACTACTAGATAAAAGGTTGCAAAATCTTGTGACCGACTATATACCAAAGGAAGATACTTTAGCAGAATTAGTTAGATTTTTTAACGTTTTTTCCGACGTGACTAGACTAAAAATGTTATCCGCATTAGCGATTGCCGAAATGTGTGTGACCGATATATCGGTAATGCTTAAATTAAACCAAACAACTGTATCACATCAACTAAGAATTTTAAAAGACTTAGGAGCCGTTAGATATAGGCGTCAAGGCAAGGTTGTCTTTTATTCTTTAAAAAACGATATGATAAACGAAGTGCTATTAAAAGGTGTAGAATTTTTAGGCTATTAAAAGTTGAAAAACGGCGCAAAAGCGCCGTTTTTCATTAGTTAATTACTTACAACAATGGTTGCCTAAACCGAAAGTTTTATTACCTTTGCAACAACAAAGAAGTACTAAAATTAAAGGAAGAATAGGGCCACAGCCACAAATTTTATCAATAATTCCACTTATACAACCATTACCACAAAGGCAAAGAATTAAAAGAATTATAAGTATGTATAGACAGCAGTTGTCATTGTTGAATCCAAAACAGTTCATCATATAAATTTCTCCTAAACGATATTTTTGATATTGCTATCACTATCATATTATTTTTAAAAGCAAAAAAATGTGAATAATAAGTTGATTTTTTACACTAAATATATTAAAATAATATATACAGGCACCTTTTAGGGCTTGATAATACATATTTTTTTATTTTTTCTTACAAATACCCTTATGGGATTTGATTGGAGGTTATTATGGGAAAATTTTCATCAAGGCAAATCGCTTATTATGGCGTAGTTTCAGCATTAATGTTTGTATTTTTGCTTATTGAAACTTATTTGTTTAAGGTAATCTTCGGCAATTTTACTCCGGCAATTCTCACTTTGCCCCTTGCCGTTGCATTATCGCTTTTTTTAGGTAAAAAAAGCATGTTTGTAGGTGGTATTATATTTGGTTGTTGCTCCTTCTTTTTAGCAGCGATTATAGCAAATCCTGTATTTATTAATCCACTTGTATCTATTTTACCAAGAGTTCTAATTGGTGTTGTGGCTTACTGCGTTTATTGGGTATGTAATAAATTCTTTAATAATGAATTGATTAGTTATTCGGTTGGCGGTGCTTTTGGTATATTAACTAATACTGTTTGCACTATATTTATGCTTTGGGTATTTAATTCTAGTTCGCTAGCAGCAGTTTTTACTACTATCATTTCAATCAATTTTATTGCTGAAATTATAGGGGCTATTATTTTAGTTCCTATTTATGCTAAAATTTTAAAAAAGGTAAACGTTAACTTATGATTTTATGTATTGATATTGGTAATACAAATATTAAGTACGCCGTGTTTGACGGTAAAAATTTAAAGTCTTCGTATAGGGTTTCATCTCGTCACACTAGAACTGCCGATGAATACGGTGCTACGCTTATAAATCTTCTCAATAGTTCAGATATTAAAACTACTGATATTGACGGTATTATTATGTCGTCGGTTATTCCATCGCTTAACTATACGATAAGCCATATGTGCGAATACTTTTTTAACATTACTCCGTTTATGATAGGCGCAGGTATAAAGACGGGTTTAAACATTAAAGCCGATAATCCTAAAGAAGTAGGCGCAGATATAATCGTCAATAGCGTTAGTGCATATAAAAGGTATGGTAATGGCAATCCTATCGTCGTTATTGACTTTGGTACGGCAACTACCTTTGATATAATTTCAGGTAATGGCGAACTTTTAGGCGTAGTTATTGCTCCAGGTATAAAAACTGCTCTTGAAAGTTTAGTTTCTAATACTGCTCAACTTCCTATGATTGAACTTGAAGCACCTAAATCCGTACTTGGTAAAAATACAGTCACTTGCATGCAGTCGGGTATAATTTTCGGCTTTGCAGGTCTTGTTGAAAATATTATTAAAAAAATCAAAGCGGAACTTGGTGTAGAGGAATTACTCGTTATATCTACAGGCGGTATGGGTGAAATTATTTCTAAAGAAGTATCCTGCATTACAAAAATAGATAGAGCGCTCACTATTGAAGGTTTGCGTTTAATTTACGAAATGAATAAAGGTGGCAAAAAAGTTGACTAAAAAAGTTAAAATTGGCAACTTAATAATTGGCGGTGGCGAAAATATCGCCGTACAGTCTATGGCTAATATCAAAACCGATAGAATAGGCGAAGTTATAAATCAAATAAACTTGCTTAGTGAAAACGGTTGCGATATCGTTAGGCTTGCCGTAAAAGACGAAAGCGATGCAAAAGCCATTAAAGAAATAAAGTCTAAAACTACTGTTCCACTTGTTGCAGATATTCATTTTGATTATCGTTTGGCAATCAAGTCTATTCAAAACGGCATTGATAAAATTAGAATAAATCCAGGCAATATCGGTAGTGAAAATAACGTTAAAATGGTTGCGGACTGTTTAAAGGAATATAACGTGCCTGTAAGAGTGGGTTCAAATAGTGGTAGCATTGAAAAAGAGTTTTTGTCAAAATACGGCAAAAACGAAGTTTCACTTGTAGAAAGTGCACTGCAGAAAGTTAATATGTTTGAAAAGTACGGCGTTGAAAATATAGTAATTTCAACTAAGGCAAGCAACGTTAATTTAACTATTAAAGCGTATGAATACTTATCTACAAAAACTAACTACCCATTACATTTAGGAGTGACTGAAGCGGGTACGTACGAAAGTGGTATCGTAAAAAGTACTATTGGTATAGGCGCTTTACTTTTAAAAGGTATTGGCGATACTATAAGGGTAAGTTTAACAGCCGACCCAGTTAGCGAGCCTATTATTGCTAGAAAAATTCTACGCTCAATCGGGCTAGAGAATAATTATTGTGAAGTCATATCTTGTCCTACTTGCGGTAGAACGGAATACAATTCTATTGAACTTGCTAAAAGAGTAGAAGAGTTGACTAAAAACATTAAAAAACCCTTAAAAGTTGCAGTTATGGGGTGCGTTGTAAATGGCCCCGGCGAAGCAAAAGACTGCGACGTTGGAATTGCAGGCTCAAAAGACTATTGCGTAATATTTAAAAAGGGCGAAGTGTATAAAAAAGTTCCGTTTGAAAATGCCGAAGAAGAATTTATAAAGGAAATTTTGAAAATTGAAAAACAGTTGTGACAAATTGTTTGATACTTTAAAATCGTTTGATACGTCACTTGGCGACTTGCGATTAAAAAGTTCAACGTATGATAAAACTACAAATTCATTAGAAATCAACGCTATAAGTGACGTTGCTATCTCTAGCGATGGCATTGACTTTATTAAGACTTCTATACTTAAAGACTTACCTTGCATTAGCGACGTATCCGTCGTTGTACATAAGTCAATTTGCGATAAAGACTTGGCTAAAAAAGCCATTAAAAAATATTTTGACGATAAGTGTTTTTCTCTTTCACACCTTATAACTAACGATAATATATTAGTTTTGACGGCAAATAAAAGAGTTGTTTTTGAGATTTCAGTAGGTGACGACGTTGCCGACTATATTGAAAGAACGGGCGAACTTGAAAAAATGCAAGAATTCCTTGAAAGAAATTACAGTAACGATTTTTTAGGTAGCGTTAGGAGAGTTGCTAGTTTAGTTGAAGACGTAAACCCTTATAACGTCACTTCGGTTGATTACAATCAACTTGAAGACTCTACGCAAAGATATCATAAATTACCAAGCGTTTTTAAGTTTTGCGATGACGAAATTTACGATACGGCAATTTATATTGAAGACGGTAAAACTGTTTTAGGCAACGTTTATTTTGCGGGCGAAGTTGAAGAAAAGGAAGTAAAAGAAACCAAAAACGGCAAACCTTATTTCGTTATTTCATTAAACGATAAAACAGGTAGCGTCGTAGGTAGATTTTTTACTAACGATAAAAATAAAATTAAAAAATTAGAAAAGATAGACGTTGGCAGTATAATTATCGCAAGGGGAATAAACGAATCTTTTAACGGTCAAGTTAGTTTTATGATAAAGGGTTTTCACTTATGCGAATTTCCTAAAAACTATCAACCTAAAGAAAAACCGTCTAAAAAAGCCCCAAGCGAATATACTCTAGTAGAGCCTAAACCGATAGAGATTTCTAAACAACAAAACTTTTTCGTATTAGATAGTTCGCTTCCATTAGAGTTTTCGTTAAAAGATTTTACTGTCGTAGATATTGAAACTACGGGCACTGAAGTCAATTACGATAAAATTACTGAAATAGGTGCGGTTAAAATAATTGGCGGCGTAATTAAAGAAGAATTTCACACCCTTATCAACCCCGAAGTTCCAATACCTGAAAGGATAACGGAACTAACAGGAATAGATGACGAACTTGTAAAAGATAGTCCAACTATTGACAAGGTTTATCCTGACTTTTTTAAGTTTATGCAAGATAGCGTATTCGTTGCCCACAACGTAGAATTTGACTTTAAATTTTTAAAAAAGGCGGGTAAAGATTTAGGGTACGTTTTAAATAATGATACTTTAGATACTTTATACGTATCACGCAAGGTTTTAAAAGGGCTTAAAAACCATAAATTAAACACTGTTTGCGAACATTTTGGCATTACGTTTAGGCATCACAGGGCGTTATCTGACGCTTATGCTACCGCCGAAGCGCTTTTAGAGTTAGTTAAAAACAAAAAATCTATAAAAGATATATAAAATTATTGAAAAACAGTTGATAAATTTATTTTATTATGTTAAAATAATATTACGATATACGTTTGCTTGAATTTGAGAGTGGTTCGCCACTCTCAAATTTGTTTTGTAAGGGCAAATAATTATAAAGGAGTATTATGAAAGCAAAGCCAATAGAAGAAATAGAAAACTTTTTAACCCCGTATGCAAATGCTTTAGGGCTTGAAATTATAGAAGTTGCTTTTAAAGTTTCTAAAAGCCCAGTTTTAACAATTTATATTGATAAAGATGGCGGCGTTGATTTAGACTCTTGCGAGGCTTTTCATAACTCTATAATGGACCCACTTGACGAACTTGACCCATACCCAGGCGCATATACCTTAAACGTGTCAAGCCCAGGTATAGATAGGCCGCTCAAAACTGAAAAAGACTTTTTAAGGAAGATTGGTAAAATGGTAGAAGTTAAACTTTACGCTCCAATGCAAGGTAAAAAATATTTTGAGGGCGTACTTAAAGAGTATGACGGCGGCAGCGTTGTAATATTAGTAAATGATAAGGATTTAAAAATTCCTTTAAGTTGTATAGCGAAAATTAACGAAGCAATTGTTTTTTAACAAACTAATTGTGTAAAGGAGAAATTATGGTAAATAAAGATTTTTTTGCCGCACTTGAAGAATTGTGCGTAAGTAAAGGCATAGACAGGCAAGCATTTTTAGATACGCTTCAAAACGCGTTAACTTCAGCATATAAAAAATATGCTGGCGACGCTACTGACGTAGTTATAAAGTATAACGAAGAAAAATGCGCTATAAAATTCTACGCTTGTAAGCAAATTGTTGAAGAAGTAGTTGACCCAGCAAAAGAAATTACTTTAGAAGATGCTAAATTGCTTAAAAAGAGTTATAAACTTGGCGACACTTATGAAAAAGAGTTTATTCCAAAAGAATTTGGTAGAATTGCCGCTCAAACTGCTAAACAAGTAGTTATGCAAAGACTAAGAGAAGCTGAAAGAAGCAAACTTATGGACGAAGTTAATACTAAACAAGACGAACTTGTAACCGGTATTGTTCGTAGAATAGAAGGCGACAATGTTTATGTTGACTTAGGTATGACTCAAATAGAAGGTGTGCTTTCTCTTAAAGATCAAATCCCAGGTGAAAAATACAAAATCAATGATAGAATAAAAGTTGTTGTAAAAACTATTAAAGAAGGATACTCATCTTCCTATGTACAATTATCTAGAAGTAGTGCTAGTTTTGTTCGTAAATTATTTGAACTAGAAGTTCCAGAAATTGCTAATGGTGAAATCGTTATAAAAAATATGCTGGCGACGCTACTGACGTAGTTATA
>JAZRNF010000072.1:0-28011 GCA_045648085.1 Christensenellaceae bacterium | reverse complement strand
ATTATACTTTGTATAATAATCGCTAAAACTTGGCAAATCTCTTGCACGCCATTTTGAAATACTGTTAAGAGAAATACTTATAAGTTGGTGATTTAAGAAAGGATTGAAAAATCTTTCAACTACGCTATTTGCAAACTCTTTTGTAGCACTTACGTCGTCTGATACGAAAGGTATAATTTCTTCGTCTAAAGTCTTTTCAATAAACGAGTAAATCGTTTTGTCTTTCATACATTCGTCAACAGTAGTTTTGCCAAGCCATAATGAAATTGGAACTAAGTTGGTGTGGCTACCGTTAAGTACCCTAACCTTTCTCTTTTTATAGTATTTAATATTATCGGTAATTACAACGTCAATACCGTTAAAACCATCTACTATATATTTATCAATTTCACCCTTTTTCTCTACTGCCCAAAGGCCAAAAGGCTCACCAACCGACATTAACTTGTCTTCATAACCGATAAGTTCGGTAAGGTGATTTTTAGTCTTTTCATCTCTTGGATAACCAGATACTATTCTATCAACTAAAGTGTTAGAGAAATAGCATTTTTGTGTGATATAATCTTTAAAACCGTCGCTTAAATTCCAAAGAGAAAGGTATTTTAATACGCAGTTATAAAGTTCGGTAGCGTTATTGTCAATAAGTTCTACCGGCATTATATATAAGCCGTCTAAATTAGCGTTATATCTTTCAAGTAAAAACTTAGTTAATTTTGCAGGATATGTTATATTTTCAAAACCGTCAAAAAGGTCGTTTTCGTTATAGCAAATACCTGCTTCAGTAGTATTAGAAACTACGATTTTTAAGTCTTTATCTTTTGCTAAGGCATAGAATTTATCAATTTCGTTAAATGGGTCAATGACTTCGTTAACTGAGTTTACTTTGTAAACTTCTTCAACAGCATTACCATCTTTCATACCCCTTAAAATTACGTTGTATTTGTTGTCTTGTGCCTTAAAATTATCTAAATTACCAAAGGTAATTGGTTTGATTATGCTAACTGAATAGTCATAACCTTTTCTGTTAAGATTATCAAAATAATAATCAACGAAAGTTCTTAAAAATCCACCTTCGCCAAACTGTGCAACTTTTATCATATTAACCCCTTATTTTAAATATTCTTTTAAATATTCTTTAGTGTTTTCAACCATTTCGTCAAATAACTTTCTTGCGTCTTGTAAAGTAATTTTCATTTGTGGGTCGTAAGCAAACACGTTAAATACTTTTTCTAAATCTCTTTTAGCAATAGCGTCGTCAAGTGCTTCTTGTTCAGCACTAATTCTTGCAATTAACGATAAAATTTCTGTTGGAATATTACCAGCGAATACTGGCGTCACTTCGTCAGACCTAAAAATAGCGTTAGTTTCTACGACAGCACCAAGTGGAAGATTAGGAATTTGACCATAGTTTGGCATATTTACGTTAGTAATCATATCGTGTAGGCCAAGGAGCGCTCTAATTTGGTCAACGCCGTCTTCGCCAGTACAAGTGATTTTAACTTCTTCTTTACCTTCAACTAAATCTTTACTCTTTTGAAGACGTTCTTCTAAGTTTTTCCAACGATAGTCAATACCTGTCAAAGCAAATTTCCAGTAATCTACCATTTCAGGACTGTCTAAATACCAAGTGCCTGGGCAAAACTCTGCTAAATGCCTATCGCCTGCTGCGGCTATATAACCATAGCGGTGGAAAAGGTCAAATTTAACTCTTTGAGTTGTATAGAAGTGCTTATTAGCCCAGTTATCGTCGTTAGAGAATTCAAGACCTGTTTCTCTATATTTAGTAGCAAATTCTTTATAAACTTCAAATAAGTCGTAATTTTTATATTTAGCGCTAGTAAGCCAAGTAAAGTGGTTTACACCAATTACGTTAACTTTAATATCAGCCCTATCTTCAGCAACTACGCCTTTAACTTCTTTAAGAGCGTCTTTTAATATGTTTTGAGTTGCAAACACTTCGTGACAGCAACCAAACGCTTTAATTTCAGGGAAAACTCTATAAAGAGTTTTAACACACATTGTCATTGGGTTTGTATAGTTGATAACCCAAGCGTCAGGACAACATTTTTTAACTGCTAAACCAATTTCTTCAAACATTGGTGCAGTTCTTAAGGTTCTAATAATACCACCTGCACCAACAGTGTCGCCAACAGATTGGTAAATGCCGTATTTTTCAGGAGCGTGAACGTCAGAAGCCATTTCGTTAAAAGTTCCTGGTAAAATTGAAATTATAACGAAATTAGCGCCAGTTAACGCTTCTTCTAAACTGCTTGCAACTTCATAGTCCCAAAAACTATTAGTTCCTTCCGCCTTTTTATATTTTTCTCCAATAATTTGGTTTGCATTTGCGGCTTCAAGGTCTATATCGTAAAGTGAAACTGTACCTTCAATATCTTTTGCAACTGCAAGGTCACTCATTAAACCCCAAGCCCAACCACGTGAGCCACCGCCAACGTAGGCTATTTTAACGCCAGTATATTTTCCATTTGAATATTCCATAATAAACTCTCCTTAGAAATTTATAATTTTATTATAACACCAAGTTTTTAAATTTTAAATAGCAATTTTCGCTAAATACATATTAAATTATGCTATTTGCTTGACTAATTTTAGTAAATTGGTTAATATAATCTTATGAATAAAAAGTTAATGCCTGAAAAAAATAAGAAAAACGTTAAAATTCATTATCTATACAAAAACAATAATCCGTTTTTGTTTTACCACCACTCTATAAACGAAGTTGACGCTAATCCATTAATTTATGAAAATGAAACTCACCCCGGCTACGAAATATTATATTTGATAAGTGGTACCGTTAATTATATTATTGAAGGCAAAAGTTATATAGTTAATAAAGGCGATATCATTATTATAAATAGTAGCGAAGTGCACAAGTTAATTATTGACCTTTCAACAAAGTATGAAAGATGCGTACTACACTTTTCTAACGACGTGTTTCCCGCTAATTCCGAACTTAACAATAGGCTTATTCACGATATAATTTTAAGGACTCAAAACTCACTTAAAATAATACCTGGTGACGTTGTTAAAAAATTTAAAATAGACGAGATATTTTTAGAATTTGATAAGTATGAAAGCGATAGCGACAAAATGCTTATTCCTTGTTTATTTGCTTCTAATATTATTAAATTATTCGTGCAATTAAATAAGGCGTTACCGTCAATTTCGTCACTTCCAACTCCACAGATAAACAACCCGTTTATTAAGAAAATTTCAGACTACATAACTGAAAATATTAGTAAAAAATTTAAGATTAAGGATATTGCGAATTATATACATTTTAGCGAATCAAGGCTAAGCCACCTATTTAAAGAAACAATGGGAATTACGTTAAATAAGTATATAATACTTAAAAGAATTCAACACGCCCAAAATCTTATAAAGCACGGTATGACTTTGCAAGAAGCGGCGTTTGAGTCAGGGTATCAATATTACTCAAATTTTTATAACAACTATAAAATGGTGACGGGCGAAACGCCAAGTTACGATAATATTAGTAAATGGTAAAAAAAAACTGCAACTTTTCGTTGCAGTTTTTTTTGGAGCGAAGGCAAGGGCACGTAACAGGCATACTGCTACGGGTATCAAAACCCATATTTTAACACAAAAAACGCCTAAAAATAGGCGTTTTTGTGTCATTGCCTATTATTGTCGCAACCACTTATAGCACTTCTATTTTGAACTCACTTCCGTGAAAATACCCCCATGTTTTACTTATTGCAATTTCATATATCGCATTTCTTAACCCTATACTATGAGTAAAATTATAAGATTTATAAAATATTTTAATTTTTTATATAAAAATACTTGACAATACTTTTTTCTTGTGGTAAAGTATAAGCACAATAGCAAAAGGAGTTTTTATAAATGGATAAAAAGTCTTTAACTTTTACCGTATCCAAAAAGGTTGCGGATATGTTTTCGTTAGCTACTGCTCTTATGGATAAAGACGGAAACGAAGTTTTTGAAGAATTAGCAAAGCGCTATGCAACGGAAGCGTTGCAACAAATGAACGCCGAACCTTGCGAAGCACCGAAGGAAAGCGATTTCATTACCCCCACTAACTATACGACTTATAATGCACCGACCTGCAAAGCCGAAAAGAAAGTTCCGCTTTGGGCACGTAGATTAAACCAAATCAACGCCCAAATTATACGCGCCTATTTCTATACCGAGCAAGACGGTATCGCAAGTCGTCGCAAAATGCGAGAATTTTTCCTGCAAGCAAACCCTAATAAGAGTTTGGCTCAATTCGAGTGCAATTTATCGAGTATGTGTACGGATAAATCCAACGCACACGGACATATTTTTGATTGCTACGGCGACGAAGTTCATATTGCAAACGTGGCATACAACGTGCTTTTAGCGCACAAACAACTGTTTATAAGATAAGGAGAGAATACCATGGATAAATTAGACTTAATTGACTCGATTAAAAAGAACTATAAGGCTGTACAAGCAATGAAAATTGAAAACGCCCAAGCCTTTGCCGTAAATATTCGTTCTTCGTTAGAATTTGCGGTAAAATTGTTTTGGAAGGAAAAATTAGGAAAAATTCCCGTGTGGATAAATTACGGGCGCGAAGAGTTTAACCTTAATGAAGCAATAAATAATTCTAATTTTTCAAAGCATTTTGAAAGATGGACTATTACTTATATGCACTTAATTCGCCAAGATTGCAACGATATTATACACGGGAAAAAAGAATTAACTATCGGCACAGCAAAGGAACTTATTGAAAACTTAGAAAAGTGTATTAAAGCTATTGAAAAATTGTTAGACTGTCCTATAATCACAAGCATACAAGAAGAAGTTATTCCCCCTTCCCGCCCTGTAAGTACGCCTGTGGTAGAGAAAAAACCGCGTGAAAAGGTAAAACACTCGCGCTTTGGTGAAGGTGAAATTATTTCTATAAAAGGAGATATTATAAAAGTAGTATTTGGCGTAACTATTAAAGAATTTCCATATCCAAGCAGTATGAATAATGGAACTCTTACCCCCATTCAAAACCCTATTACACAAACTGCTGTTAGCGCACCAAAAGCAAGACCATCTACTTCCTCGCAAAAACATCGTTGGACTTTTGACGAAGATAAAACTTGTTGTCGTATCTTTATAGAAACCTATATCACTAATCATACTTATTGTCCATTTGATTCACTTGCAACGAAAATTTTAGCTATTTATCCTAATATGAAATTCACATCTATCAAGATGAAACTTCAAAATATCAAGCGCATTTGTTTAGACTACGGAATTAAAGATAGTTCTACGATTAGTCCTTTGGATAATTATTCCAATCAAAATCTTCAAGCAATGAAGGAAGAATTGTTAACAGTAGGTATCATAATTTAATCATAACAGCGTGGTAATTTTGCTACCACGCTGTTATATTTTAAGTTATTAAAGCCACAAAAACCTTACTTTTCAAGGATAATTTTTCGCTTAAAGGTGCTATTTGCCCGATTTTTGCCCGAAACACGATAGGACTTCATAGGCTCATTCGATAAACCCCTTGCAATCAAGGCGAAATCGCCCGTAAAAAGCAAAACACACTTCCATACCCCTGTAAGTTCAGGCGAAAGGAAGTGTACTTAGTTGGAGCGAATGACGGGAATCGAACCCGCAACCGAGGCTTGGGAAGCCTCTATTTTACCACTAAACTACATTCGCGATTTTTATAAAAAAAATACCGAACGCGTCGGTATTTTTAGTGGAGCGGGAAACGAGACTCGGACTCGCGACACCTGCCTTGGCAAGGCAGTGCTCTACCACTGAGCTACTCCCGCATTTAGTTTAGACTTAATGATTTATTAATTTACTATATAAACCATTAAAACCGTTTAGCGTAAGACTTGGTGGGAGTTACAGGGCTCGAACCTGTGACCCTCTGCTTGTAAGGCAGATGCTCTCCCAACTGAGCTAAACTCCCATTGCGTTAACGCCTATATAATATAACAAAAAAAATTTTATAATGCAAGCATTTTTAATAGGTTTTTTAAAATTTTTTAATTTAATGTGACGTTTTTAAGTTTTTGATACATTTCAATAGCACATTTTTTAAGATTTTGTACGTTTGAACCCTCTAAAAACGCCTCTTCAGATAAAGTTTTTGCAAAAAATATTACTGACGACGGATACCTAAGCGCTCCTAAATGAGTTAAAAACTTACCAGATTGCCTTTCACCTAAAAAGTCGCCACCGCCACGGATATCGTAATCTATCTCGCTAATCTTAAAACCGTCGCTACAATTTTTAACGGCATTTAATCTTTCTAGCGATTTATCACCTTGATTTTTAGTTATTAAGAAACAATAACTCTTTTTATCTGAGCGTCCAACCCTACCACGGAGTTGATGTAATTGAGACAAGCCAAATCTTTCGGCATTATATATAACAATGACGGTAGCATCAGGCACGTCAACACCTACTTCAACAACGGTAGTTGAAACTAAAATATCGTACTTTTTGTCTTTAAAATCAGTCATAATTTTAGTCTTTTCACTATCTTTAAGTTTGCCGTGTAAAAGCGCTATATTATAATTAGGATATGCCGATTTTAATTCATCAAACTGTTCCTTAACGCTAATTATAGTACCATCTTCGTCACCGTCAATTTTAGGGCATATGAAATACGCTTGATTTCCTTTTAAAATTTCTTTAGAAATAAATTCAAGCATATCGCTATATTTGTTTTCAGGAACAATACCCGTTTGAATATCACACCTTTGTTTTGGCTTTTCAGTTATGGTTGAGATATCAAGGTCACCATAAAATATTAGCGATAACGTTCTAGGTATTGGCGTTGCACTCATAACCAACATATCAACCATTTGACCCTTGCTAGCAAGTGTACTACGCTGTGCGACACCAAACCTTTGTTGTTCGTCACAAACGCACATTGATAAATTTTTAAATATGACGTTATCTTCTAATAAGGCGTGAGTTCCCACTATAATTTGAACATCGCCACTAGATAAGCGCTCTTTAATTTCACGCTTTTCTTTTTGAGTTGTTGAGCCCGATAAAAATGCCGAATTAAACTCACTTAAATACTTTTTAACCAACTCGTAATTTTGCTTTGCTAAAACTTCGGTTGGAGAAATAAATGCAACCTGTTTACCACTTTTTAAAGGGATATACATGGCGCATAGCGACACGGCGGTTTTACCACTACCAACGTCGCCTTGAAGCAGCCTATTCATAACGTATGGTGACTTTAAATCTTTAAAAATTTCATTGATTGCACTCTTTTGCCCTGTGGTAAACTCAAAGCCAAATCTTTTAGAAAATTCGGCAATTTCGCTTGCATTTACTGTATAATTTGATATTCTTGCACTCTTTTTATCCCCTTTTATTATTTTAAACGACGTTATTAACTTAAAATATTCTTCTAAGGCGATACGCTCTTCAGCGTTAGATAAGTTCTTTTCACTTGTTGGATTATGAACTTCTAAGTATGCCTTTTTAAGTGGCATTATAGCGTATTTATTTAAAAGAGTTTCAGGTATATAACTATCTAAACTCATACCTTGTGCGGCACTTAATGCACAATATCTCATAAGGCTTTGAGTAAGAGAGCCTTTTATTGAATATACGGGTACTATACCTTTAAGTTTATAGTTTTTATCAATTTCTTCAAAGACAGGATTAGTCATTGAAATTAAGCCGAATTTATTAGAAACCCTACCGTAAAACAAATATTGTTTACCAACTTTTAGTTTATTTATAACGTAAGGTTGATTAAACCACACAATACTAAAAGTGTCAGTCTCTTGCGAACAGTATGTTTTGACGTACTTAATCTTTTTAGTGTTAAATAATTGTGGCTCTATTTCAATTTTAGCAACCGTCAAGGCAAAACTATTGTGATAAACGTCTTTAAGGTCAACTGATTTTCTAAGGTCAATGTAAGAGCGTGGAAAATGTTTTACTAACCCTTCACAGTCGTAAATGCCTAAATTATTAAGTTCTTTAATTCTTTTATCACTTAAATATTTTACGTCTTTTAATTGCATATACAAAAAGAGAAACTAAAAAAGTTTCTCTTCTCCTTTTATTCTAATGAAATAATAAAATAATAAACTGCTTGACCGCCGTTAAAGAGTTCAACGTCACAATCAGGATATTTTTCTTCTACTTGAGCCCTAACTGCTTCAGCGTCTTCTTCACTAATATCAGCACCGTAGTACATATTAATTGCACAATGTGAACTATTTTTAAGGGAATTTATAAGTGAAAGCGTACATTCTGCAATAGAAGAGCCTTTTGCAAGTATACGTTTATCGTCAAGACCGATAATATCGCCTTTCTTTAAGTCAAAATTGTCAACTTTTGTAGTTCTAACCGCATAAGTCACTTGACCTGCAACGACGTTGTCTATTGAGTGGAGCATATTTATTTTATTAACGTCAGCCGCATCTTCTGGGTCAAATACAAGCGCTGCGGCAATACCTTCTGGAATATTCCTTGTAGGAATAACGTGAATATTTTTACCTTCAATTAATTGCTTTGATTGCTCTGCCGCAAGGATAATATTTTTATTATTAGGGAAAATAAAGATATTTTCGGCATTTATCTTACAAATAGCGTCGGCAATATCAGAAGCACTTGGATTCATTGTTTGACCGCCTTCAATAACTTGGTCAACGTTAATATCTTTAAATATTGCTTTAAAGCCCTCACCAGAACAAATTGAAAGCATACCAAGTTTTTTCTTTTCGGCATTGTACTTTTTAATAAGTTCCCTATTTTGCTCAAGCATATTTTCAATTTTAACCTTATCAAGTTCGCCAAGTTCAAGGGCACGAGTTAACGCTTTACCCGGATTATTCGTATGGACGTGAACTTTAACAAACTCTAAGTCGCCAATAACAAGAACACAGTCACCAATCGTTAACAAATACTCTCTTAATCTATCAATATCGGCAAGAGTTGTCTTTTTACTAAGGTTTGTAATAAAGAATTCTGTACAATAACCGAATTCAATAGTACCTAAATTTAAAATATCGGCGTGTTCAAGTGAAACTTCACTCTTATTTACTTCAATTTCAGGCTCGGTAGACTCAACTTCTTCGCCTAAAATTGCCTTTTGCATACCTTTGTATATAGTAAGTAAGCCCATACCACCAGAGTCAACAACGCCTGCTTTTTTAAGAACAGGAAGAAGTTCCGGTGTTAAATTAAGCGCTTCTTCACCATTAGCAATTATTTCAACAAACAAATCTTCAATAGTTTTTGCTTTTGAATTAGCAACGCCCTCAGAAATCATACGTGAAACTGTAAGCATCGTACCTTCTTTAGGGTTTTGAACTGCACTGTAAGCAACTTCAGTAGCACTCTTTAATGCTTTAATAAATACCTTTACGTCAACCTCATCGGCTTCTTTTAGGTTTGTACATAAACCCCTTAAAACTTGAGAAGTTATAACACCACTGTTGCCCCTTGCGCCTTTTAATGCACCACGCATTACACTTTCCGCAATATCTCTAAGTGCGTTAGACTTACATTGATTTACTTCTTTAATAGAAGACTTCATTGTAAGTGACATGTTAGTACCCGTGTCGCCATCAGGAACAGGGAATACGTTGAGTGAGTCAATTTTATCTTTATTTATATCTAATAATTTAGAAGCATTGTTTACCATTTTGGCAAACATAGCACCGTTTATCGTTTTCATTTTATACTCCGTTTAAAGTTTTACTCCCGTTATGTTAACGTTAACTGTATCTACGACCATACCGGTAAACTTTTCAACCTTGTATTTAATTGCATCTCTTAAAGAATCGGCAACTGCGGAAATAGATACCCCGAATTTAATGATAACATATACGTCTATAAAGATACGGTCGCCATTAGTTGTAATCTTTACACCTTTTGCGCCCCTATCCCAATTAAGTAATTCAAAAAGACTTTCTGACAATTTACGAGAAACCATTTCTACAATACCATAACATTCAAGCGAAGCGTATGCCGTCACTTTAGCGATAGCATTATCAGATATTGATATTTTGCCATATGCATTGCTTGTTCTAACTGCCATAAATCTCTCCTTTACTATTTTCTATCATATATTTTACAATAAAGTTATGATTTTGGCAAGGGTTTTTATTTATTTTACGATATTTTTAAACTTTTCTAAATAATTTTTTTAAATAGCGTTAAAATCGTTGCATTTTTTTATAAATAATGATATATTATTTATGCTAATTTTATTACACACATAAATCGGAGGTGCAATTATGTCTAAAGTTTGCAGTGTTTGCGGTAAAGGTAAATTATCAGGTAATTTAGTAAGTCACAGTAACCGTAAAACTCCTCGCTTATACAATGCTAACGTACAAAAGGTAAGAATTGTAAGCGATGGCGTCATCAGTTCTGAATATGTATGCGCTCGTTGCCTTAAAAGCAATAAAGTAAACCGAGTTTAAAAACATTTTGACCGTTGTTAAACGGTCTTTTTGTTTTTTAAAATTTAGGAGTTAAATATGTACACTAATTTTGATAAAATACTTATTTCTAAAGCACAACTTGCCTCAAAAATTTCTGAACTTGCAGAGCAAATAAGTAAAGATTATGACGGGCTTAACCCATTATTCGTATGTATTTTAAAAGGTAGCGTATTCTTCACTACCGACCTTTTAAAAGAACTTACTATTCCTTGTGAAATGGAGTTTATGGCTGTTTCTAGTTATGGAGCAGACACTAAGTCTTCTGGCGAAGTAAAACTAGTTAAAGATTTAAACGTTCCTTTATTTAATAGGCACGTTATTATTGTAGAAGATATTATAGATAGTGGCAACACATTATCATACTTAAAGCGTTTACTTTTGCAAAGGAATCCTGCTTCGGTTAAGATATGCACTCTATTAGACAAGCCTGAAAGAAGAAAAGTTGAACTTACCGCCGACTATAAAGGCTTTACTATCCCTGATGAGTTTGTTGTAGGCTACGGTCTTGATTATAACGAAAAATATAGGTCAATACCTGAAATTTGCATTTTAAAACGTAGCGTTTATGAAAAATAAATAAATTAAAAAGGTTTATATCGTGTAGATATAAACCTTATTTTTTTGTAAATATTGTTTTTATTTTATTAAATAACTTTCTTATAAAAAAACTTTTAGCGTAGGTGTTTTTATAAATTTTATATTTAAGCGATTTTTTAAAATCTATATATTTATCATATTTAAAATAACCTGTGCATACACCTAAAATTTGACTATCTTGCACCCCATATTCCAATAGATAATGATTATCCCCACAAAATACGTATGAGCCGTTTACAGTCTTAATTAACCGGTGTAATACGTATTCGCAAGACTCTCTTTGATATAAAACAACGTCGCCTTTTTTTAAAGCATAATTGCCGTCATATTTTTCAATATAAACCTTATCACGCTTTTCGTAAAACAAAGGATTCATACTTGTACCTTTTATAGGAACTATTATAAAACCTTTAGTTTTTAAAGACTCAGATATCAAAATTTCACTCATCAAGCGCCCCCATATTTCTAATGGTAGATATAAAAGATTGAACGTCGTTTTTAGCAACTTCTAAAGAAACGTCAAACTCTTTAAGTAAAGCGTTTACTAAATCTTCTTCCTTTACGCCCTTTTCAAGTTCTTTCCATAAAAATAAAGCAGAACCGTTTAACGTTAAATAACCGTTTAATTTATCAGCCATTTTGCCAACGGCAATAACAACGTTTAACTCACCGTCAGCGCTGTTTATTTTTCTTAAGATAAAATCGTTATTTATCTTCATAAATACCCCCGTTTAAAATTTTAGTATACGTAATACTAGAAGACGACGCGTCTTTAGTGCAGGTCAAATTGTAAAATTTAACCTTTTCTAGCATTTTTGTAATAACGTCTAAGCGTTTTACCGCCATTTCTTTATCATTTGTTGAATAAGACTGTTCTAACAAGAAATTTAAAGCATTAAGTGAACTTTCCTTTTCAACCTTGTTTATATCTCCTCTATTTAGTTTTATAACCGCTTCAAGTGGGACTTTAATATTATTTGAAAGCATATGCTTGCCGTTCCACGGACTACCGTAAACGTAAAACTTATCTTCACTAGCAAAATATCTTATAATAGGCTTATCGTCGTTTATATAGGTAATTTTGTCGCCGTAAACGCTTTTAATATTGCGTGTATGAGTTGATTTACCCGTACCGCTTTTAGCAGTAAACATAAACGCTTTATTATTATAGGCTATGCTAGAGGCATGAAATAAGACACCGCTAAATTTAGTAGTTATTTCATACGCTAATTTTCTTAAAATACAAGAAGACTCTACAACGTCTAAAATTTTAATTTCAGCAAAATTTAACTCATACTCTAAATCGCTATCTAAGACCGTCAAAACGATATCAGGCAAAGCGTTATCGGTTGATAAATAACTTTCTAAAAATTTTTTAGTGTAATTATACCTATATTCAATTAAAACGTATAAATCTGCAATTTTGTATAAACCTTTCATATTTTACCTAAAAAAAACGAGTGCAACCATAAAAGCCACACTCATTATATCAATATTTGTAATTATTGTCAATATTAAACAGTTTCTTTCTCTTGAGATACGCACTCAATGTCAAACTCTTTTTCTAAATCAAAGAAATCAACGTTATCGTAGGCGGCAAGTTTTGATACTGAAACTTCGTATGCCGTCAATAATTTTGTTTCGCTTTCGCTAATCTTTTTTTGATATTCTCTTGACTGTATTCTACCAGATAACGAAACTCTTTCGCCTACTTGTAAATTTTTAACAAATCTTGCGTTTCTACCCCAAGCAATACAAGGTATATAATCGCTTTTATTATAAGCCCTGTTTACGGCAATTAACACGTCGGCAATTTCACGATTAAACGGTGTAGTCCTATATATAGGCGGTTTGCAAATATACCCCGATAATACTATATTATTAGGATTTTTAGAATAGTCGTACTCTAAAACTTCTCTTATAAAAACCGTTAGCATTAGTTTTGACTTGCCATCAATTTGTTTATTATAACTTCTAAACTGACCTAAAGCACTAAGTTTAGAGCCAACCTTTAAATTCCCACTTTCTATAAGTCTTTCAGAAATAGTGACAGGCAATACGTCTGCCTGACCTGACAATCTTTTAACTAAAACGTCCATTTCATAAAAGCCTTCGCCGTAAAGTTCGTGCGAAAAACGTGCCTCGGTCACTATTTCGCCTTTAATGTATACTTTATTGTTTTGTTTTTCAACGTTATTCATTATAACCCCCATTGTTATTTAAGCGTTTGGACTCCAAACGAATTTATTTTATAGTTTTCTTTATAAATGAGATTTGATATTTTTTGAAACTCATAACCTTTTTCTTGTAGATTGCTAAGTACGTACGGCAACGCTTCTAAAGTGTGCAACCCGTTATTATGACATAGAATTATTGAACCACTTTTTGTTTTTGAAACAACTCTATTTGTAATATCTTTAGCCGATACGTCTTTCCAGTCAATACTATCAACGTCCCACTGAATAGTATATAAGCCCATACTTTCGGCAACGGACAATACGTCGTTATCATAATCGCCAAAAGGCGCTCTAAACAACGTCACTTTTTGACCTGTAATTTCAGTTATAGCGTCTATTGACGTAGTTAACTCATTTGTAATTTCACTTTTTGACAGTTTTGACATTTTAGGGTGAGTTGCCGAGTGCGTTCCTATCTCGTGCCCACGACTAACAATCTCTTTCATTAAATCAGGATATTTTTTTGCCCAAAATTCAACTACGAAGAAAGTACATTTTACGTTATACTCGTCAAGTACGTCTAAAATACCTTTAGTGTAGTCGGCTCCATAAGCGCAGTCAAACGATATTGAAATTTTATTATCGCTACGGTCTACTGAATATATAGGAAGTTTTTTAGTTGTGCCGTTATAATAAACGGTAGTAGCACCAGTATACTTTACTGCACCTGTTAAACCCAAAAGACCTATAACCAATAATAAAAGAATAATAGCCGTTGATTTTTTAAAACTAATTATCATTAAGCACCCCAATATTATATAAAAAGAAAACTGTTATATTTTGACTTATGTTGTCAAATACTAAAAGTTTTAGTCGTTTATATATATGCTTGATGATAAAAAAATACAACAAAAAAAGCATAGATTAATAATTAAGTAAAGTAAACACTTTAAAAATTATTTCTATGCTTTATTTTATTATTAAAATATTAAATTAAAGTAAAGTTTTAAATGTAATAAAAATAACTAAAGAAAGAACGATTGAAATAACAACGTTAGCCATTACCAACAATACTTTAGATTTAGTTTTACGCTCGTTCATTAAATCAATCCCCCTTTATTATTTTTACCTTCTTTAGTCGTACCTATAAGGTCTTGCCAATAGTATTCTTTTAAGGTTTTTCTAAGCATTTCAGAGTCGGCATATCTAGTGATTTTGCCACCCTTTGCTATTGAGATAATACCTGTTTCTTCTGATACGATAATTGCAGTCACGTTAAGGACTTCAGTCACGCCAAGACCTGCTCTATGACGTGTACCTAATTCTTTAGGCAAATCAGTCTCTTGAGATAATGGCAAGAAACAACCTGCTGCTTGTATCTTGTCGTTCTGAATAATAATAGCACCATCGTGAAGTGGGGTTTTAGGGAAGAAAATACTTTCAATCAACGCACTAGAGATATCACTATCAATCTTAACACCACTATCAATTATAGACGTAGGTATTTTTGTGTTTGATAAAACCAGTATTGCGCCAACGTCGTTTTTAGACATGTTTTGAAGCGCCTTTATAATCTCATTTATATTTTTATTGACAATTTGTTGAGTGTTTCTAACTGCGCTAGCAACGTCTGTAGATACTATTTTAGGGTTTTTTCTTATCCAAACGTTTCTTTTAATTTCGGTAGAAAACATAACAACAACGCAAATTATAAACGATACTATAAGTAATAGATATTCTATCGTTTGAAGTTTAAGTAGTATTGCAAGAGCGCTTACTAAAATTACGTATAATACAAAAACAACGGTTATTTTAAAAGCGTTATTCTTTGAAAGTAAATTAAGCAAAGTTAAAATGGCTAGGAAAAATATACCTAAAACAATAAACTCATTTGTACCAATATTTGTTATTATTGGCAATATATTCTCTGTAAAAAACGATAACATTTTAACCCCCCTTAACTTATTATAGCGCTAAATATAGAATTCCAAAGCGCCGTATCTAAAGTCACTTCACCACTTTTAAACGCGCCGTCGTAATAACTAAGTTTATCGCAAATTTCTTTTAATCTTTTTGGCGTAAATTTTTTTGCCTGTTGCCTTGCCTTTTTAATTGCAAAATCTTTAACGCCTAGGTTAGACGCAAGTTCACTATCGCTAGAATTAGATATTGACGCATGCAACAATCTTCTAAAATGATAATATATAGATATAAAAAGCCTTTGCTTATCTTGGTTTTTATTAAGCATTTCTTTAAGAGTGTTAAAGACTTCATACTTTTTATTTTCAGCTATATAGTTTGTCAACTCATAAATTTCAAAATCAGTATCTTTAGTTGAAATTTCACTAATAGTATTTACACTAACTTCACCGCCCTGACCAACAAAACTTATAAGTTTAAAAGTTTCAGTACTAATTTTAGTCATATCATAAGAGCAATAGTCTATTAGTTTTAAGCAAGATTCTTTACTAAATATAACTTTGTTTTTTAAGCCTTCCGCCCTTATCCAACGAACTATTAAATCTTCTTCCGCCTTTTCACAATCAACGCTAGTGACTGTTGGAAGTTTAGATAATGCCTCACACTTTTTTTCGTTGATAATAATTATAACCGTCATTTCTTCAGGCTCGGTAAATATTGGTTTTAATTGTTTTGATAAAAGTTCTTTTTGAGTTGGACTATACTCTCTAACAACTATAAACCTTTTATCACTCATAAACGGATAACTTCTACAAGCGTTGCAAAAAGACTCATAGTCTTCCTTAACGTCTTGCCCAAGATAGTTGTTTAAGTTTAAATCGGGCTCAGATAAAAAACCTTCTTTTAAAAGCCTAAGCGCATTTTCCCTTAAAAAAGCGTCTTTACCATAAATTTGATATATAGGCTTAACGCCGTCTTGTAAACTCTTTTTTAATTCAGAAAATACCACTTTTTAACCCTCGTAAACATTTTAACATTTTAATTAGTAAAAATCAATATTATATATAAAAATTTATATATATAAAAAGTAAAACAAACGCCGTTATAGTAATTACGTTAAAAATCAACTTGTAGCGTTTAGTTAAATTTAAAAATCCACTGTTTCCTATAAACAAAATATAATACGGAAATATTGACCCTTTAAACGCAATATTATTAAGCATAAACATATTTACGTTTAATAAACTAATTGCGTAAGAAGTAATTGCAAAAATAATATTTGGAATATAAGAAAATATTACATAAAACGGCAGGATACAAATTGCTAGCGCCAATATAAAAACTAAAATATAGTTAAAGCCAAGTATTGGAACAAACACCATATTAAATAGCATTGAAAATAAGGAAACCGAGCCGAAATTATCAATAAGTAAAGGTAGTGACGCTATATATGCGACAATGCACGGAGATATAATACTTGCTAGTTTATTAAAAAATATTTTAGATAATAATTTTTCGCAAGGTTTATTAAAAAAGACTATTGCAAAGTAGACTATAAAAGACAATTTAAACCCTACCGAATAAAAATCAAAAGGATTAGCGATAACCGCTAAAATAAAGGCTATTAGATAGCAAGAAAGCCTATCAGGTTTAAGATAAAACAGCCTTGCTAACCCAACGACTAAAACTATTACAAACGCCCTTATACAAGACGATGAAAAACCACAAACACCAACGTATAAAAACAAGATAATACTTGTCAATATAAAACTTACTACGCTTTTAATTTTTAAAACTTTAAATAAAAAGGATATAAATAAAAACAAAAACGAAATATGTAGCCCAGATACTGCAAAGACGTGGGCAATACCCATACTTCTAAAGTCTTCAAGTAATTCGCCATACATATAAGCAGTTTCGCCAAAAAGCATTGCGTATGCAACGCCGTAATAAGACGGCATTACGATTTTAAGACCGTTTAATATTTTAAATTTTAACTTATTTACGTTGCCGTTTATAATATTTGAATTTATTGAATAATCGTAAACGTTTGCTCCGTAATAAACTTTATCTGTTAAATAGCCAACGTTTAGTTTACCATTGTTATAGATATCGTATTTATAAATATCGCCTTTAGCGTAGATATAGTTGCCTAAATAAACGTCACAATTACCGTCAACGTTAAATCTTACCTTAATTTTTTTATTATTTATATTAGTTTTGACGGTGACTTGTCTATAACACTCGTCTTCATAATAAAACTTATTTGATATATCACACACAGTACCTACGATACTAACGTTGCCATTTAAAATAGCCTTATTATAATCGTTTACTACAACTACCGATTTTACACCAATAATCAAAGATAAAATTAGCGATATACTAATAATTATTACGCCGTTTATACTTTTAGCCTTTAAAAATAAAATTATAAACGTGGTGCCAACTAAAAAAGCAACTAATAGTATTATTAAATACAGTTTTTCGTTTACTATTATAGACAATAACGATAAAAGCACCGTAACTAAGACGGCAAGCGCTAATATGAGCGCAGGTCTTTTGTTTATCAAAACTTCTTTTGTATCCACTTATTTTAAACGGTATAGGTATTTAGTTCTTTTGCTAAAACAGCAAACTTGCAACCTTTTAATTCTTCTTCAACTTGCAAATCAGAATACAGATAATTTATATGTGAAACTATTGTTTTCGTCTTAAACTCGCTTGCTAAATCACAAACTTGTTTTATTGACATATGTGGCTTTGACTCGTTAAAATCTTTTGACAAAAACGCACCGTCAGCAACAACTAAATTAGCATTAGCATATAAGTTTTTTAAATTATCATTTTTAGTCGTGTCGCCCGTATATGCTAACGTTCTACCATTAGCGGTAATTTTTATCCCGTGTGAAATTACAGGGTGAGTCATTTTATAAAAAGAAAATTCAAAGCAGTCTTCCTTATACTTTTTATTCTCTTCAAGACAAACAAGGTCAAAAGCGTTAAACGATTTAACGTAAGAAGCATTTTCAGACCCGTCGTCAAAATAATATAGTTTTACCTTTTTATCTTTCTTTAAAAAAGTAATCGCATACGATAAAACACCAAGGTCGCTAATATGGTCAAAATGTAAATGGCTTAAAAACACAAACTTTAAATTATCTATATCAACACTTTTTAATAGCCTTGAAACAGTTCCCGCACCTACGTCAAACAAGCAAGCGCTTTCATTTTCGCTAACAAGATAACTGGAGGTACAACCCCCGTTTACTGAAAACGGACCATATTTACCTAAAATTGTTAAATTCATATACTCTCCTTTGAATAAAAAACAGTTGACACGCTCATACTGTTTATATATAATTATTTATAGATATTGCCTGCTGCGTGCGAGGCGGAGATTTGTTTTATCCACATTATAAGAAAAGGGAATTTGCGTTTTACTGTCTAAGCGTATTTCAAGAGCGTTTTTGAACCTCTATTAACTGAAAAGTCTAAACCAGTAAACAGAATACCCACCTGCTAAAAGCGGGTTAAAATTTCTCAATGTACGGCGCAAGCGGGTTATCATTTTTAGCCCTAATTTTAGGGCTATTTTTATACCTTTAACTCTTTTAACTCATTAAGTAAAGAAATATAATCGGTAGCGTCTAACTCTTCGCCACGTGCATTTAAAGGTATGTTTAGTTTATTAAGCAACTCTTCAATTTGCCCTTTATCAAGGTTATAGCCCTTTAATAGATTGTTTAATAAAGTTTTTCTTCTCATTGCAAACGCACTTTTCACCAAGGTGCGATATTTTTTTATATCGTAGATATCGTATTTGTTTTTATTAAGAGTAATTTTAACTACGCTAGAGTCAACGTTAGGCACTGGTAAGAACTTTTCTCTTGGAATATACTCAATAATCTCACTATCCGCAACGGCGTTTATAGACGCTGTTATAGCCCCGTAATCGCTAGTTTTTGGTTTAGCACATATTCTTTCAGCAACTTCTTTTTGAATAGTCACAACTATCCTTTCACAGTTCGTAGCCTCTTCAATAAATTTCATAATGATAGGCGTAGTTATATAGTAAGGCAGATTTGCTATTAAAGTGTACTTTTCACCAATTAAACTCTCTATTTCGTCTATTGGCGTTTTCATTATGTCTTGAAATATAATTTCTACGTTAGAAAAGTCTTTTAAGGTTTCTTTTAAAATAGGTTTTAACTTATAGTCAATTTCAAAGCCGTAGACCTTTTTAGTTTGCTTTGCAATTTCCCTTGTCAAAGTACCTGCACCAACGCCAATTTCAATTACTGTAGAATTACCATCAACGCCCGAACTTTTTACTACCGACGACAATAAATTTTCGTCAGTTAAAAAGTTTTGACCATACTTTTTTTCAAATATAAAGTTATTATCTTTTAAAATTTTTTTAATTTCCATAATAAAAAATAACCTTTTGTAAATAATAATAGAGAGAGCAAAAGTACAAAAACTATTTTTGCAACTTGCTTGTATTTTACGATTGATAAAGCCAAACTAATTAGTTTGGCTACATATTTTTTTAAATAAGTTTTTAAAGTTTGATAGAACTTTTTCGCAAAGTACGCTTTCGCTTACACCCAACAACTCGCTTACAAACTTATAGACGTAAATTACGTTTTTAGGCTCGTTAATTTGACCGCGAAATGGGTGCGGAGTTAAGTAAGGAGCGTCTGTTTCAAACAACAACCTATCTTGTGGTATTTTTTTAACAACCTCGCTACGCTTAGAATTTTTAAAGGTGACTACCCCGCCGAAAGAAAAATAAGCACCTAGGTCTAATAATATTTTTGACGTTTCATAACTTTCAGAAAAACAGTGCATTAAAAAACCGTTGTTTAAATAGTTTTTATTGCCTTTTATAACGTCAAGCATATCGCCACAAGCATCTCTTAAATGAACAACTATCGGCAAACCCATTTGATTAGCAAGATATATTTGATTTTCAAAAAGTTCAATTTGTTTTACTTTGTTATACCCTTCGTAATGATAATCAAGCCCTATTTCGCCAAGCGCTATACACTTTGGGTGCATAAGCAACTTTTTAATTTTAGATAAGTCAACTAAAAACTCGCTTGCGTTTTCAGGGTGAATACCTGCTGTAAAATAAACCTCACTATACTTTTCAGCATTTATTTTACATTGAGTACTACTTTCAAGTCCGCAACCCGTATCAACTACAAATTTTAAACCGCAATTCAAATAGTTTTGCCTAATGGCATTTATATTGCTAGCGAGTTTATAATCAACTAAATGAGTATGAGTATCTAAATAAGTTAACAAACTATTGCTCCTTGTGGCATATCAGTTTCAGGAGATACGACTACAACTTTACCGTCTTTTTCAGCGCAAAGCACCATACCTTGACTTACAACGCCACATAATTTAGCAGGTTTTAAGTTGCTAACTAATATTACCTTTTTACCTACTAATTCTTCAGGCTTATAGTAATTGGCAAGACCTGATGCAACAGTTCTTTCTTCATCGCCTAAATCAAGAGTGAGTTTTAAAAGTTTATTTGACTTTTCAACTTTTTCACAAGCAGTCACTAACGCCACTTTGAGTTCAGTTTTGAAAAATTCATCAATGGTAATTTCAGGTTTTTTCTCCATAATTTCTTCCTTAACTTCTTTTACTTCTTTTGACTTTTCAATCGCCTTTTGCTTTTTGTGTCTTTCTAGCATCATATTTTCAATTTCGGTAATTTCTTTTTTTACGTCAATTCTAGGGAACACAGGTTGTGCTTTGATAATTTGAGTGCCTTCTTTTAATACGCCAAACTTAGCGGTATCAAAGTCTTTTATTTCTTCGCCGTTTATTGATAAGAAAGAAAGTACTACGTTTGGTGCTTTTGTTATAAACGGTTTTAATAAAATAGCAGATACCCTTATACTTTCCGCTAAAATGTACATAACAGTTTGAAGCCTTTCTTTCATTTCAGGCATTTTACCTAATTTCCAAGGCTCAGTTTCATCAATGTACTTGTTAGCCCTTTGAATTACCTTAAATATTTCTACTAAAGCATTAGGAACGTCAATAGCGTCAATACTGTTTTTAACAAGACCAAAAGCATTGTCTATTGTAGAAATTACTTCCTTATCAAGGTCAGTAAAGTCAGTAGGTTTAGGCAATACACCGCCGAAATATTGGTTTATCATTGCGGTAGTACGTGAAACAAGATTGCCAAAATCGTTAGATAAGTCACCGTTTATACGTTTAAGCAAACTTTCGTTAGTGTAAACACCGTCGTTGCCAAAAGGAATTTCTCTAAGCAG
The DNA here is from genome assembly GCA_045648085.1 of Christensenellaceae bacterium. GTDB lineage: Bacteria > Bacillota > Clostridia > Christensenellales > Borkfalkiaceae > HGM11412. The sequence continues at coordinate 6,543 of JAZRNF010000072.1, read as the reverse complement.
AAAATATCTTAAAGCATCAGAGCCGTATCTATCAACGAGTTCCTTAGGGTCTGTAATTTCTGTTTTAATATTTTCACCTTTACTTTTTGAAAGTTTATCGCCACCGATTAAAAGCCAACCGTGACCGTAAACCTTTTTAGATACAGGAATATCAAGAGCCATTAAAATTGCAGGCCAAATAATAGTGTGGAAACGAACTATTTCTTTACCTACCATTTGTAAATCGGCAGGCCAATATTTTTGATATAAACTATCGTCGTTAGAACCGTAGCCAAGCGCAGTTATATAGTTAGTTAAAGCATCAACCCAAACGTAAACGGTATGCTTTTCGTCAAAAGTGACAGGAATACCCCACTTAATAGTCGTACGAGATACGCAAAGGTCTTGAAGACCTGGTTTTATAAAGTTATTAACCATTTCGTTAATTCTTGACTTTGGCTCTAAGAAACCTTCGTTATCTTCGTAAAGTTTTAAAATTCTATCTGCATACTTTGATAAACGGAAAAAATAACTTTCTTCTTTGCCCTTTTGAACTTCCCTACCACAGTCAGGACATTTACCGTCTTTTAATTGAGACTCTGTCCAAAAAGATTCACAAGGAGTACAATACCAACCTTCGTACTCTGACTTATATATTTCGCCTTTGTCGTAAAGTTGTTTAAAAATTTGTTGTACTGACTTTACGTGATAATCGTCAGTAGTTCTTATAAACTTATCATATGAAATATCAAGTTCACGCCAAATGTCTTTAAGGCCGTTTACAAGTGGATTTATAAACTCAATAGGAGTTAAACCTTGTTCTAATGCTTTCTTTTCAATTTTTTGACCGTGCTCATCTGTTCCGGTAAGGAAAAAAACGTCTTTTTTAAGCATTCGGTTAAACCTAGCAATAGCATCGCAAACAACAGTTGTATAACAATGACCAATATGCCAATTACCACTTGGGTAATATATAGGCGTGGTTATAAAAAACGTATTTTTATCCATAAAAAAACCTCCAATTAAAAAAATATATACTCCCTGTATATAAATTCTAAAATATTATAACATTAAACGGATAAAAAATCAATAATTTTCATAGTTTAAACTATGAATATTATATTTACTTTAATAACTTTACTCTCTTTAACCCTACTTTCTATTAAAAACCCTAGCGCTATTTTAGAAGTCTTTTCAACTGCTAGTAAAAAAGCACTTGAATTATCGTTTACGCTAATTTGCGTTTACGCCGTTTGGCTTGGAATTATTAAGATTTTGCAAGAGACTAAACTTAGCGAAAAAATATCTAAATTATTAAAACCAATAATATCTAAACTTATAAAAACAAAAGACGAAGAAACGCTAAACAATCTATCGTTATGTTTTGCATCAAACTTGCTTGGAATTGGCGGTGTTGCAACACCGCTTGCGATAGACAGCATGCAATTATTAGAAAACAAAAATAACGAATATGGCAAAACTATGCTATTTGTTATATCGGCAACGTCAATACAAATAATACCTATTTCAGTATTACAACTGCTAAGAGAATTAGGCTCAAATAACCCATATGAAATATTTATACCAACCTTAATTGCAACGATAATTTCAACTTTTATCGGCATTGTTTTAGTAAAGGTGCTTGCATGAAGTTTTACGCCTATATTGTTCCTGCATTGCTAATTTTACTCTTTTTATATTCATTTACAACTAAAAAAAATACATACGACTATTTTATAAAAGGAGCGCAAGAAACTATATCTCTTGTCATATCACTATTCCCGTATATTTTAGCAATTTTACTTTTAAGCGAACTGTTTGAAATTAGTGGGCTTAGTGACTTTTTTATAAAAGTCGTATCACCATTTTTTACATTTTTAGGAATACCGAAAGAACTTATAAAACTAATTATTATTAAACCTTTTTCAGGTAGCGGTAGTTTTGCTTTACTTAGCGAAATTATTAAAACTAACGGGGCAAACAGTTATATTGCTAAACTAGCGTGCTCTATATTCGGCTCGTCTGAAACGGTGTTTTATATCTCTGCAGTTTATTATTTAAAATGCAAAAATAAAAACGCAACTAAAGGGATAACAATCTCTCTAATTGCGTGTTTTATTTCAAACGTATTAACTTGTTTTATTTGTAAATTTTTATTTTAGTCAGTATCAAAACTTTCTAATAAATCGTTATTTTTTTCAGGTCTACTATCGCCGTGTTTTACAAAGAACATTGTAACGAAAGAGCCTAATACGAAAATTGTAGCGTAGATAAATAATGGCAACATATTACCAACTAAATCCATAACAACACCTGATAATATTGGCGTTAACGTTTGTGCCGCCATACTTGCAGTATAGTAATAGCCCGTATATTTTCCAACGTCAGAGCCTTTTGCAAGTTCTACAACCATTGGGAAAGAGTTTACGTTTATAGTTGCCCAACCAATGCCCGCTAATGAGAATATTATATACATAATATATCCTGGAGAATTAGAGCGGATAAATATTGCTGAGAAGAACGCTAAACCTAAGCAAAGTACGCCTGCTAAAATAGTTTTCTTTCTACCAAATTTGCTAGCAACTAAACCAACTGGAATATATGAAACTATAGCCGCCGCTTGAGCGATTAATAAAGTAGTATTGTAGTCTTTACCTAAAACTGTGGTTGAGTATAACGAGTATTTTGACGTGACTGCGTTATAGCCCATATACCATAATGCAACCGACGCTAAAATAAGTAATAATGATATAAGTTTACCTTTATTTAATTTTTCATTTTTAACTTCGTTAGTTATAGTTGTTTGGGTTGTTTGATTTTTTGCTTCCTCGGCGTCAAGTTTTGCTTGTTCTTCTTCCATTTCGGCAGCCCATTTTTTCTCACGAACTTTAAAGATAAACATCGCTAATCCGAAAACCATTATAAGTACGACTGCTAAAACGAATACGCTATAAGACATCATTTGATTGTTTATCTTACCCGTACCAAACACTATACCTAAAAGTAAAACTAATATACCGCCTGCAGTTCCAAGTAAGTTGATAACTGCGTTTGCTTTAGAGCGTAGTGGCTTAACAGTCACGTCAGGCATAAGCGCAACGGCAGGTGACCTAAAGACTGACATTGACAATAAAGTTATAAATAAAACTACTATAAATATAATAATTGGCGCAGGGTTAGATTTTGTTATATTCCAAGAATGAGCAGTTCTTGCAGGTACGAAAACGTTAGTGTATATGCTATTTTTTGAACTATTATCAATTTTGTAAATATTAGCATTACTATCGTATGCGTACATTATTTTATTATCTTGAGATATGGTCACAAAATTTTCAAATAAGGTAGTCTTTTCACCATCAGAAAGTTCACTATAATCTTTATTGTAATAGATTTTAGACATATAGTCTTTAACTTTTATAGTGTTGTTTTTATTATTGCCTTCAACTAAAGTTATTGAATTATTTTCTTCCCAAACCGTTTCAACAAAATAGGCTTTGTCTTTATTATGATATAAGTTATTAAGTTGAGCGTTATCAGCAAAAGTCATACCCATAAACGCAACTACGGCTAAAACTGTACCTATTAAAATATAAGGTGTTCTTTTACCGTATTTAGTATTCGTTTTATCAGATAAAGAACCAAATATTGGCAATAAAACTACGGCTAAAACGTTATCTAACGCCATTATTGCACCCGATGCAGTTTGGTTTAAACCAAACTTGTTAACAAGCATCATAGGAACAATTGAATCGTACGCTTGCCAAAATGCACAAATTAAGAAAAATGCGAAGCCTACGAATAATACTCTTTTGTAATTAAGTTTCATACACTTTCTCCTGACTAAATAAAATTTATTTTTCTAAAACATACAATAACTTTCTACAACTTTCACACTCTTTTACCGTGCCAGTAGAAAGTTCGTTTACCGCATTTATTGAAAGCAACGTTGCACAGGCAGGGCAATACGGTTGTTTATTTGAAACATCAACTTCGTAAACGATAGGAAATTTATTATCGTTACGCCTTACGTTATATTTTTCCATAAGCCCAGGGTCAATATTCTTTTTAATTTCATTTAACTTTTCCTTAAGTTCGTTCATTTGAGTATCTTTAGATTCTTTAAGTTCTTTGAACTTAGGTCCATACTCTTTATATTGCGCTTGCATTGTAGACGTTGTTTTACGAAGTTTAGAAAACTCTTTTAAAAGTTCTTCCATATCACTTGATAACGTGTTTAATTTATTTTCAAAATTACTTAAACTATCAAGCGTTGCTTGGAATTTTTTCTTTAAATAATTAAGTTCGTTATCATTTTCACAACTTTCTACGTTTTTAGCATATTCGTTAGCAAGATTTTTTAATTTTTCAATCTCGCCCATAGTGATATTGTAGGCATCAACTATAACTTTTGCTTTGTTTTCAAGATTAACTAAAGTATCGTCAACTGTAGATAAGAACTTTTTAGCAGTTAAGAATTTTTGTGATTCTTCACTTTTTCTAAGTTCGTCTTCAAGTTGTTTGAGTTGTTTGTCAACGTCTTGATAAGTAATAAGTTGCTCTATTTGTTTATTCATAATAAACCTCCAAATAGCAAATTAAAAGTAATACTCTTCTTCAACTAAAATAGTACCAAATTTTAAGTTGCCAATAATATTTTTATAAAAATGTTTAAATCCGTAAAACTCGCTTGAGTAATGAGTTATTACCATAAGTTTTTTGTTAAGACTGTTTGCTAGTAATATTAAATGATGTTTAACGTCAGACGAAACTAAAACGTCGGCACTTGTTGAGTTTAATATAGTTTGTTCGTCTAACCCCGAACCGCAAAACGACGCTATATTTTTAATTTTGTCTTCTAAATTTCCGTATGCTAATACTTTATTTGAATTAAACTCTTTCTTGAAAAACTCAACAAAATCGTTAAACGTTTGCTCTTTAACGCTAAAAAATCTACCGTAGCCAACGCCATTGCCTAAACTTAGCATTATATCTTGGCTAGTTGCGCCTAAACCCTTTGCCAAACAATAGTCAATACCTTCTTTTGCGCAATCTAAATTAAGGTGGAAAGATATAACGCCTATTTTGTTGCTAATTGCTAAATATATAGGACTATCTGCGCTAATGTTAGATATAGGAGAGTATATAGCGGGGTGATGAGTGACAATAAGGTTATAGCCTTTTTCTATTGCTGTATCTACGGCTTTTTTAGTCAAGTCAAGACTAAACACAACGCCTGTAATATCTTCTTTTAAGTCTACTATTACACCACTATTATCATAGCCGTTTATTAGTTTAACAAAGTCGCTAGAAAGTTTGAGCGGAGCGTAATTTTCAAGTAAACCTACAAACTCGTTAATTTTCATTTATAATTTCCTTTAGTTTTGTTAATTCGTTTTGAATTAGAACTTTAGCATCGCTAGAAAAACTAGGATTTTTTAATATTTCTACTTTAAGCCTTATATCGTTTTTGATTTTATTAACAAAATCAATATTTTTGTTTTTAAGGTTATCTCTACCAAAAACCAACTCGTCTTCTAAATACTTGTCACTACCAAGTATAGCCACGATTACGTCGTAAAACTTATCGTCGTTTATAGTATAGTCTTTTAATATTTTATAACCGTTTTCCACTAAATATCTTCTTACTTTATAAGTGTTTTTTTGTGGAGATAATATAAGTCTATTAGGTTTAATGGTCGTAGAAGACAGAATTTTAACAATCTCTTCCCCGCCCATACCTGATATTATCGCCTGGTCAACTTGGTTATCTACACCAGTAAAACCATCACAGTGAATAGCGATAAAATTAGGATAATTAGATAGCAAGTTTATTGCCTTTTGTAAACTTGGTTTAGAAACGTCTGTCGCGATTACAGTTTTTGCTAAATTGTTTTTTAAAACGAACTCACTAACAAAACCGTGGTCGCAACCAACGTCGGCAAAAACATCACAATTTGTTATGTATGAAGTAAGAACTTTTAAACGTTTTGTCATAACTCTAAATATTCTTTAAGTTTTTTAGAACGCGATGGGTGTCTTAACTTTCTAAGTGCTTTTGCTTCAATTTGTCTTATTCTTTCACGAGTGACGTTAAACTCTTTACCAACTTCTTCAAGGGTTCTTGGTTTACCGTCGTCAATACCGTATCTTAATCTTAATACCTTTTCTTCTCTTGGAGTTAAAGTATCAAGTATTGAAATGAGTTGTTGTTTAAGCATACTAAACGCAACAACGTCACTTGGAGATTGGGCGTTTTCGTCTTCAATAAACGTACCTAAGTTGCTGTCTTCTTCTTCGCCGATAGGCGTTTCGAGTGAAACGGGGTCTTGAGCGATAGTTTGAATTTCAACAACCTTTTCAACCGTTATTCCCATAGCCTGAGCAATTTCTTCAGGGGACGGTTCTCTACCGAATTCTTGAAGAAGTTGACGGGATACTTTGATAAGTTTGTTAATCGTTTCAACCATGTGAACGGGAATTCTTATCGTTCTTGCTTGGTCGGCAATCGCTCTAGTAATTGCTTGGCGAATCCACCAAGTTGCGTAGGTAGAGAACTTAAAGCCC
>JAZRNF010000071.1:0-3065 GCA_045648085.1 Christensenellaceae bacterium | reverse complement strand
TATTTTTTAAAATGTGTTAAACTTATATAAGTGAGGTATACTTATGAAATGTATGTACTGTGGCTTTTTAGAAAGCAAGGTTATAGATTCTCGTTCAACTGATGAAAATACTATGATTCGCCGTCGCCGTGAATGTATGCGTTGCGGTAGGCGTTTTACCACGTATGAAACTATTGAAACTACTCCCGTTTTAGTAATAAAGGCAAGTGGTAATCGTGAAGCGTTTGACCCTAGCAAAATTAAAAGCGGCATTATCAAGTCTTGTGAAAAAAGACCTGTTCCAATGTTTAAAATTGATAAACTTGTTGAAGACGTGCAAAAACAAGTATACAATTCTTTAAATCAAGAAGTGACTTCTAAAGAAATTGGCGAAATGGTTATGAATGGTCTTAAAGATATTGACGAAGTTGCTTACGTTAGATTTGCTTCGGTATATCGTTCATTTAAAGATATTTCAACGTTTATGAGAGAACTTGAAAAACTTACGAGAAAATAGAGAGTGTTTTTATGAAAAAAAGTAATGTAAAAAAAGAAGATAATAAAAATTCTAAAACTAGCACTAAAAAGTTAATTAAAAGGATTGCCGTTATTTCGCTTAGCGTAATCGTTGCCGCCTTTTTACTTTTAGGCTGTTTTATCGTTGACAGTATGGCGGTGGCAAACCCTAAGTGTTATCATAAATGGGTGCTTTCAACATTCCACGGTTCTTATGATAAAAAAGATATGCCTAAAACTTATTGGCAAGTTAGGTCTTTTAAAGATAAAGAAACTGATGAAAGTTTAACAGTGTATGCTAAAACCAAGTTAGAACTTGATAACTTAGGTACTAACCATTTAGGTCAAGTATGGATTAACGTTTCAGACTTTGCAGGCGATAAGATTGAAGTCACCGTTGGTTATAGTGAACAAAACGAATCTTTAAACAAAAACGACAAGGCTTATACTATAACTTCTAGCGATATTAAAAATTCTAAAGACGGTTGGTTTAAGGTTTACGACTATCAAGATAAAACTAACTTTATTGCTCCAAAAACTAGCATTACAGTATATTGGATAGGTTTTTCTACTGATATTAGGGTTAGAGAAATGGTGTTTATTGATAGTACCGGAAAAGTTGCTAAAACTAGCGAATTAAAAGAGTATTTAGGTAATCAAGAAAATTCTAGTTACTTAGACTTAGAAAATTCAATAGATAAAGCAAACGATGAAAGTAAATATTTCAATTTAGATTTATTAAATTAATAATTTAAAATTCAATTAGACAAAAAAGAGTAGGTTTTTACAAAAACTACTCTTTTTTTAATGCCATTATATATTAAAATTTAATTATGCAAATTTACGTAGAGTACGCCTTATTAGATAATTTTGTTATAGACTATATATTGTTAAAGTCTAGCCTAAAATGTGCAAGGGTAAAAAGTAGCGTTAAAAGGCAAATCTTTGCATCCTTATTCGGTGCTTTATGCGGGGTGTTTTTACCCCTTATAAATTGCACTTACTTTTTAATTTTTATTATTAAAATAATAAGTGGTATGATAATCGTACTAATTGGTGGCAAATACGTAAGCGCAAAAACGTATTTTTTAGGTACGGCTTTTTTCTTTTCGTTTACCACCATAACAGGTGGATTTTTAATCGCATTATTCAACTTGGCAAAAATAGATTATAATAAATATTTTTTACTCTTTAACAACTCTATACTACCTATTAGTTTAAGCATAGCCTTAATATATTTTTGCTCTAAAATAGTCGTATGGTTTATAAACTCTTTAAGTAAAAGTAGGGGGATAGAGCCTTTCGTTAGAAAATGCGAAATAGTTATTAACGGTAAAAAACTAAAAGTTTCTGGGTTTATTGATAGTGGTAATAATCTTTACGAAAGGTCTACGGGTATGCCCATAATAATATCTTCTAAAAATTTTATAAAAAAGTTGTATGAAAATAAGGCGCTACCTAATAAATATAAAACAGTTGAAATATTTACTGTTAGCGGTATAGACAAAATAAAAGTTTACGAAGTAGACAAGTTGTTGATATATAACGGGCTAAACGTGAATATATATAATAACGTGTGGATAGGTGAAGGGTCTATTGACTTTTCTAGTGAAAACGTTTACGAATTATTATTACATAGCGCATTATTTAAGTGAGGGGTTAATGAAGATAATTGGGTTTTTTAAAAGGTTAATAAAAAAGGTATTTTTAAAGCAATCTAATTCACTGTTTTACGTAGGTAGCGCAGAAGCATTACCTAAGGCGTACACTCAAGAAGAAGAGCAACAAAAAATACAAGAACTTTTAATGGGCGTTAAGGGTGTTAAAGGTGAACTTATAGAGCATAATTTAAGGCTTGTGGTTTATATCGCACGTAAGTTTGACAATACGGGCGTTGACCTTGACGACCTTATTTCCGTTGGTACAATAGGTCTTATAAAGGCGGTAAATACCTTTAATAGTGATAAGAATATTAAACTTGCAACGTATGCGTCAAGGTGTATAGAAAACGAAATACTTATGCACCTTAGAAAAATATCTAAACAAAAAGGCGAAATTTCTTTAGACGAGCCTTTAAATATTGACTATGAGGGTAATAAATTGCTACTAAGCGATATTTTGGGTACGGACCCTGAAATAGTCTATAAAAACCAAGAGAGTTTTGAAGAGCGTAAAATTTTAAAAAGCGCAATAGATAAACTTAGTTTTAGGGAAAAGCAAATTATGAGTTTGCGCTATGGGTTGGGTGGAGAGGAAGAACTAACGCAAAAAGAAGTTGCCGACCTACTTGGAATTTCACAATCATACATATCAAGGCTAGAAAAGAAAATAGTTGACAGGCTCAAAAAAGAGTTTAGAAAGTTCCATTGATATTAGTCTACGTCACGATAACGGTTGATAAAGGACTAATGAAATGCATCGTTATACTGTGTTAAACCCACTCGTTAATACAGCAAGTATTAACTTCGGGGTTTGCCTTGTCTAACTCGCATTTGCTTAGTCCTTTTTTTATCAACCTTATATCCTGCCGTAGACTTGTCTTTTAGCACTTGTAATGGGCAAAGCAATAA
>JAZRNF010000070.1:0-3499 GCA_045648085.1 Christensenellaceae bacterium | reverse complement strand
AAATTCTAGTCCTGAAAAATTACATTTTACATTGTTCTTAGAAACGCTAAGTGATAACGGATATTTTACGTTGCAAGCCTGATATAAGTCGTAATCTTGCTCTTTTATAACTTCTGTATCTTTACCAGTTTTCTTAATGAGCCTAATTCTAGTTGAGCCACTTTCAATATGTACCACTTCTAATTGATAACCGTTTCTATAACGCCTATCGTAACCAAATAAAACAGCAAAAGTTTCGTTATAACCTTTTGCGTGGTTTTGATAGTGAAGTAAGTCTAATTTAAGATTAAAAGTCTCAACTTCTGGAACATTTACATAAGCCCTTGCGCCTGAGAAAGTTATTGCATAACCATTTTCGTCACACTTGCCGTTTAAATGATAATATAAATTGTCTTTTTCAACTTCTATTGAATAAGGTTGATTATCATCATCGTGATTAAGAAAAGAATTTTTTAAAATAAAAGACATAAAAACCTCCTAAATTTTTATCTTTTTTTATAATTTTATTGGGAATTTTGCTTTTCAAAAAAGCATAAAAATGCAGAACGCCTGCATTTTATAAATATAAATTTATTCCGTATGCTTATGTTAACACGAGTAAACCACTCTTTCAATAACATATATTCTTAAAAAATTCGCAAAAATTTACGATTATTATTTGAGCCATACCATTTTAAGGTATAAATTTACAAATGTTTTAATTTGCCTTTTAAGGCCTTATTTTAGCCTTTAAATTAATATATTTAAAAATTTTAATTATTTTTTTTGAAAGGGCTATAAATTGCTTGACAAAGCATTCTTAAAGTGCTAAACTTTGCCTAAATAAATAGTAAAGGCTACGACGAAGACGGGTTCTATAAAACGTTTTTTTCAGAGAGTTGGGGGCGGTGTAATCCCAATAAAATGAGTAGTAATCTTATCACTTCCGAGCCGAAAGTCTAAAAGATTAGTCAAGTAAGGCTTTCCGTGTTTGCTACGTCAGTGCATAGGAGTTGTTGGACTCTGAAGGTGGTAGTTAAAAACTACAATTTGGGTGGTACCGCGTACGAAATATCGTTCGTCTCAAAGTATGAGACGAGCTTTTTTTATTTTTTCAAGGAGTATTAAACTATGAACACAAACAACACTTTAAATCAGTTATCGGAAGTCGCAACAAGAATTAAAGAGTTGCGCGAAATTATTGGTTTCTCCGTAAAAGAAATGACTGAAAAAACAGACGTAGACGAACAAACATACCTTTCTTATGAAACAGGAAAGGTTGATATTCCGTTTTCGTTTATACATAAGTGTGCTTTAGCGTTTAACGTTGAAATGACTGAATTACTTGAAGGTAGTTCGGCTAAACTTTCTACTTATACCGTAACAAGAAAAGGTAAAGGTCAAGAAACTGCAAAGGAAGACGGTATTGATATTGCAAACCTTGCCCCTAAATTTAAAGACAAACTTGCCGAGCCTTATTACGTGACTTACGAATATTCGCAAGGTCAAGAAAATAAACCTATTCACTTAACTACTCATAGCGGTCAAGAGTTTGACCTAGTTTTAAATGGTAAACTTAAAATTCAAGTTGGTGACCACGCCGAAATATTAGAAGAAGGTGACAGTATTTATTACAACTCATCTATTCCACACGGTATGATAGCAATCGGCGGTAAAGATTGTACTTTCGTTGCAGTCGTAATGTCTGGCGACAATTCAGCCGAAACCGTTGTTAGAAAAAGTGTTGTTAGCGCAAAAGAAAGTGAAAAACTTGTATGTGAAAAGTTTGTTGAAACGGTTGAAGATAATGAAGGAAGACTTCAATCTGTCAACTTTAAAAATACCGATACTTTCAACTTTGGTTTTGATATCGTTGACGGCATCGCTTCTAAATACCCTGAAAAACTTGCTATGCTCCACCTTGATAAAAATAAGGTTGAAAGGCGCTTTACTTTCAAGGATATTAAAAAGGCGTCTAACCAAGTTGCCAACTACTTTACGTCACTTGGTATTAAGCGTGGCGACAAGGTAATGCTAGTTCTAAAACGCCATTACCAATTTTGGTTTTGTATGGTTGCGCTTCATAAACTTGGCGCAGTTGCTATACCTGCAACTAACCAACTTAAAGAGCACGACTTTGAATATAGATACAACGCTGCAGGCGTAAAAGCAATCGTATGTACTGCCGACGGCGATACTTACGAGTACGCTGAAAGTGCCGCTAAAAAATGCCCACAAGTAGAAAAACTCATAATGGTAGGTGGCGCTAAAGACGGTTGGGTTGATTTTGATAAAGAATATAAACTTTTCTCAAGCAAATTTGAGCGCCAAAAAGACTGTTCTTGTGGTGACGAGTCTGCACTTATGTTCTTTACGTCAGGAACAACTGGCAACCCTAAAATGGCATCGCATAAACACACTTATGCTTTAGGTCATTACGTGACGGCTAAATATTGGCATTGTTGTGAGCGTGACGGTTTACACTTAACTATCTCTGATACAGGTTGGGGTAAATCTTTATGGGGTAAACTTTACGGTCAATGGCTTTGCGAAGGCGCAGTATTTGTTTACGACTTTGATAGGTTTGACGAGAACGACCTTCTTCCTATGTTTGCAAAATACAATATAACTACTTTCTGCGCACCACCTACAATGCTTAGAATGCTTATCCGTGGCGACCTTAGCAAATACGACCTATCTTCAATCCACCATATGACTACTGCGGGCGAAGCGTTAAACCCTGAAGTGTTTAATAAATTTAAAGAAGCAACAGGCTTAGAGATTATGGAGGGCTTTGGTCAAACTGAAACTACGCTTGCAATAGCAAACCTTTACGGCACTACTCCAAAAATCGGTGCTATGGGTAAAGCAAACCCACAATACGACGTTGACGTTGTTGATAGTGACGGTAAACGCCTTCCTGCAGGTGAAGTTGGCGAAATCGTTATTCATACCGACAAAACTGTTCCTTGTGGCTTATTTAGAGAATATTATCGTGACACAGAAAAGACTAATGACGCTTGGCACGACGGTTTATATCATACAGGCGATACTGCTTGGCGTGACGAAGACGGGTATTTTTGGTACGTTGGTCGTGTAGACGACGTTATTAAGTCAAGTGGCTATCGTATTGGGCCATTTGAAATTGAAAGCGTTATTATGGAACTTCCTTACGTTCTTGAGTGTGGTGTTTCCGCCGTTCCCGACGAAGTTCGTGGTCAAGTAGTAAAAGCAAGTATCGTTTTAACAAAGGGAACCGTAGGTACTGAAGAATTAAAGAAGGAAATTCAAAACTACGTAAAAGAGCATACCGCTCCTTACAAATATCCAAGAGTGGTTGTTTTCCGTGACGAATTGCCAAAAACTATAAGCGGTAAAATCCAAAGAAACAAATTATAAGCGTCGCAATACTGCGTTTCTGCTTCAGTCTATGACTTAGACGACCAAAAAGGTCTATCTCATAAAAAGCCCTTGCGAGCCTTGTCTTGCTTGCTTCTAATTTCTTTTTTACACAAACAAA
>JAZRNF010000069.1:0-9023 GCA_045648085.1 Christensenellaceae bacterium | reverse complement strand
ACAATTATTAAATGAAGTATTAGAACAAATTAACAAGGCAAAAACAAATAGTTTTGAGGAGTGGTTAAAAACTCAACCAACTGGTTATTATGACGAAACTTTTAAATTAACTGTTTTAAAGCCAAGATACGAAAACAATAGAGAAAACGTAGTAGGTATTAGAACAACGGCAAAGACTATGGCGGAAATTAAAACACTAGCAAATATTGAAGTAATAAACCAAAAAGGCACATATTATTTAGTAAAGGTTAGCGCTTAACCATAAAGCGCAACCCTAGAGGGTAGAAAGGTATAGAGGTATAAGAATATGGCAAAATGGGTTAGAGATTTAAAAGTAGGTACTGTATTTTATTTCAAATGCAAAGATCCTAGCGCTAGTGGCTTTATGATTAAAAAAAGCGACGTACTAGGCGGGTGCGAGTGTTTAAGAATAAGAGATAATAAAATGGTTGCACTTGCATATTGTGCGGTTGTAACACCGTGCTAGTAAACTGGTTAAGCCTCCAGTTAAAAGGCTACTCCTTAATCTAGCCATTGAACGTTGCAAGCCGTTATGTGAAATAGAGAGCAAGGAAAGGTTAAAAGAGGTAAAGGAATATGATTAAGTATGTAAATAAGAACGTAAACCCAAAAGGGCGTAAAACTGGCGACTGCTCCACTAGGGCGTTAGTTGGTACATTAGGTATTAGTTACGAGGAGGCGTTAAAACTTCAAGTAGAGGAAGCGTTACAATGCTATTACGACCCAACAAGCAAACAAGTAATGGAAAGAGTATTAGCCAAGTTTGGTTATGTGAAAATGAAACAACCAAGACAATACGACGGCACTAAATACACGGTGGACGAGTTAGACCAAATATTAACTGATAAAGAAATGCAAGAGGGCGTATTAGTTACGGTAGCAAACCACCATACGTGTATAGTAAATGGAGTTATACAAGATATTTGGAATTGTGGACATAAAACGGTAGGTAACTATTACGTAAAAAAATAACACACTGGTTAAGGCTCCAGTTAAAAGCCTAATACCCTAACTGGTAATAAATGGTAACTCCATGTGCTACCCCTAAAATGTCCAGTTTGTAGGGTAAAACCGAGGTAACACCCTCTAAAACGTGCATTATAACAAATCGAAAATTAGTTAGGTGGGTAATTGTTAACCTCAATGCGTTAAAATGCGGGTGTTATGTGTCGGTTCGCAACAATATAGGAGGTAATGAGTAATGTTTACAATAGATGCAAGCAGCAATAAAGACTATTACATAATTTTAAAGGACGGCAAAGAGTTTGCTAGAGTAAGTAAACGCAACAAACTAGAGGACGTTAAAAAATACTTTCAAATTGAGGAGGTTAAATAATGAAAGACAAAAAGACACTAAAAGAGGCAATGTTAACTATATACCAATGGGCTAAAGAGAATAATATAGACTATTTTAGTTTTGCAGCGTTGCCGTTTGGACATAGAAACAAAGTAACTAACAAAGTAACGCCAACAACTGATATAAGAATGACATACACCGTTAAAGATGCGGAAAAATGGGAAAAAGGACACGAGGGCGTAATAATTAAAAATGATTATTACAAAGAGATTATAGTTGAGTTAGAGGGGGTGGAATAATGAGGCACGAGTTAAAAATATTTAGAGTAACACAAAACCTAAAACAAGAGGAAATGGCGGACAAACTAGGCGTAAGCACAAGCACGTATAACCGTATTGAAATGGGCGAAACACGAGGTAGCCAAATGTTTTGGGTAACATTACAAGAAGTATTTAAATTGGAGGACGGCGAAGTATGGAGGCTACAAAAAAATCTAATTTAAGAGTATTAAGCAACAAAGAAAAGGAGCAAAAAATATATGGAAGTAAAAACAATGAATATTTACGAGCGTTTAAGCGCTATTAGTTACGAATTAAGCACGGTAGCAAAAAACCTAGAGGTAGGAGTAGGGCAAGCAAAATATAAAGCAGTTGGCGAGGCGGACGTATTAAGAGCCGTTAAACCATTAGAGGCAAAGTATAGAGTTTATAGTTACCCAGTACACCGTAACATTATTGAAAGTGGCGAGTTAGAAACTGCTGGAGGAAAAAAACAATTATTTGAACGTATGGAGGTTGTATATAGATTTATTAACATTGACAACCCTAGCGAATACATAGACATAACAACATACGGCGACGGTATAGATGCTGGCGACAAGAGCGTAGGTAAGGCTATGACTTATGCGGACAAATACGCATTATTAAAGGCTTATAAAATCGTTACGGGCGAGGATCCCGACCAAAACCCAAGCGAGGACTTAAAAGGCGCTAAAACAACAAAGCCAGCACCAACAAGGGCAACAACGGCAACAACGGCAACACCAGCAATAGCACCGCATTTATTAAATGAGTGCCAACGTTTAGATATTAAATTAAAAGACGTTGCGGCATATTATAAAACACCATTAGAGGCATTAACTAACGAGCAAGTTAAAAAATGCGTAGAAATGAAACTAGCAGCAATGGGGGCTAAAAAATAATGGTTACATTTAAAGAGGACACACACCAATATTTTAACGAGGACGGCAAAGAACTAATAAGCGTTACAACATTAATGCAAAAGCACGGGCTGGCTCCAAATTATAGCGGTGTAGCAAGTGAAGTATTAAGAGCAAAGGCACAAAGAGGCTCATATATTCACAAAGAAATAGAGGAGTATATAAAAGAGGGTAAAGTAGGTTTTACAACTGAATTATTAAACTTTATCAATACACCAAAAGGCGAGGTATTAGTAAGCGAGGGGCTAGTATATAACGATATAGTGGCGGGTACTTGCGACCTAATATTATACGAAAAAGGCGAGTATATTATAAGCGATATTAAAACCACTTATAGGCTACATAAAGAGGCGGTTAGTTGGCAATTATCAATTTACGCAAACTTATTTAACCACCATACGCCAAGCGTTAAGTTTACTAGAGGGCAAGTATACCACTTTGACAAAGACGGCAATTTAAACGTAGTAGAAATACCACTAAAGCCAGTTAATGAGGTTGAGAAGTTACTAGAGTGCGAGCGTAACGGCATCTTATACAAAAAGGAGGAGTAATACAATGTTAGAAAGACCACTAGAGCCACAAGAGAGTAAATATAGATGCTACAAGTTTAAAGGAGTGGCAACGGTAACTATTGAGGGCTTTGTATGGGCTGAAAACGCACAAGAGGCGGAGGAGTTAGCATATACTGGCGGTTATGAGGAAATAGATAGCACCGTAATAGACGAAGTAATAGAAATAAACGAGATAAAGGAGTATTAATTATGAATAAAGTAATATTAACGGGTAATTTATGCCGTGAAATTGAGTTAAAGCAAACTGAAAACGGCAACCAAGTAGTAAGTAATTGCGTAGCAGTTAAACGAGAATATAAGAACGCTAACGGCTTATATGATAGTGATTTTATAGACGTTGTAGCGTGGAATACACAAGCAAAGTATTTAAGTGATTACGCAACAAAAGGCGATAGAGTGGAGTTAGTAGGACGCTGGCAAACTAGAACATATACGAACGCTCAAAACGTAACAATTAAGGTTAATGAGGTAATAGTTGAAAGCATAAGCGTATATAAACCAAGAGTAGTAAGCGAGCAACCAAAACCAACTAATAGCGAGTTTGAAGTAAGCGAGTACGATTTACCATTTTAGGAGGGTTAGAGTATGTTATTAAATAAACCTACACAATGCGACAAGATTATTAGTTACATAAAAGAGTTTGGAAGTATTACGGCGTATGAGGCTTTTATTGATTTAGGCATCACGCAATTAGCAGCCCGCATATTTGAACTAAAAAGAAAAGGTTACGAGTTTGAAACTGAATTTAAAACGAAAAAAAATAGATATGGCGAAACGGTACACTTTAAAGCATACAAACTAGTACACGAGGAGTTACAAGGCTTATGCGCTCGATAATTAGCAATGAAAAAAAATGTTATTTATGCGGATCTGTTCGCTGGTTAGAATTGCACCATATATTTAATGCGTCAAATCGCAACAAATCGACTAAATACGGCTTGGTGGTGTATCTATGCCACCACTGCCACAACGAGCCACCGTTAGGCGTGCATCATAACAAAGAGCGTAATACATATTTAAAACAAATAGGGCAACAAGCATTTATAAAGCATTACCCTAACAAAGACTTTTTAAAAGAGTTTGGCAAAAATTATTTATAGGAGGGACATTATGAAATTAAACGAATTGCAAAAGAAACTAGACGTTATAAAGTACTTGGAAAGTGAAAAGGCGGGTAAAGACCTATGCGGCACTTATCCATATTGCAAGCATTGTAATAAAAAAAATAAATACCCTTGTGCTGCTGCTAGTAGACACAAACAAAGAACTAAAAAACATTATAGATAGGAGGTGTAAAAATGTTAATTAGTATCAAAATTAAAAAGGCTATTGAAGTTGAGGCAAAGAGCCAACAACAATTATTAAAATTGTTAGTTAACCAAGAGGCTAATTACGGCGTTGATCTTTCAAAAGAAAAAGCCGAAATTAACAAGAGCCTAGCATATTATGAAAAAGTATTAAAAGAGGCTGCTTAATATGGACGAAAAATTAATAATATTAAAATATTTAATTAATGAATTGATGCAAGGACTAGAAAACAACGCCAAACGTAAAGCGGTAGAGGAGCAAGAAACCAAAGCGAACAAAGACAAAGCGTATTACGATAAAAAATGGACTTATTACAATATGCCACAAGTTAGCAAAGCCAAGTTAAAGCGTTTAAGGTTAAGTATTAACGAATTGTTAAGAGAAATGGAGTAATAGGCTATGATAGAGTTTAAAGCCCAACCAAAGCCCAAAATAGCCGTATTACTAAACGGGCAAATAGAAATTACGTTTATAACACAAAAAAGCGTTTTAAAGGCTTTTGAGGGTTTGAGGGACAAAGAATTAAGCGTAATAGTTAAAGAATACTCTAAAAAACGTAGTTTATCGCAAAACGCTTATATGTGGGTGTTAATGGACGAAATAGGCAAAAAGGTAAACCGCAGCAAAGAGGACATATACAAAGAGTTTATTAAAGACTATGGAGTATTTGAAATGCTGCCAATACGTAATGATGCGGTAGAGGCATTTAAACGAAAGTGGAGCGCTGGAGGTTTAGGCTGGTTTTGTGAGGATCTAGGCGAAAGCAAACTAGACGGCTACACAAAACTAGCCGCCTATTACGGCTCCAGTACATATACTAGCGAGGAAATGAAACGCCTAATAGATGCGGTAATATATGACTGCCACGAGTTAGGCATAGATACAATGACATTAAGCGATATTATGTTATTGAAAAATGACAATGATTAAGAGGTAGCACAATGGACGAAATATTAGACAAATTAGAGCGTGGCGACTTTGACCGCCCAAACCAAAAAGCCAACTTAATATTACAAATTAGAAAATATATAAAACAATTAGAAAAGGAAAACAAAGAGTACAAATGGCAAGAGCATTTATTAAATGAGTTTTTTACTGGAACTAATTACAATGCTAAAGAAATAATAAAACTCTTAAATAAATTAACTGAGGTTATTAATATTTTAAAGGGTAGGGTTTGCGTACATAATGGCTATATTTGTTATGCTGCTAATGCTGATATACCATTAACTAAACAAGAAACCGAGTTATTAATAGAGGTGTTAGGTAATGACTAAATTAGATTTTAAATTAACTTTAAAGGGCATTATACGCATTTTAGAAATAGAGGGCATAGGAAGTAAGGAAGTTGTAAAACAACGCTTAAAAAACGCAACTATTGAGGACTTGCAAGAGTTACAACGCAGCATACAAGAGGAAATTAATTTAAGGTGTATGTAACGGCACGCAACATTAAATTATGAAATTGTTACAAAGTGGTTGAAATATTAAAATAATTGAGTATAATTAGGAAACGTAGGGACACTTTGAAGAGTTAAACCCTACTAGTATTATTCATTTTTATATTTCTTTACCTAAAGCCCCGTGAGGTAATCATAGCCGAACACGGGCAACGAGGTTGCTAGTAATGGCAGTTACTACAACTAGTTAATTGAATACTAGCAACAAAAAAGCATCTATTCTATGACGTGCTGCCACACGTTATAGGTGGGTGCTTTTCTCGTTTTAAATATGACACGACAAAGGAGGACACACACAATGGCAAAAAAGTTTTTTTGGCTAAAACTAAAAGAGGACTTTTTTAGAGATAAACGCATAAAGAAGTTACGACGAATTGCGGGCGGCGATACCTACACTATTATTTACTTAAAATTGCAGTTGTTAAGCCTAAAGCATAACGGCACTTTAATTTATGAGGGTATCGAGGACACACTAGAGGAGGAGTTAGCCCTAGAAATAGACGAGGACGAGGACAACGTAAAAATTGCACTTGCTTATTTATTTAACAACGGGCTAATTGAGGAAACGGATCCTAACCACTTTGTAATGACTGAAACTATTAAATGTATTGGTAGTGAAAGTGCAAGCGCTGAAAGAGTGCGAAAACATAGAGAATTAAAGGCGGAAAAGAAAAAAGCGTTACAATGTAACACACCAGTAACAACTAGTAACATAGAGATAGAGTTAGAGCAAGAGCAAGAAATAGAGTTAGAGGTAGAACAAGAACAAGAGGGAACGCCTAACGGCTCGGTTGAGGTTACGGGCGAAGTAATAACATTTGAGGAGCAAGCATTTAACCAGTTTTGGAGCATCTACCCTAAAAAGGTAAATAAAAAAGGCTGCTTAAAATCATTTATTAAAATTAAAAACTTAAAAACCGAGTTACCTATAATACTAGAAGCAGTAGAACGTTTTAAAAAATCTAAAGGCTGGCAAAAAGACAACGGGCAATTTATACCACACCCAACAACATTTATAAACCAAGAGCGTTGGAAAGACGAACAAGAGGAAACAAGGGACGAGAAATTACAAACAATAGATATGACGGGGTGGGTATAATGACTAAACTAGAAAAAAAGTTAATTGAATTGGAGTATGAGAAAATACTACACAATTATATGACGAAACTAACGCAATATAAAAAAGGGTTTGCATATTGTCATATTAGAATATTTGTTAGAGAGGGCGAGTTAGTTATGTATGAATTATGCCCAAACTGTGGTTATCAAAATCAATATGAAGTTGATAACCTACAAAAAGCATTTAACCAATTACAAAAAGATTTAGAAGCATTAAAGGGGTGCGAATAATGCTAGATCAAAAAGTATTTTTACAAGGTATTAACTACTTAAAAGCCAATTATATTAACTGGGGCTTTGATATTAACAACGACTTACAAATAAAAGTATGGTACAAGAAGTTTAGCAACCTAGAGCCAAGCGTATTTATGGGACTAGTTGAGAAATACACCGAGTTAAACAAGTTTGCACCTAATAGCCCCGCCGAGTTATTGGACTTGCTACGAGATACAATGACACAAAAGGAAATAGCACCAACGGAGGCGTGGCAAGAGGTTATTAAACTAATACATAGACACGGCTTTTATTACGGGCGTGAAAAGATATTAGCAGCATTAGAGGACAAGCCAGCACTTAAAAAGACGGTACTAGAGTTTGAGAATGATTTAAAGTTTTTAGAAGTAGGCGACACGTACACGCCACAAAGATTTATTAAGGCGTATGAGATCAATTTAAAACGCCAAGTAGAAAGCAGCAGCAGCCTATTATTAGGTACAACAAACGTATTAATGCTGGAGTAGATGCTACACAACGCAACAATTATTTAAAAAACTTAACAAAAGGGGTATAATAAAAATGAGTAGAAAAGATTTAGTATTATTAAACTTATTGAGTGCAAAAGTAGGAATTAAAACGGCGGTAGAGTTAGAAGCATTTAAAAAGAAAACCCAAGCAAATAATAATGATGCGTTATTAAAAAAGTTAGCGCTATGCGTTGCTTTTGATAGAACACTAGAGGAGGTGCTCCAAAACGAATACATTTAAAATTAAGCAAAAACTGCCGAGCCTAAACGACACGCTGCGTTATAACCGCAGTAATAAGTTTATGGGAGCGCAATTTAAAAAAGAAATAGAGGAGGTTATAGGGTGGAGCATACGCCAAGCCCTAGCCTCTAAAACATTACATAAAGTAACAACGCCAGTAATTATAAAAATAAACTGGCACGAAAAAACCAAGCGTAGGGACGTAGACAACATACAAAGCAGCCAAAAGTTTATATTAGATGCTTTAGTAAGTAAAGGCGTATTAATAGACGATAGCCGCAAGTATGTTACGCAAATACACCACGAAATAGTAGACGATAAAACGGACTATGTAGAGGTTGAATTAATAGAGGTATAGAAATTGAAATATATAGCAAGTGTTAGTTTTGGTAAAGATAGTTTAGCAATGTTGCTACTAATATTAGAGCATCATTTACCATTAGACGAGGTTATATTTTATGATACTGGTATGGAGTTTGACGCTATTTACCAAACAAGAAATAAAGTAATAGAAATATTAAAACTCAACGGCATTAAATACGTTGAATTAAAACCCTCTATGGCTTTTGAGGACAAAATGTATAATTACCCTCACGAAAGCCGAAAAGGTATTTTAAAGCAAGGTTACGGCTGGTGCGGTGGTTTATGCCGTTGGGGTACAACTGAAAAATTAAGAGCAATAGAAAATTATTGCAAAGGCGACGAGGTACACCAGTATATAGGAATTGCAGCCGACGAGCCTATAAGACTTGCAAGACTAGGAGCAAATAAAAGTAGCCCACTAGCCGAGTTAGGTTATACCGAGGCAATGGCACTAGAGTTATGTTATAGTTGGGGCTTTGACTGGTTAGAAACTAAAGGCGGAGCGGATCCAGTAAGATTATACGACATACTAGACCGTGTTAGTTGCTGGTGTTGCCGTAATAAAAACTTAAAAGAATTAGAGAACTATAAAAAGCATTTACCATTTTATTTTAATAGGTTGCAAGAGTTAGAGGAGTTAATAGGCGAGCCTATGAAAAAACCATATTATTTAAAAGATA
>JAZRNF010000068.1:0-4252 GCA_045648085.1 Christensenellaceae bacterium | reverse complement strand
GTAAATATAAGGCTCGGTTTCAAAAACATAATCGCTTATTGTTATGCCCTTTTGCTTACAGTAACTAGAAATTTCGTTAAAAGTTGAGTGTTTATACACCTTAGGTGGCTCAACAAAATTAACGCCTTCAATTTTAACTGTTCCACCACCTATACTAAGAGCGCGAACTTTAGTTAATAGTTTATCACCGTCGTAAACGTAAACGTCTAAAGTGTTTGGGTGCGGTAAATCACTTTTAGTTGTATTAAAAATAATTTTAGTATCCTTACCTAAAACTTCTTTTAAAACCCTATCCGTACCGTGCCCTTTACCTGTTAGCGCTAAAGAGCCGTAAAGTTCTACTTCGTAGCGTTTATCACCATATTTAGCCTTTATAAAATTTGCTATTTTTTCAGGGCCTATTGTATGAGAACTAGATGGACCACGACCTATTTTATATAATTCTTTTAGAGATTGCATTTTATCACCATTACTAACTTAAAGTGTTAAGTTAAAAACACGAAGATTAGTCTTCGCGTTTTTATTTGTGGCTATAACACTTTAAAGTAGAGCCCTATTTATTTAACTTTGTTAATATCTTTAAGTAATCTTTTTACGTTTACTAATTTTTCCACTAAATTACTTTTGTTATAGAAATAGTGATTAGACGTTTCGTAGGCAATTCTACTATCTTGCCCTAAAAGTTCTATTGCATTTTCAGCGTTTTTCTCACTAAGTTTTAATACTTTTTTAATTTCTTTTTTATTTTCAACAATATTTCTCTTTAAGTAAGAATATTTTGTTTGTAATAAAGACGCTTCCATATGAGTATAACAAACTTTAGCATAAAGTAAAATTTCGCTTAACTTTTCGCCTAAATTCTCAGCGTTTTCTAAAATGTTTATACCTGACTTAAAGTGTTTTAATAATTTTTCAAGTTGAGAAACATAAACTTCGTAGCCATATATGCCAACCCAATCTTCATACCTATCATAAGCGTAGGCAACCATACAAGAAGCCTTTTCGTCTGGTGATATATTCCATAAGTTAGCAGGGCCTAAAGTTTCAGGAGAGAAGTATAAACTATTCATATCGCAAGGATATTCTTGCATACCTTTGCAGAATTTTTTAACTGCTTTCTTAGCAAGTTCGCTATCGTTGCCAAAATAGTCGTCATACCATTTATCTAAAGATAAGCCTTTATTAAATGCACTTACCATATCAAGATAAGGAGATGGATATCCACCCAAAGTCCAAGTCAATAAATAGTCTTTAATGCCTAATTTTGACAAGTTTTTTAAGTGTTTATAAGTTATATCAAAAGCAGGAACGTAAGGAACGCAAGCGCACTCCCAACTAGCAGCAATTTGTATTTTAGCATACATTTTACGTCCTAGTTTCTTTGCAGTTTTGAAAATATCTTTAGAAATTTGACTTGGACCTGCATTGCCTAGAGAATACTCGCTAAGCCTATTTTTTACTCCACCCTTTTCAATTTCAAGGTCAAACTCACTAACAGCTAAAACTGCTATATCTTTGTCAAGCATCTTAATAGCGTCATCAGTTTGTTTTTTTGTCCAGCCCATAAACTTTGACCAACCCCAAGTGTTAGCAATAAGTTCAGCATTACTATCGCTATCTTTAATAGCCCTAGATATGACATTGTTTACTTGAGCGCATAAATATTCAGGTGCAATATCTTTACATTTAGGACATTCTTCGCCTTCAAACCTAGATTTACAATGCGTGATATTTTCAGACATTGTAATAGTAAAAGCACCGCCTAAATTTTTAACATTTGTAAACAAGTCTTTCACTGCGTTATATAAATAATCTTGAACTTCTTTTTCGCTAAAGCATAACGCTGCAAAATCTCCGTTAACTTTACCTTTAAGATATTTGAATTTTTTAAATTCGTTAATTTCTAAACATCTAGGCTCGTTTAAATATAAATAAACCTTAATTCCGTATGCTAAGCACCTATCAACTAAACCTTGCAATTTTTCACGCCTTGCTTTAAAGCCAACTGACTTTGACGGGCTAAACGGATAATATGAAAGTGCACTAAGTAGACCGTGAATAAATACGGCGTTTACACCTTTACTAGCGTAAGACTTAAGTAATACATCAGGCATATATTCTTCGCTATCAATACTAAAAGGATCGCCACAAGGTGTAATATAACCGTGTATAATTCTGGTAGAATTATCACTAGCCTTTTTAGCACAACCTTCTACCTTTAAACCTTCAAAAAAGTTAAAGTATTCGCCGTAACCGTTTTCGTAATATTTTGCGATAATATCGCTAATTTTTTGAGTTTTTTTAATTGCAGTTTGAGATAATGGCTTATACTTTACCGCTTTAACTTTTGGTTTAAATTCGCCCAGTTTACACATTAAAAAATCTTCTTCTTTAAGTATAAATTTAAGCCTTTCTTCACTAAAACCTAAAAGGTCACAAAGTTGATTGTATGGTAGTAAAAACCAGTTGTTTCTAATAATTGTAATATAACCTTGGTTTTCAAAATCGCAAACTTTTGTAAACTCTTTAAGACCTAATCTTTTTGCTTCAAAATCTATAGTTTTTTCATCAGTACCTAATACTTTAGCAATTTTTTCTGTTGCAACAAAGCCGTAATTTCTAAAAATTACCGTTTGCCAAAGAGTAGGAAAATTGTTTTCAGGCAACTTAACTTCAATAGGTGTAGATATCATTTTATTAGTCCTTTTTTTAATAATAATTCGTAAAATTAAAATTATACAGTAGAATTTTACCACACTTTTAGCGCAAGCAAAACCTACTGTATAATACTTAACCTAAATTAGAAATTTAATTCTATAATGCCTTTCTTAAGGTAGTCAGTATAAGATTCTACGCCACCTTCTTTAATAGCAATACCCTTTTCCCAACGGCAACCGAAAGTTGAACCAGAAATGAAAGTATCTACTTGGAAAGTCATATTCTCTTTAAGAGTGTATTCTGAAGAAGTTTCCATCCAAGGTGCTTCAACTTCAATCATGCCTGTACCGTGGCAAGGTCCGTAAACGTAGTTCTTTTCATAGCCTGCATCTTTGAACATTTGTAAGAATTCACGTGGAATTTTGTTTGCAGGAATACCTGCTTTAAGATTTTCAGTAGTCCAATCGTGCATTTTAAGACAGAATTCAACAAGTTCTTTCTTTTCGCCTGTTGCCTTACCCATAAATACAGGAAGACCAATTGCTGGCGAATAACCGTCAATCTTAGCAGAAAGGTTAAGTTGAACGATATCGTGTTCACCAATTACTTTGTATGTAGAACGGCTGATTGCGTGTCTTGTAGAAGACTCACTAAATACGTACATAGGAAGACCTTCGTACTCAGCGCCAAGTTCATAAATAACTTTTTGTGCAACACCAACCATTTGAAGTTCAGTCACGCCTGGTTTTAATGCTTTAATAACTTCGTCAGTAGCAACTTCAACAATTTCAAAACCCTTTCTAATACAAGCAAGTTCGTTTTCACTCTTAATGCTACGAAGAGCGACCATAATGTCGCTACAAACTGAAATTTCAGCCTTAGGGAAAGTTGTTTTAAGACCGTCTAAGATAGGAAGAGTACATTCAACGTAACTACCAAGACCAATCTTAATATTTTCACCAGTCACACCGATATATCTAAACGCGTCGGCAAAAGTATCAGGCACAAGTTCAGGATATGCAGGGTCTGCAGACTCACGGAACTCTTTAAGTACCATTACCTTGTCAATTTTACCAAAGTCTTTAGCGAAAATTGCTGATTCAGGACCAACGAGCAATACGCACTTACCGTTTGCACCGATTAATACGCCTGCACGTTCAAATAATGGCCAAAAGCCTGAGAAATATCTTGCGTTTGCATAGTCACTTTCAGTTGAAACTACAAGCATTGCGTCAAGACCTTTTTGAGCAACTAGTTTTGCTGCTTTTTGGATTCTTTCCTGATATTCGTAATCAGGGATACATATTCTTTGCATAAAAAATCTCCTTTTGTTATGAAACGTTTTATTTTATTTAATATATTTATTATACCAAATATATTTATAAAGTCAATGCTTTTTTTGAAAATTTTACCATAAACAATTAGTTGTTAAAGCGCATTTAATCATCTATTATGATTTTGGGTTAAATTTTTTATTTTTTCTATATTTTTCTTGTTTTTATACGATTTATCAAATATATAAGTCCAATTGCCTTGAGCCTTTGACGGCATATTTATTCTTGCTTCTCCACCTAAATTAAGATAGTCTTGAAGC
>JAZRNF010000067.1:0-3043 GCA_045648085.1 Christensenellaceae bacterium | reverse complement strand
GCAAGTTCTAAAAGTCCTGCAAGATGTGCAAATTGTCTATTTATTTCTCTTGGAACACCAAAATCACTTTTATAACCTATGTCGTGATGAATTGCCGACCAAGCGTGTTGCAAAATCGTTCTAATTTGCACTTCAAATTTCTTGCCACATATTTCATCTGGCCACTTATCCCCAAAAGGCAAAGAACAAATATAGTGAAGTGATAAATAGCCAAAAGCATTTTCTTTCAAAAGAGTACGTTTGTCGGAAGAATTTTCCCAGTCAATCACAAACGTTTCTTCTACTTTTTTGCCAATTTTATTAATCTCGTCTGAAAGAAAACAAATAACACGGCAACCAAGAATATCGGTAATATCTTCTAAAGTGTTGTATCCGTCACCCTTTCTTTCAAGTTTACCTGCTAAACTTCTTTCTTCTTTTACACGATGCTCAACCGCTAATACTGTTAAACCTAATTCTTTAGCAATATCGGAAAGCATTTGATGTGCTACGTCGCCAAGTTTTACAAAACTTTCCCTTTGCTTTCTATAATCTTCTAAAATAAGTCTACTTTTTAAATTCATAATCTCTCCTTTATTCAATACTTAAAATATCGGCAAAACCTGTAATTTCAAAAACTTCCATAACGCTTTCGCAAACGTTAATAACTTTCATACTGCCAATTTTTTGCATTTTCTTTTGTGAACCAAGCAAAACACGCAACCCTGCGCTTGAAATATATTCAAGCCCTTTTAAATCAAGGATAAGATTTTTTGTATCACCCATATCTTCGTTAAGAGTTTTTTCAAGCGAAGGCGCTGTAGTAGTGTCAAGCCTACCAACAATCTCAACTATGGTATTTTCAACGTTCTTTTTAATTTCAATCATCATTTTAGTTTTCTCCTCTATATTTTTTTCGTCATTGTTAAAATATTTTTGCCGTTTTCATAAGCATACGAAAGATTGTCCATTGTCTTTTTCGTTATAAAAATTCCTAAGCCACCGATATTTCTTTCTTCTGCCGACAAACTAATATCTGGGTCTTCTTTCTTTAGTGGGTCAAACGGAACGCCACTATCTATCATTTGGAAGGAAACGTTGCGAGTTTCTTCATCAAAACTAATATTAAACTCTACATCGCCATTGCCATCTTTATAAGCATAGTGAGCCACGTTAACAAAGACTTCTTCAATAGCAACACAAATTGCCATTTGCAGTTTCGTTGAACAACCAAAAGTTTCTAGTCTTTGTTCCACAAAAGCGAGAACGTCTGACAACGAATCGGTTTTTGCAGGGAATATTTTGTTTGCCATTTGCCCTCCTTTATCTAACTTATAGTCAAATATCAACATTGTAATATCATCAAATTGTGGCGCTTCGCCTACAAATTTATCAATGTCCGTTTTTAACTTCGGTAAAAGTTTTGTAGCATCAATATTAGAGTTTTTATTTATAAACTCTAAGAGTCTATTTTCGCCGTAAAGTTCGTTTTGGGTATTAGTTGCTTCGGTGACACCGTCGGTGTATAAGAATAATCTATCGCCTTTTGAAAGTACAATTTCTCCTACACGATATTTAACGCCTTCCATACCTGCAAGAACAAATCCTGCCCTTGTTTTTAGATACTCAAAACTGCCGTTCGCCTTTTTTAAAAGTGGCGGATTATGACCAGCGTTTGCAAATTGTAATTTACCACTAGGAATATCAAGTATTCCCATCCAAGCAGTCACAAACATTCCCGATTCGTTATTTTCACAAAGTTTTGCATTTGCTTTTGTAAATATATCGTTGACTTTCATACCGTTTTCTGCTAAGTCTTTAATGATTGTCTTTGCAGTCATCATAAACATTGCAGCAGGAATACCTTTACCAGAAACGTCAGCAACTAAAAAGGCAACGGTAGTATCGTTTAACTTATAAAAATCATAGAAATCACCACCGACTTCTTTTGCGGCAATCATTTGCGCATAAACGCCAAATGCTTGACTATTTGGGAAGTTTGTTGGAAGTGCCGAAAGTTGTATTTGCTTTGCGTATTCTAACTCCTTATCAATACGTGCTGCCGCTTCGGCTATATATCTTTTTAAGGTAGTAACGGTAGAATTTATATCGTCAGATAGTGACGCAAATTCTTCGTTAGCCCTAACGTCAACCGTCACGTTAAGGTCGCCACCTGTAATTCTTGCAAGCGTATCGTTGACTTTTTTAAGGTTGTTTATAATTACTCTTTTAATAAGAATATAGATAAATACGAAAAGTGCCGCAAAGACTATTATTTGCATAAACACCGCAGTATAAATTGACGCATCACGCATAAACGTTGCTTCAACCTTAGGCATTGCTGCAATTATGCAATAGCCGTCAACAAACTTAAAAACGTATGTATAAGTTTCCCTGTAGCCTGTTTCTGCACTTACTATATCCGACGTATAAAGTTTACTTGAATTTTCGCCATTTTTCATTTCGTCTGGCGCATCAATACCTATTGAGGAAATTGGCAAACCATTATAATCGTTATCAATAACCAAATTAAGATTACTATCACAAACTGCAACGAATCCGTTTGACCCAACGTGCCTATTTTTAGTTGTTTCTATAATAAATTCTTTTGACTTGCCCTTAATATTTGCCTCTACGTCGTTTATCGCAGTAGTAAATACTTCTTGAGTTTCTACCTTAGAAATACCGTCTTGAATAATATAAGTAAAGGCACTAGTAGCCAAAAAGGCTACGACAATACATACTAAAAGCCAACGTTGAAAGGTATTTGCAATACGCTCTGCAGTTTTTTTCCTAAATAAGCCTTCGCTACTAAATATTGTTATGATAAATAGCGACGCGCCTACTGCAAACCCGTTGCCTAAAATCATAGGAAGGGTTGCACCCTTAACAAACTCAAATGCATATGACGAGTTATCCATATTAGTAATAAATATTAAAATCATATGAATAACTTCGCAAGCAACTGCTATACAAATGCCGTAAACCCAGTTAGGTTTTTTATCGTCAAACATTCGTTTTCTAACAGCCGCTGCCATAAAGCCAAGTCGGATCGTAGCCATGT
>JAZRNF010000066.1:0-1815 GCA_045648085.1 Christensenellaceae bacterium | reverse complement strand
ATTCGGTCCTGCTTGGTGGTTCTTAGATAATAAAGAAGGTATGGAAAAGCATTTAAAAGACTTGACTTCTTTATCTCACTTAGCGACTTTCGTGGGTATGCTTACTGATAGCCGTTCCCTTTTATCATATCCAAGACACCACTATTTTAGAAGAATTCTTTGCAATTTCTTAGGTAATATGATAGACAATGGCGAAATGACAAGCAACTTAGAATACGTTGGTAAAATTGTAGAAGATATTAGTTATAACAATGCTATTAATTACTTATTAGGAGAATAATTATGAAAAAGTTTAATATGGCTATTATAGGCTGTGGTGGTAGAGGCGCAAGTTTAACTTTAACTTGTATAGCGTGGCGCGAATTTATAAACGTAGTTGCCGTTTGTGACGAGTATGAAGACAAGGCTGAAAAATTGGCAGACAACCTTGTTGAAAAGGGCAAGGCACGTCCTAACGTTTATACTAATTATGAAGAGTGTATAAATAATGAAAAATTAGACTGCGTACTTGTAGCGACTGCTTGGGAAGCGCATATCAAAGTTTCTATGTACGCTATGGAAAAGGGAATAACCGTTGCTTGTGAAGTGGGCGGCGGATATAGTTTAAATAGTTTGTGGGAATTAGTAAGGTGTTATGAAAGAACAAAAACTCCTATAATGCTTTTAGAAAACTGTTGCTATGGACGACTTGAACTTTTAGCCCTTAATATGAAAAGGAAGGATTTATTTGGTAAAGTTGTTTACTGCGAAGGTGCTTACAGGCACGACTTAAGGCACGAAGTTGCCGAAGGCAAACAAAGGCGTCATTATAGATTACTTCAATATATTCATAGAAACACTGAAAACTATCCAACACACGAAATTGGCCCTATTGCAA
The DNA here is from genome assembly GCA_045648085.1 of Christensenellaceae bacterium. Lineage (GTDB taxonomy): Bacteria > Bacillota > Clostridia > Christensenellales > Borkfalkiaceae > HGM11412. The sequence goes on along the minus strand of JAZRNF010000066.1, from coordinate 938 downwards.
AACTTTTAGATATAACTTTTGGTAATAGGTTTACGTCACTCGTGTCAGTAGGTACGGGCTCTTTTGGGTTAAAGGAATATATTAAAAATAAAAACATTGAAGATTTAAAAGACGTAAATTTTGCTCAGTCAGACCTTATAACCACTATTATCAAATGTCAAAATGGTGAGACTGTCACTATCAAACTCAACACTACGCTTCCTTGCAATTATTCTCGTGGTTTAGTTGTTGGCGGAACGAAAGGTATGCTTGCTGAAGATAATAATTCAGTATGCTTAGAAAGTGATTTTGAGCGTATACCTCACGATTGGACTCCACATTACAACAATATGGACAAGTACTATGAAAAGTACGAGCACCGTTTATGGCAAAATTTCGTTCCTAACGACGACCACGGTGGTATTGATAACTTAGTGTTTGACTCTTTCTTTGATTCACTTGTAAACAACAAACCAATGGCGATTGACGTTTATGAAATGGCCACTTGGATGGCAATTAGCGTTTTAGCCGAAGAATCTTTAATAACTGGTCAACAAGTTGCTTTCCCAGACTTTACCGACGGTAAGTGGATACTTAGGAAAAATGAGTTTGAATTATAATTAGTCTCCGTCAAGGCGACGGACAATAAAGTGCTAATGAAATACGGCGTAATACTGTGTTAAAGCCGCTTGACAATACGGCAAGTATTGTCTGCGGGCTTTGCCTTGTCTTACTTGTATTTGATTAGCCCTTTTTTTATTGTCCTTACGCCTTGCCGTCGCCTTGTCTCCTAGCACTTGTAGCGAGCAAAGCAATAATTAAACGATGCAATACTATGTTAAACCCACTCGTTAATACGGCAAGTATTAACTTCGGGGTTTGCCTTGTCTTACTTGTATTTGATTAGCCCTTTTTTTATTGTCCTTACGCCTTGCCGTCGCCTTGTCTCCTAGCACTTG
>JAZRNF010000065.1:0-8003 GCA_045648085.1 Christensenellaceae bacterium | reverse complement strand
GATTCGTAATCAGCAGGTCGGGGGTCCGAATCCCCCCGGTAGCTCCAAAATTTCACTCACTTAAAGTGGGTGATTTTTTATTAAAAAAGACCTTACCTAAGTTTCGGTAAGGTCTTTTAAGTTTTAAATTATCTTTCTTCTCTAAAGTAGTTAACGCCAAGTGAACTTGGTGGTTGAACTTTTTTAGAACCTGTAATACTAATGATAAGTAATACTAAGATTGTCACTATATAAGGAACTAATTCAATAAGTTTCTTAATAGCCGTTTGAGCCGTAATAGCCGCTACGATATTTGCGTTAGGTAAGATATATAAAGCACCGAATAATATAGAGCCGAATATAGCAAAATTTGGTCTCCATAAAGTAAAGATAACAAGTGCTATTGATAACCAACCAAGTGATTCCATAATATAATAACTATCATAACCACCTTGAATATAGTCTAATATAAAGAAGCAACCGCCTAAACCTGCAATACCAGAGCCGATTAAGATAGCAAGGTTTTTATATCTATTAACCTTAATACCAACAGCGTCTGCCGCCGCAGGGTTTTCACCTACTGCACGAAGGTGTAAACCGATTTTGGTTTTCTTTAAGACAAATGCGGTAAAAATTGCAATCGCTACTGCTAAATAAACTAAAATGCCGTGTGAAAAGAATATTTGACCAAACCAACCAAGTTTGTTAGCGAAAGGTAAACTCTTCTTAAATAACGTTGAAGCGGTAGTAATACTGTCCATTACAACGAAGTTTTTCATAACGAATTGAGTTAAACCTGTACCAAAAGTAGTTAACGCTAAACCTGAAATGTTTTGGTTGCATTTTAGTGATACTGTTAAAAATGCATAAATGCCACCGATAAACGCTGCGAGTAAAAACGCACCTAATACGGCAACTAAAATAAGTAAAACAAAGTTTGGATTACTATTGTTTAACGTTTTAACGTAGAGTGTGACTGCTAAAGAACCACCCGCACCGCCTGCACAAATTATACCTGGGATACCAAGGTTTAAATGACCTGATTTTTCAGTTATTATTTCGCCTACGCATGAGTAAAGGAAGAAAGGCATAAATGCAATTGCACTTACTAAAACTGCTACCATTATTTTTCCTCCTTTTGAATAGTTTGTTTTTTAACGAAAACTTTTTTAAAAAAGTTTGTTATCTTTGAGTTAAATACAATCTTGTATTGAATAAAGAAAGCACAAGCGATAATAAAGAAATATACGATACCGATAACTAAGTTAGAAATTGTATCGTCAAGCATACCAAAGTTTGGTCTAACTTTTTGCATGCCTTTCGTTACGAAAACGACAAGACCGCAAGTTGCGATTGCAAATAGTGGATTACAGTTAGCAAGCCAAGTAGTCATAATCGCTGTAAAACCACGGTTGCTTGCGGTATCTTCACTAATATTGTTTGATATACCACTTGTCAATAAAAGACCTACTAAACCGCAAATAGCGCCAGATAAAATTAAAGTTCTAATAATAACTTTTTTAACGTTGATACCAATGTATTTAGCAGTGTTTTGACTGTCGCCGACTACTGATAATTCATAACCATGCTTAGAGTATTTAACGTAGATTGTAATTATTATCGTTATGATTATACCAAATAAAATTATTAAGAAATATTTATTTACAAATTCAGGTAATTTACCGTGTGGTAGTGGGTTTAAAATACCTGAGCCGCCTTTTACCCAAATTGCTATAAATAAGTTTACTAAGCCTGCCGCTATATAGTTAAGCATTAAGGTAAAAAGTGATTCGTTTGTATTCCAAAACGCTTTACAAATTGCAGGAATTACCGCCCAAATAGCACCAGCAACAATACTTGCTAGGGCTGAAATGAAAATTAAAAGCGTTTCGTCTATTTTTCCGCCTAAGTAGTAAGAACAAGCAATCGCCGCTAAACCACCCATTAAAATTTGACCGTTTGCACCTAAGTTCCAAAACTTCATTTTAAAGGCAACTATAAGAGCCATAGAAACTGCTAATAAAAGTGCAAATTCTTGTAGGAATAACCAAGTTAATCTTTCCGTTCCAAAACTGCCTTGATAAAGTGAAGTAAAGAATTTAACAACGTTTCCACGAGTAGAAACAAGCGAACAAATTATACCGCCAAGCAATAACGATAAGAAAATTGCAATAGCGTAAATTGCTATCTTTTTAAATACTGATATATTGTCTCTCTTTACAATATGTAAAAGGGGTTCTTTATTAGTTTTTACGATATTAGCCATTGTTTTTTACCCCCTCATCTTTTTCTACGTGTTCTTTCCAATCTTCTTCAGATAAATTACTATCTTTTGCTTTGCCGTATTCCTTATTCTTTGTTTCGGCAAGGTTAAGTGAGCCAGTCATCATAAGACCAAGGTCTTCTTTGCTCACTTTGTTTGCGTGTACAATACCCATGTTTTTACCATGGCAAAGTACCATAATTTTATCACAAAGTGCAAGCATTACGTCTAAGTCTTCGCCGATAAATAAAATACCTGTGCCGTTCGCTTTTTGGTCGTTTAATATATTGTATATAGCGTATGAACTGTTAATATCAAGACCACGAACAGGGTAGGCTGTTATAATTACGTTAGGTGCAGACTCAATTTCTCTACCAACAAGCACCTTTTGAACGTTGCCGCCCGATAAGCGTCTTACAGGAGTTTCAGTTGACGGAGTGACGATTTCTAATTTTTTAATAAGGTTTTGTGCTTGCTTTCTTGCAGTTTTTCTGTCTACGAAAGGTAGGTGAAAAACGTATTTAATGGTAGCCCAGCACTTTAATACAAATTTAATAAACGAATTGTTAACTTTTTCTACGTCTGCTATTTGCTTTGGAGTTTCGGCATAAGACTTAAGCATTATGTTATCCGTAATAGAGAAGTTAGGTGCAAGACCCATACCAAGTCTGTCTTCAGGGATAAAACTCATTGAAATACCACGGTCAATAATTTCTTTAGAAGATAAGCCGATTATGCTTTCGCCTTTATGACAAATAGCACCGCTTTCAATTTTTCTTAAACCTGCAATCGCTTCGCAAAGTTCTTTTTGACCGCAACCTGCTATACCTGCAACGCCTAGTATTTCGCCACTGCGTATATAGAAGTTAACGTCTTTAATTTTTTGGCTTCCGTCATCGCCGTTTATTGATAAATTACGAATTTCTAATAAAGGCTTGTCTAGGTTAGTTTCAGTCCTTTCAATTTTAAGGTCAATTTTCTTACCAACCATCATTTCGGTAAGTTCTTTTTCGTTTGTTTCGCTAGTGTTTACAGTAGTTATGTATTCGCCTTTTCTTAAAATAGTCACTCTATCAGAAATTTCCATAACTTCGTTTAATTTGTGAGTGATAATTATAATAGACTTGCCGTCTTGACGCATTTTTCTTAAAACTGCAAAGAGTTTTTGAGTTTCTTGCGGAGTTAAAACTGCAGTAGGCTCGTCTAATATTAAAATGTCAGCCCCACGGTATAAAACTTTAATAATTTCAACCGTTTGCTTTTCGGAAACCGACATATTATATACGTGTTTTTTTGCGTCTATTTCAAAACCGTATTTTGAAGAAATTTCTTGAACACGGGAATTTACTTTTTTAATATTGAATTTATCTTTAGTGCCTAAAACTATATTTTCGGCAGCGGTAAATACGTCAACTAACTTGAAGTGTTGGTGTATCATACCTATTTTATGTTTAAAAGCATCTTGTGGAGATGCAATAGTGGTCTCTTGACCATTTATAAAAATTTGACCTTCATCAGGGTAGTATATACCCGAAATCATATTCATAAGGGTAGTTTTACCAGAGCCGTTTTCGCCAAGTATAGATAAAATTTCCCCCTTATTAAGAGTTAAATTAACGTTTTTATTAGCAATTACTTTGCCAAACGTTTTCGTAATGTTTTTAAGTTCAAGGGCAACGTTATTGTTCACAATACTTTCTCCCATTTAATAAAATTTTAGTGTTGCTTTTTAAAATAATAGGGCGAAGCAAATTACTTCGCCCTAAGTTTTTTGGGTTTGCTATTATGCTTGTGGTGAAACAACGTCAGCGCCAACAGTGATACCGTCAATAATGATATCAAAGTAAGGAGCAGAACGGAATTCAGATTCAGCAAAATAAGTCTTGCCGTTTTCAGTTTTGATAACGTTAGTTTCACCTGCATAGTTACCAAGGTCAATAACGTCTGCTAAATATGCTGTAAGTCTACCATCAGCATCCATAGTAATGTTATTGTATTCGTCAGCAGCCTTAGCATTTCTTACTGTGAAAGTAGAAGTATCAAATACTTTAATTTCGCCAGAAATAAGTTTTGCTTTTACTTCGTCAAGTTTTGCTTGAGTACCAGCGGCAGCAGCTTTACCAAGAGCAGTAATTTCTACTGAACCAGTTTGTAAAGTACCAGTATAATCTTTAACGATTGAAGCACCTTCTTTCATAACGCCGTCAAGCATGTGTTCAAAGTATGGTTGCCAGTTAATTTTAGAAGCGATAACGAAAGTATCTTCAGAAGTTGTACCGTTGTAGAATACGTTAGGAATGTTAGCATTTTTACAAGCAGTTGGAACACCGTAAGAGTCAGCGTGACCAGAAATAAGTTTAGCACCGCCTTGAATTAATGCTTCAGCAGCAGTTTGTTCAGCAACTGGGTCATACCAACTGTTAGTAAATCTAACTTCCATAGTAACGTTTGCAACTATTGATTTAACACCAAGGTAGAAAGAAGTAAGACCTGATTTAACTTCAGCAAATGGCCAAGCGCCAACGTAACCAATTTTTGCTTCGTCATTAGTAATGTCTGTACCGTAAAGTTCAATGAGTTTTAAACCTGCAGCAACACCAGCAAGGTATCTGCCTTCGTAAATAGAAGCGAATGCGTTGTGGAAGTTTGCTGGAGCGTCATCAGTAGTTTCAGTAGTGTTTAAGAAACCACCTGCAGTACCAGTAGCGTGACAGAATTGAGTATTAGGGAATTCTTTAGCGGCTTTAATCATGAATTGTTCATGACCGAAAGAATCTGCGAATACTGCCTTGTAGCCCTCATCAGCGAATTCTGCTGCTTTGTTGTAGCATGCTTCGTCTTCAGGAATGTCAACTACGATAGTGTATTGGTCTTCAGAAAGACCTTTTGCCTTACATGCAGCCTTGAACGCATCAATAAAGTTCTTGTCGTAAGAAGAACCTTCGCCGTGTAAACAAATGAGTGCTGCAACTTTTTCTGCTTCTTTGTCACCACATGCTGTGAACATGCCGAGTGAGCAAACTGCTAAAACAACAGTAAGCAATAAAGTTAAAAATTTCTTCATAAAAATCTCCTTTCGTCCCTTTGGACAAATTTTTTATATCACCACTTTTGTGGTTGATTACTTATCTTCAACGAAATAAACTTTTCCGTCTTTCATGTCTTTAATACGAGCGAGCGAGTATACGTCAATACCCATATCAACAAGTTTTTGATATCCGCCTTGGTGCGTTTTTTCAACTGCACAAGATATGCCTACTACTTTAGCGCCTGCTTGATTAACGATATCAACAAGCCCAACGCAAGCATTACCGTTAGCCAAAAAGTCGTCAATAATCAAAACCTTGTCCTCACTATGTAAATACTCTTTAGACACGACTATATTATTTTCAGTTTTATGAGTGAAAGAATAAACCTTTGCAGTATAAACGTCGTTAGATATGTTAAGCGATTTATTTTTCTTACCAATTAAAACAGGACAGTTAAAGTAAGTTGCCGTTAAACTGGCAAGAGCGATACCTGACGCTTCAACCGTTAAAATTTTATTGACGCCGCTATCTTTAAAATGGTCGTAAATCTCTTTGCCTAAAAGAAATGAAAAAGGCACGTCAACTAAATGGTTTAAAAAACCGTCTACTTTTAAAATGCCACCGTCTAAAACTTTACCTTCTTCTAAAATCTTTTTCTCAAGTAATCTCATATTATCCTTATAAATATAAAGGCAAGTGCCTAAAAAGTTTTAATAAAAACAAAAAAAACAAGTCCATAAAAAAACTTGCTTTGCCAAAAATATCAAAAGTACGCTAATAAAAGTTAAACCAATAGTCGCAACTTGTAGGGTATTGCGGTAGAAACTTACGGGCCCATTGTTATCCGTGATATATCGGCAAAATATTTTTATAATACAATTTTAATCTTATATTAAAAAAATGTCAACTGAATTTGCTAAAAAGTTTAACAATTTATTGTAAATAAATAAACTTATGCGCAAATGTTGATACGACAATATGAAAACTATAAAAATTATCAACCAGTTTATAAAAAAAACTTGCAAAATAGAATTTGATTTGATATACTATTATGAGTATAATTTATTGAAAATAAAATTGGAGGAATTTTTATGCAATACTCACACGAAGTAAAAGATATGGTTTGCGTTGCAAAAGGTCCTAAACACGGTCCTGCTCCTATTCCAGAAGAAGGCAAATGGGTACAATCTAAAGAGATTAAAGATATATCAGGCCTTACACACGGTATTGGTTGGTGCGCACCACAACAAGGCGCTTGTAAACTTACACTTAACGTTAAAAACGGTATAATTGAAGAAGCACTTGTTGAAACTATTGGTTGTTCAGGTATGACTCACTCTGCCGCTATGGCGTCTGAAATTTTACCAGGCAAAACTATTTTAGAAGCGCTCAATACTGACCTTGTATGTGACGCTATTAACACTGCAATGCGTGAACTCTTCTTACAAATCGTTTACGGAAGAACACAATCTGCTTACTCTGACGATGGTTTAGTTATCGGCGCAGGTCTTGAAGATTTAGGTAAAGGTTTACGTTCACAAGTTGGTACGATGTACGGTACTAACGCTAAAGGTACTAGATACCTTGAAATGGCAGAAGGCTACGTTACAAGAATGGCTCTTGACGAAGACATGCAAGTTATCGGTTATGAGTTCGTTTCTCTTGGTAAAATGACTGACTTTATCAAGAAAGGTATGGACCCTAACGAAGCATACCAAAAAGCAATGGGTAAATATGGTAGATTTGACGAAGCGTTCAAATATATTGACCCTAGAAAGGAATAAGGAGGTACAAAGTTATGGCATTATTTGAAGGATATGAAAGAAGAATTGAGAAAATAACTTCTGTACTTAAAGAGTATGGTATTAACTCTGTTGAAGAGTGTAAAGAAATTTGTTTAGCAAAAGGCGTTGACTGTGACGATATCGTTAGAAGCACTCAACCAATTTGCTTTGAAAACGCAGTATGGGCATACACAGTAGGTGCTGCTATTGCTATTAAGAAAGGTTGCACTAAGGCTAGCGAGGCTGCTAAGGCTATCGGTATCGGTTTACAAGCATTCTGTATTCCAGGTTCTGTTGCTGACAACCGTCAAGTAGGTCTTGGCCACGGCAACTTAGCATCAATGCTTTTAAGTGATGAAACTGATTGTTTCTGTTTCTTAGCAGGTCACGAATCTTTCGCTGCTGCTGAAGGCGCTATTAAAATTGCTTTAAACGCTAACTCAGTTAGAAGTAAAGATTTAAGAGTTATCTTAAACGGTCTTGGTAAAGACGCTGCTATGATTATTTCTCGTATCAACGGTTTCACTTACGTTGAAACTGAATTTGACCCATATTCTGAAACTGTTAAAGTAGTTTATGAAAAAGCATACTCTAACGGTCCAAGAGCAAAGGTTAAATGCTATGGTGCAGACAACGTTCCAGAAGGCGTTGCTATTATGAAACTTGGAAACGTAGGCGTTTCTATCACAGGTAATTCTACTAACCCAACTAGATTCCAACACCCAGTTGCAGGCACGTACAAAAAATGGTGTAATGAAAACGGTGTTAAATACTTCTCAGTTGCATCAGGTGGTAGTACTGGTAGAACACTTCACCCAGATAACATGGCTGCAGGTCCTGCATCTTACGGTATGACTGATACTATGGGTAGAATGCACTCAGACGCTCAATTCGCAGGCTCTTCTTCAGTTCCTGCTCACGTAGAAATGATGAAGTCGGAGGCCAAGC
>JAZRNF010000064.1:0-19854 GCA_045648085.1 Christensenellaceae bacterium | reverse complement strand
TCTCCCGACATTGAATCAATATCTTCTTCGCCAAGTAAAGAGCGAACGCCTTTATTCTTTAATATTTTTTTGGCATTATCTTTCAAATCCTTGTGCATATTGATTTTTAAGAATGAGAAAATACCAATTTTACATTCCTTTGTAATTGTCCATTTAAGTTTTGAAATGCGTTCTTGAACTTTTTCTAAATATTCTTCAACGCTTTCATCGTCGTATTCTGGTAACTCTAAGCCATAATCATTTTTAAGCTTAAACGAGAAGGTAGGATTTACGATAATATCACTATCCGTTATCTTGATATAGTAAGGGTCTATTGCAGAATCATTTTCTATGGAGATAGGCGCTAACAAAACGGGCGCACGCATAACGTATTGAGAGTTTTCGTTTTCCGTCCAATGGATAAAACCAAACGCCATATAGGCGATATTAACACCTGTTTCTTCTATCGCCGTTTTTGCCTTTTTACCTATATTGCGTAAAGCTCTAATTGGATTAACAAAAGAATTGTAAATAAGGACTTGACCACTCTTTTTAAGACGGTGCTCGTACATTTCCATATAATCTTCTTTGGAAATACGCTTTTCGCGACCATCATCTTCTTGCTCATCTTTTGGCGTTTCAGTTTCTTTGACAACTTCGTTTTCTTCGTCATCTTCTTCATCATCTAATTTTGGGTCATAAACTTCAAACGTTGCCGAATGTTCCGCTTTAGAAAAAAGAGTATCGAAATCAGGGGATACAATTTCAACTGTTCCCATTTTAGCATCCTTAAAGTTTATAAGGTTATTTCTTTTTCCCGTATCAAGCAGTAAATCCGCCCATTTATTTAACTTATCAATATCCATAGCTCTCAATCCTTTGTATATCTTACTTTTTTAATAGGCTTTCAAAAAACGAAAACACAAACACTACAATAAACAGTAATATGTGCATACAATAAACCTCAATATAATTGATAACTTATTATACTGCACTAAATATGACAGTTTCCGTCATATTTATAAAATTTTTTATTTGTTTTCTTCTTTCTCCGTCAACTCATTTAATATATAAGCCGAAATTGACTCTCTAATCATAGCGAAAACATTTCTTTTCTGCAAAAATGGTAATTGCTTAAATGGGATTTTGCCCGCCATTCCTTTTGCTATCTTTGCCGCCATAATGTATTTAGAATAATCCAAGTTTTTAACAAGTTCTTCATAGAGATTATCTGCCTTATGATGAAAAGAAGTAGAATCGTTTAGAATGTCATCTATCTTTTTAATATCATCATTAGCATCTTTTATTTTTTTTGCCTTATCAACAACATCTTCAGTAATCTCTACAACATCTTCAAGTTGACAGTCTAAAACCTTACATATTTTAAGAAGAATCTCCATATGAACAGGTTGGTTTTTGCCCAACTTAGCCATCGCGGTAGTAGTAATACCCGCAGCCACACGCAAATCTTCTTTACGAATATTTCTGTCGATTAGAATTTTCCATAGTTTATTATAATTTGCAGCCATAACTCACTCCTAAATTAGCGCCTATCGGCAACTAATAATAGTATAACACATATAAGAATATTTTTCAAGAATTTCTCCAATATTTAGAGATAATAATTTTTGTAAACTAAAAGAAAAAGTGCCACAAAACGGGGGAAAATCGAAGCAGGTAAAGAAAAGTGCCACAACTCACACTTTTGATTTAAAGCATATGGGAAACCCATATCTATTTTTGTGTAAAGAAAAAGAACTTAGATTTTCACGTCTAAGTTCTTGTTTTCTTTTTAATCGCTTGAAAACTGCAATATGCTTAAATTTTAATTGTTTCTAAAAATCCCTATGTCTATTGCAGTTTTAGCCGAGTTTTTGTTTGTTTATAAACTTTTTATAAAATCGTTACCGTTATATCCTAGGCGAGTAAACGATATAAGATTAATAAAAAAGGACTAAGCAACTGCAAGTAAGACAAGGCAAACCCCGTAGGCAATACTAGCCGTATTGCCAAGTGGGTTTAACACAGTATTACGACGCATTTCATTAGTCCTTTATTAATTGTTAGCGTTTACGAGCCAATTCTCCAAAATTTCACAAGCGTCGCCTACAAGGAGTTTGCAAGGGCGCTTTTTGTAATATTCGGCAGTTCTTTGTTCTGGGGTTGGGGTTGTTTTTGCTGCTACTTCGCCTAATAATTCACGGCATATTATTGTGCCGTTTATTTTTTTAAACTCATTAGCCAAGTCTTGAACTTTTTTATAAACTTCCATTTTTTCTACGTTATCGGTTGGCGACGTGTAGCCTTGCAACAAGCCAAGCACTATAAACATTCCGCTTACTGCTCCGCAAACTTCTCTTAATCTACCCATTCCGCCGCCAAAGGTAGAAGATAATTTAAGCAAAACGTCTTTAGGAAGACCTATTTCTTCACTAAACGCTAATACTACCGACTGCGCACAATTGTATCCACTTGAAAAATAATTTTCACCTAATTCTCTTTTCGTCATAAACTCTCCTAAAGTATTACTACTGATATAAATACTAAAATTATACCTATTATATTATATATAGACGGTATTTCTAAATAAAAGATTAAACCTACTAATAACGACGCAACTATTTCTAAACACGCTATTATAGACGCTTTAGAATTCTCAACCTTTTTAAGCCCCATAGTATATAACCAGTAAGGTACTGTGGTTGCAATTATGCCAAGGCCAACTGTTGGCAATACGAAATTAAACCCGCCCTGTATATTTGATATTAAATTTTTATAAGGAACAAGTAGTGATGAGCCTAATAAAGCAAATATAAACGAGTATACCAAAATGGTTTTAGAATCATACCCTTTATTTATTGCAAATCTTGAAAAAATACTATACGACCCATAGCAAATACCCGAACCTATGCCTATAAAGAAAGTTGGAATTGAAAGGGCAAATCCACCCTTTTTATACGAACATAGTACGCAACCTAAAAAGGTCAATATAAGACCGATTATCTTTACTTTAGTTATTTTTTCTTTAAATAAAATTGCGGAAAATACGGTGACAAAGATTGGGGCTGTATACATTAAAATGCACGCTACTGATAAAGATGCCCTTTCCATAGTAGCAAAATAACAAACGCTACACCCTAAAACACCAACTACGCCCGTACCTATAAAACACCATAAGTCTTTTAGTTTTATATTATAAACCTTTTTATTAAATATTAAAAAACCTATAGAAATTAACGTAGTTGCAGTTAATAGCCTTAAAAAAACAATCTCATAAGTTGAAAAATTAAGGGCAGACAATTCCCTTACAAATAACCCCGATATACCCCACGTAATTGCCGCTAACGCAATAATTGACGGATAAATGAACTTTTTCATACTATTTTATCAACTCCCTAACCACTTCGCCAGCAAGCATAAGCCCTGCAACTGCAGGAACGAAAGATACGCTTGACGGAGCAACGCCGTTGCCCTTTTTTTCTACTACGTCTACATTTTTAGATATAATCGGCTCTTCTTCAGAATAAACGACCTTAACGTTTTCTATTCCGTTTTCTTTTAAAAGTTTTCGCATAACCCTACAAAGTGGGCATACTTTAGTTTTAGAAATGTCGGCAACCTTAAAAGCCCTTTCGTCTAGTTTGTTGCCCGTTCCCATTGAACTAATAATAGGAACGCCATACTCTTTTGCTTTTTTTATGAGTTCTAATTTGCCGGATATAGTGTCAATAGCGTCAACTATATAATCAAACTTAGAAAAGTCAATCCCGCTATACGAATTAGGCAAAATAAAAGCATCAATACCCACAACTTGACAGTCGGGATTTACGTCTTTAACCCTTAAAACTGCAACTTCAATTTTCTTTTTGCCTATAGTTGACGTAGTTGCATAAAGTTGCCTATTTATATTGCTTGTAGAATAAACGTCGCTATCAACTAAAGTTAAACTACCTATACCGCAACGTGAAAGCGCTTCAACCGTATAAGACCCTACGCCGCCTAGCCCAAATACTGCTACGTGACTGTTTTTTAACTTTTCAAACTCATTATTGCCAATAAGTTGCTCTAAACGGATAAATCTTTCACTCATAACTTTCTTCACTTATTATTTTAATCGCTTGTAATTTTACCATATCTTTTATTTTTTGACAAGTATTTTTATAAAACGGCATTAGTTTTAAACATTGTTGATAACTATGTTGAAAACTTTACTTTTCTTTTTTATAAAATTTAAAAAAATATTCTTGCTTATTTTTGTATTAAGGTATATAATATATATGATTATTGTAATATAATTAACCATATATTGCTTTTTTAAGGAGTTTTTATGAGATTATCTAAAAATGAAAGTGAAGTAAAGTCATACACGTATGCTTCTGCTGGCAAATTAAAAAGCACTCTTACTGTCACAACTAAACGTGTTATCTTTTCAAAAGAAGGAAAATTGGGCGGAACTAAAATACGCACTAACGACGAAATTAATTTAGACTCTATTGAAAGAGTTTCTTCTTTAACTACGGTTAAAACTAAGCCTGCTCTTTTAATTTTTGCTTTATTGTTTGCTATTGCAACAGCGGTAGTGTACTTATTCTTCTACCAAGAATCGCTTGCTCTTATAGTAGGTGGTGCTTTGGCTTTATTATTCTTAATATGTTTCTTTACCGTTAGAAAAAGGGCTTTCTATTTGTCTTTCGTAACAGGCATATACGACGGTATGGATTTAACCGCTAACATTGGCGTTATTAAGAAAACTAAAAAGAAAAAGACTAAATACGCTAAAGAAATTAAGGTTAGATTAAACTCATTAGTTGCAGCGACAATAGTTGACGAAATCGGCTCTGTTATTTTAGACGCTAAGGAATACGCTAACGTTGTTGAAGAGACTGACACAGTTAAAAAAGTTGAAGACTCTCCTGCTGCTAACAATCAACCAGTTGAGACAGTCACAGATTAAAATATATTAAGTGATAGGTGGTCCTATCACTTTTTATTATAGGTTTATTATGATTTTTGAAGAATTCTTGCATTTATTATTGCACTCGCTAAAAGACAGCGCTTTAGTTCTTCCATTTTTATTTTTAACGTACGTTCTTATAGAGTTTATACAAAGAAAAGCACTATTTATGAACAACGCTAAATTTTTAACAGGAAAACTTTCACCTTTATATGGTGGAGCGTTAGGCGTTTTTCCACAATGTGGGTTTTCGGTTATGAGTGCTAAACTATATGAAAGCGGGCTTATTAAAGGAGGTACGCTCCTTGCGGTATTTATAGCAACTAGTGACGAAGCGTTTGCGCTTTTGCTTACAAGCGGCAAGGTTTTACCACTTTTAACGTTGCTTGTTTTAAAGTTTTTATTAGCAATTTTAGTAGGTTTTACGGTAAACGCCTTTATTAAAAAAACTTTAATGGTAAGATATAAGGGCTCGTACAACTTAAGTCACGAAGAATATTGCCGTCAATGCGGTAATTCTTCAATCGCAAAAAACAAAACTCAAGCATATCTACTATATCCACTTATTCACGCACTTAAAACGTTTGCTTTCGTTTTAGTTGTCAATTTTATATTCGGGCTTTTACTACACCTTATTGGCGAAGATAAAATACTTTTATTTATGCAAACGGATAAATTGCTCCAACCCGTTGTTTGTGCAATAATTGGGCTTATACCTAACTGCGCATCGTCAATACTTATAACCCAACTTTATATTAAGGGCGGCGTTTGTTTTGGCAGTATGTTCGCAGGGCTTTCGGCAAACGCAGGCATTGGCCTTGCAATTATATTAAAATCTAAAAAGAAATTTACAAGTTCACTAATTTTAATAGGAATACTCTATATTGTTAGCGTAATATCCGGTTTTATAATAAACTTAATAGTTTAACCCTTTTGACCTTTTGCAAAAGGGTTTTATTTTTTAAAAATTTTAATATTTTTTGTCATTTTGGTCTTAAACGTTTGCAAAGTTTTTTTTAAAAGCATATAATCATATATAGATTAAAAAGGAGTACGTCATGTCTACACTGTCTCTTAAAAAACTACATATGTCAAAAAGTAGCATTATAGCCACGCTTGTACTTGCTTGGCCTGCCGTTGTAGAGTCGCTTTTTATGGCTATAACCAACTTTGTAGACTCGCTTATGGTAAGTACGGTAAGCGAATACGCAGTTGCTGCGGTAGGTATTACTGCACAGCCAAAACTATTAGGTCTTGCAATATTCTTTGCCCTTGGCGTATCGGCATCGGCAATAATCGCACGTAGGTTTGGCGAAAAGAGAAAAGACGACGCTAACCGTGTAATGCTCACAGCAGTTGCTGTCGCAATATTCTTTGGACTTGTTTTTACGGTGCTTTTTACCACTTTTGCAAGCCCGTTAATGAAGTTTTGTGGTACGACTGATACTACGCACCAAGACGCCGTAGACTATTTTAAAATAATAATGAGCGGTCTACTTTTTAACAGTATTCAAATTACCGTTAACTCTTGTCAACGCGGTGCTGGTAATACTAAAATTACAATGACGACAAACGTCACTTCAAACGTTATCAATATTATTTTAAACTACTTGCTTATAGGCGGCCACTTCGGTTTCCCTAAATTAGGGGTAAAAGGTGCGGCTATCGCTACAGTTATCGGTTCTTTTTGTGGCTCTATAATAAGTATTCTTTCTATCTTCAAAAAAGATTGTTTCTTAAATCTCTTATACTCTATAAAAAGAAAATTATCTGCTAACTTTGAATCTTTAAAACTTTTAGCAAAATTCGGTTATAGTATTTTAATTGAACAAATTTTATATAGAGTAGGCTTTTTAGCAACGGCTATTATGGCGGCAAATCTTGGTGACGACGCTATGGCGGCACACCAAGTCACAATGAATATCGTAACGTTATCGTTTGCATTTGGTGACGGATTGCAGGCAGCGGCAATCGCTCTTATTGGTAGAAGTTTAGGTGAGAAAAATCCTGACCTTGCTAAAGAGTATGGTAGAACTTGCCAACTTTTAGGTGCGTTTATATCAATAGTTTTAGCAATATTATTCCTTACCTTAGGAAGGTGGATAATGACTTTGTACTTCCCTACTAACGAAACTATCGTTAATATCGGCGTGACGCTTACAAGGGCAACTATATTTATCGTTCTATTCCAAATAGTTCAAGTAATATTTATGGGTTGTTTGCGTGGTGCAGGCGACACTTTATATACGGCTACGGTTTCACTCGTTTCTTGCGTAATTATAAGAACTGTTGTTTCTTACCTTTTCGCTTACGTTTTTGGATTTGGAATACTAGGCGTATGGTTTGGTATTTTTGGCGACCAGTTCTCAAGATTTGTTTTTGCGGGAATAAGGTTTGCAAAAGGCAAATGGATACATATAAAAGTTTAATTAAATTAAAAAACGCCGTTAAAGGGCGTTTTTTTGTTTAGCAGTTTTTTATATGCTAATAGCAAAAATTACTATTTGACTTTTGTAAATTATATGTTATACTATAAAAAATAAACTTATTTAAAGGTGTTTTATGAACGATTTTTTTGTAAAAACTTCTCCTGAAAGCCAAGGCTTATCTTCTAAACTTATAACTGAATTTTTAGAGTATTGTCAATCTAAAAAAGTTGACCTACACAGTTTTGCCATTATAAGAAATAACAAGGTTCTAGCCGAAGGCTACGCTAAACCTTTTAACAAAGATTTTAAGCATAGAATTTACTCTTGCTCTAAAACTTTCGTATCACTTGCAATCGGCAAACTCGTTACTGAAGGCAAAATTAAAGTTAGTGATAAACTTGTTGACTTTTTCCCTGAATATAAAGACTTAACCGACGAACTTATTTCTCAAACTACTATTGAAGACTTACTTACTATGCGCGTTGCTATCCCAACAACTACTTACGTTGACTGGGATAAAGTGCCAAAAGGCATTATTGACTATATTAAACAAGATTGGGCTAAGTCGTCTTTCGTTGCTAAGGGCGATATTCCTAACACCACGCTTTTTAGATACAACACTTCGGCATCGTATTTGCTTGACGTAATCGTTGAAAGAATAACGGGCAAAACGTTCTTACAATATTTAAAGCCAGAGTTTGATAAACTTGGCGTTAACGACGATATTTTCTGCGTGACCTCTCCTGACGGTTTTAGTTGGGGTGGTAGCGGTGTTTGCTGTACTTTACAAGACTTTGCTAGAGTTGGTACTTTGCTTTTACACAAAGGCGAATTTAACGGCGAGCAACTTATATCTAAAGAGTATATGGAAAAGGCAACTTCACATATTGCCGACACGGCTAGTGGCGGTTTTGCATCAAAGGGAAATTACGGCTACGGCTACCAAACTTGGGTTAATAAAGAAAGTTATTCAATGCTTGGTATGTATGGCCAAGATTTACACTGCTTCCCAGATAAAGACTTTATGTTCGTATTCCAAGCAGGTTTTTGCACGGGCGGTGCGGGTATTATAAGAGACGGCATTTACGACTATGCTGTAAAAATGTACAACAGTCTTAAAGACGAGCCTTTAAAAGAAGTTGCGTCTTATACTAAAGAGTTAAATAAAGCAATTTCTAAAATGACTATAAATTATAGTTTTGGCGACAAGCATAGCGACCTTGAAGAAAAAATTAACAATAAACGTTTTTTTGTTACAAAAAACAAAATGAATATGGAGTGGTTTGAACTCCACTTTATGAAAAATAAAGGTGTATTTAAGTTTAAAAACGCAAGGGGCGTACACAAGTTTAGTTTTGGTTATGACAACTTTATAAACACCGAAGCACCAGAAAAATGGAGTGGCAAACAAATTGATACCTTTATGGATAAAGGCTACGACAGCGTGTCTTCTATTAGTTGGCTTACCCCTCATAGCGCATTACTCCAACTTAAAATTATTGATATTTATTTTGGTCAAGTAAACTTTGAATTTCAATTTATTGAAGATAATGTAGTTCTTAACGTGACTAAGTTTACAGAGTTCTTTATGCAGGACTACGAAGGTCTTATGCAAGGAAAAACTAAGAATTAGAATAATTCTTTTAAAACGCTTGCTAAGATTTTAAGTTTATAGTATAATTACACTATATTAAGAATAAGGCTATGATACAATTTTTAGTAGCGTTATATATTCCGTTTTAGAGAGTTGCCGTTTGGTGCAAGGCAATAAGGTATATAAACGTGAATTACGTTTTGTTAGCCACACCTAATAAGTGTCGGGTATGGTCCGTTATAACCTAAGTGTTTTTCACTTGTAAAGGTCTTTTTTGTGAGAAAAAGATGAATTGAGGTGGTACAGCGTTATCTATTCGCCCTCTTGCTTTTTGGCAAGAGGGTTTTTATATTTTTTTAAGGAGCAATTTACTAATGCCTATTACAGACATACTAACTAAAAATGCAGATTTTTACCCTAACGACGTAAGTTTGGTAGAAATCAATCCTAAACTTGAAACTAATGAAAATATGACTATGACTTGGCGTGAGTTTTCACTTATGCAGTCTACTTCGCGTGAGTCTTATCGTCACGAAATTACGTGGGGTGAGTTCCATAAACGCTCTAACCGTTTTGCAAATCTCTTATTATCAAGGGGTATACAAAAAGGCGAAAAGGTTGCAATACTACTTATGAACTGCTTAGAGTGGTTGCCAATATATTTTGGTATTTTAAAAGCGGGGGCAATAGTCGTTCCTCTCAACTTTAGATATACCGCTGAAGAAATTGCGTATTGCTTAGATAAAGCCGATGCCGAATATATTGTTTTTGGCCCAGAGTTCGTTGGCCGTATAGAGAGCATTTGCCACAAAGTTAAAAATATAAAAATGTGGGCTTACGTTGGTGAAAGTTGCCCTGTTTTTGCTGATAATTATTATAAACTTACGACTTATTGTAGTTCTAAATCGCCTGACGTTAAAATCGTAGACGACGACTATGCGGCAATATATTTTTCGTCAGGAACTACGGGTTTCCCTAAAGCGATACTTCACTCTCATAAGAGTTTAATGCACGCCGCTAAGGTTGAACAAAACCACCACGGTCAAACTAAAGACGACGTGTTTTTATGTATTCCACCACTTTACCACACAGGTGCAAAAATGCACTGGTTTGGCAGTTTAATGGTTGGCTCTAAAGCCGTACTTTTAAAAGGTACTGAACCTAAGTGGATAATTAAGGCGGCGGCAGAAGAAAAATGCTCTATCGTATGGCTACTTGTTCCTTGGGCGCAAGATATTTTAGACGCTATTGATAGAGGGGATATTGACCTTAAAGATTACGACCTTTCTAGGTGGAGACTTATGCACATAGGCGCTCAACCTGTTCCGCCAAGTTTAGTAAAGCGTTGGAGAGACGTTTTCCCTAACCACGCATACGACACTAACTATGGTCTTAGCGAATCAATAGGTCCAGGTTGCGTTCACTTAGGCGTAGAAAATTTACATAAAGTAGGTGCTATTGGTAAAGCGGGCTACGGCTGGCAAACTAAAATTGTTGATGCTAATAAAAACGAAGTTGAACGCGGTGACGTTGGCGAACTTGCAGTTAAAGGCGACGGCGTAATGCTTTGCTATTATAAAGACGAAGAAGCAACTAATGAAATTTTAAAAGACGGTTGGCTTTTCACCGGCGATATGGCTATGGAAGACGAAGACGGGTTTATCTTCCTTGTAGATAGAAAGAAAGACGTTATTATCTCTGGTGGCGAAAACATTTACCCTGTTCAAATTGAAGATTTTATACGTAAACACAATTCCGTTAAAGACGTTGCCGTTATAGGTCTTCCCGATAGGCGTTTAGGCGAAATTTCCGCCGCCATTATTGAAGTTAAAGACGGGCTTACTCTTACCGAAGAAGAAATTATGGATTTTTGCTACGACTTGCCAAGGTACAAAAGACCAAGAAAGGTTATATTTGCAAAAGTTCCTAGAAACCCTACTGGAAAAATTGAAAAAACTAAACTTAGAAAATTATATAATGCCGAAGGTTTAGTTGCTATAATAAACGAAATAGAATAAGGAGTTTTTTATGAAAAAACTAATGCTTGGAAACGAGGCTGTTGCAAGGGGCGCATACGAAGCAGGCGTAAGAGTCGTGTCTTCATACCCTGGAACTCCTAGTACTGAAATTACCGAATCAATAGTACAATACGAAAACGTATACGTAGAATGGGCACCTAATGAAAAGGTGTCTGCCGAAACTGCAATAGGCGCTTCAATTGCGGGCGCAAGAGCAATGAGTTGTATGAAACACGTTGGCTTAAACGTTATGGCCGACCCTATATTTACTATTAGTTATATAGGCGCTAACGGTGGGCTTGTATTCTGTGTTGCCGACGACCCTGGTATGCACTCTTCTCAAAACGAACAAGACTCTCGCCACTATGCTAAAGCGGCTAAAATTCCTATGCTTGAGCCTTGTAATTCTAGTGAGTGTAAAGAGTTTACTAAACTTGCATTTTCGTTAAGTGAAGAATACGACACTCCTGTTTTTGTAAGGCTTTCTACTAGAATTTCACACTCTCAAAGTATGGTTGAACTTTGCGATATGGATAACGTTCCACTTAAGCCTTACGAAAAAAATATTCGCAAAAACGTAATGATGCCTGCAAACGCCGTTCTTCGCCACGTTGAAGTTGAAAAAAGAGAAGCGGCACTTAGAGATTTTGCTAATAAAACAACTCTTAACGTTATTGAAAACAACGGTAGCGATATTGGCGTTATAACTTCTGGTACTTCATATAACTATGCTAAAGAAGGTCTTGGCGACAAGGTTAACTATTTAAAATTAGGTCTTGTTTACCCACTCCCTACAACGCTTATTGAAGAATTTTGCAAAACTTGTAAAACCGTTTACGTTTTAGAAGAGTTAGACCTGTTTATTGAAGAACATTGTAAGGCTTTAGGTCTTAACGTTTTAGGTAAAGAACTTTTTAGTTTAAACGGCGAATATACTCAAACTCAAATTAAAAAAGTTGTTTTAGGTATAGATACTGAAAGTTTTGATAAACAAGACTTGCCTATGCGCCCACCTGTTATGTGTGCAGGTTGTCCACATAGGGGTACGTTTTACGTGTTAAATAAACTTGGTCTTACCGTTTCTGGCGATATAGGTTGTTATACGTTAGGCGCAGTTGCTCCGCTTTCTAGCGTTGATACTACTATTTGTATGGGTGCGTCTATTAGTGCCGCTCACGGTATGGCTAAAGCACGTGGGGAAGAGTTTAATAAAAAACTTGTAGCGGTTATCGGTGACTCTACCTTTATTCACTCTGGTATTACAGGTTTAATTGACGTTGTATATAATAAAGGAAATAACACTATAATAATTTTAGATAACTCTATAACTGGTATGACAGGTCACCAAGACAACCCTACTACTGGCTTTACTATCAGAAAAGAGCCAACAAAACAAGTTGACCTTGAACTTTTATGTAAAGCGATTGGCGTTGAAAGAGTTAGGGTTGAAGACCCGTTTGACGTGGTAGGCTTTGAAAAGGCTGTAAAAGAAGAACTTTTAGCAAACGAACCATCTGTTATTATTGCTCAAAGACCTTGCGCACTTCTTAAAACCGTGAAATACGACGGCAAATATAAAGTTGATACCGAAAAGTGTCGTTCTTGTAAAAAATGTATGAAACTTGGTTGCCCTGCAATTACTTTTGAAAACGGAAAGGCTAGAATTGACGCTAACGGCTGTAATGGTTGCGGTCTTTGTCAAAACGTTTGTCCTTTCGGGGCGATAGTAAAGGAGAATTGATATGACTAAAAATATTATGATTGTCGGTGTTGGCGGTCAAGGCACTTTGCTTGCAAGTAGAATTTTAGGAAACGTCGCTATAAAAATGGGCTTTGACGTTAAAGTTTCGGAAGTACACGGAATGAGCCAACGTGGCGGTAGCGTTGTCACTTACGTTAAGTACGGCGAAAAAGTTTATTCGCCTATTATTGATAAAGGCGAAGCGGATATTATTCTTGCTTTTGAAAGATTAGAAGCGATAAGGGCTTTACCTTTTTTGAAAAAAGACGGTAAAATAATTTTAAACGATAGTGCAATTAACCCAATGCCTGTAATTACGGGCGCAGTAGTTTACCCTGAAGGTATAGTTGACGAACTATCAAATAAAGTTGACGTGACTGCAATAGACGCTTTAGCACTTAGCGTTTCGCTAGGCTCTCAAAAAGCGGTAAACGTAGTTCTTATCGGCTTACTTGCTAAAAGTATGGATATTGATAAACAAATTTGGCTTGACGTTATAAAATCAACCGTTCCACCTAAATTTTTAGACCTTAATTTAAATGCTTTTGAACTTGGATATAACGCTAAATAATTTTTATTTATATAAATTGCAAAATTTAACACAATCTATTTGTAAATAGGAGATTTTATGAAAAATAATAGATTTTGGCTAGTACTTGTAATTTTTAGTTTAATTGGTCAAGTGGCTTGGGTTGTTGAGAATATGTATTTTAACGTATTCATATACAAAATGTTTAACGCTTCTGCAAGTCAAATTTCTTTAATGGTTGCTTTAAGTGCCGTTTCCGCTACTTTGACTACCCTATTTATCGGTGCGCTTTCTGATAAACTAGGTAAACGTAAAGTGTTTATGGCGGGCGGATATATCGCTTGGGGTATAACTATTCTTTCTTTTGCGTTTATTAGAAAAGACTTTATTGGAACGCTTTTCCCACTAGCGGCTTCTGTAAATGCAATATGTATAACTTTAGTTATTGTTATGGACTGCGTTATGACCTTTTTCGGCTCGTCTGCTAACGACGCTGCTTTTAACGCTTGGCTTACTGATAACACTAATAATTCTAATAGGGGTAAAGCGGAAGGTATTAACGCTATGATGCCACTTGTCGCAATACTTGTGGTGTTTGGCGGGTTTATGTCGTTTGACCTTACCATGCAAAAAAGTTGGACTTTAATTTTTATAATTTTAGGCATATTGGTTATAGCAATTGGCGTACTTGGATTTTTATTTATTCAAGAAGACCTTGTTAAACTAGAAGAAAACAGCGGGTATTTTAAAAATATTTTCTACGGTTTTAGACCAATGGTTATAAAGAGCAACTCTATGCTTTATTTTTGCCTTATAGCCTTTGCGATATTTGGAATTTCTATTCAAATATTTATGCCTTACCTTATACTTTATTATACTGAAACTCTACGCCTTACTAACTACGTATTAATAATGGCACCTGCTATAATTATAGCGTCTATATTTACTGCTTTTTACGGTAGGCTTTACGATAAACTTTTCTTTGCAAAAAGTATTTATCCTGCCTTAGCCTTACTAATTCTTGGCTATATAGTTCTATTTTTATTTACTAATACCGCCCTTGTATTTATAGGTTCACTCTTTATGATGTGTGGCTATTTAGCAGGAACAGCCGTATTCGGTGCGGTAATTAGAACTTACACGCCTGAAGGTAAAGCGGGTATGTTCCAAGGTCTTAGAATTTTTGCGCAAGTTTTAATTCCCGGCGTTATAGGTCCTGCTATCGGCGCTATGATTTTAAAAAATGCTGAAAAAATTACAAACGACGACGGTACTACTTCGTTTATACCTAACGCTAATATTTTTATAGTTGCGCTTTTTGTTATAGTTGTTTTAGTTGCTTTTATAAGCGTTGTTTTATACCTTAAAAACAAAAAATTAACTAAACTAGGAACGTCTAAAAATATTTAATTTAACAATTTAAAAGCCTTGCAGATTGCTTCTGCAAGGCTTTTATTATATTATTAAACTTAATACTCCCAAGTTGATAAGTAGCGACGGCACCGATATTATTGCGCCGTACTTTATAAAGTTTAGGTAGGTGTATTTTACCTTTTGCTCTTTTAACATACTAGACCACATTATTCCTGCAAGTGCGCCTATTGGGGTCAATAGCGCACCTAAATTAGAACCTACTATGGTCGCATAAATTGCACCTTTTAAAACTTCTCCACCAATACTTTCTAACGGCGAAATAATTGAGCAAAAAAACACGCTCATTGGAATATTATTTATAACGTTTGCCGAAAAATACGATATAGCGCCGTATTTTATAACCGTATATTTTGTGCCCAAAAATTTATTTACGACGTTAGTCACGCCCGTTTCTTGTAATGATAAAATTAGCGTAAACATTGATAGAACGAAGGGTATAAGTTGCCAAGGCGCTCTTTTTAGCGTGCAAATAATTTCGGTAGGTTTTTGTTTTTTTGCTAGCGATACACTTAAAATTATAACGACAAGTGCAACTGCGCTAAATAACGATATAAACCACATTTCAAAGCCTACGTAAGAACTTATTGCCAATGCAATAGTGCATAGCGCTAACAAAGTTATGCCTATTACTAAATACCCTTTATTTTTTATAGGAACAAGGTCGCACGAATTGCCAGTTTCTTTTCTTAACTCTTTTTTAAACAATAAAAACAAAACTAAAAAGGATACTAAAAACGATGCTAGCGTAGGTAAAAACATAACCTTAAAATACTCTAAAAACCCTATGCCGTAAGACGTTGCAACGTAGATATTGGTCGGATTTCCTATAATTAACGACATACTCATTGTATTTGCCGCAATATACTCAGTCACTAAATAAGGTAATGGATTTATCTTTGCATTTTTTGCAAAGTAGCATATAAACGGAGTAAATGTTAAAACTATTATATCGTTAGACGTAAACACCGTTAGTACCGATACCATTATATATAACCAAATAAAGAGTTTTAATTGGCTATTTTTTGCAAGTTTTAGCGTTTTGCTTGCTAGATAACTAAAGAAACCCACTTCGTCTAAAAACACCGATAATATTGTCATAGTAATAAATAAAACTACTATTTTTATAGGGTTCATAGACGTGTTTTTAGTAAGTTCTAAAAGCAAGTATTTAACGTTTATTCCGCCAAGCGATATTAAAACTAATGCGCCTAGTAGCGCCACTACCCAATAACTATCAACGCTTAACTTTTTATATTTAATTCGTGGAAAAAATAGCACCCCTAATATCATAACTAGACAAGTTAGCGATGCTATTATTATTGATAGTATCATACTTTTCCTCAAAAAAGCACTACGCCTTTTAGATGACGTGCTATTTTATTTAACTAATAACTTATTTTACAACCTTAACAGTTTTAATGTTGTAATAATTAAAAACTTCTATGGTCTCTAAAGTGATTTCTTCGCCCGGCATAATAATTGGTACGGCAGGCGGGCAAGGAAGATTAAAGTCTTGGTAAATTTCGCCTAGACTGTTTTTTGTGTCAACTGTTTTTGATAGGCTTGCGCTCGCTTCAGTTAAACTTAAAACCCTTTTCCCACTAACAAGTGGCAACGACTTTTTCTCTATCTTAGTTTTCTTACAAATGCTAAGTAAAACTTGTTTAACCTTTTCAATTTCGCTATCTATAAGTTCCGGCGTTAACATTAAAACGACGTAATCATCGTCGTAAAACTC
Organism: Christensenellaceae bacterium; assembly: GCA_045648085.1. Taxonomy (GTDB): domain Bacteria; phylum Bacillota; class Clostridia; order Christensenellales; family Borkfalkiaceae; genus HGM11412. Next base: position 3,438 of record JAZRNF010000064.1, on the reverse strand, counting down.
AACGTATATATCGTTTTTTGTTAAAACTTTTACTATTTGCTCACCTACGTAGCCGTAATTTTTAGCGTCTATTGTAATTTTAAGTGGCTCGCTAGACAATAAGTCGTATCCAAAACTAATTAGGGCTTGTTTTAAAAGGTCTATTTTTTTAATAAAGTTTATAAGCCTTGTTTTATACCCGTCGTCAAGATAAGCATTTGCACTATCTAACGAACTTAAAATTAGGTAAGACGGGCTTGTCGTTCCAAACAAACTAAGCGACGTTTGAACGTAATTACCTACCGTGTTATAAACTTCGTTTGATAAGTGTAGATACGCTCCACCCGTTAAAACGGGCAACGTTTTATGCGCAGAGTCTGCACACATACTAGCGCCTAGCGAAATTGGGTGCATATCTAAAAAGTTAAGGTACGCTCCGTGAGCGTTGTCTACTAAAAACAAAATACCGTATTTTTTTAAGACTTTTGATATCCCGCTAATATCTAAAATATTACCTAAATAGTCAGGCGAAGTGACGTATAATGCACAAGGCATAACGCTTTCGTTCTTTAAATAATTTTCTAAAATTTCCGGCGTTAAATAGTTAGAGTAATAACTGCCTCCGTCCAAATTTTCTATCCAATTAACGTTTGCACCGAGCAAAGCGCAGCCACTTAAAAACGACTTATGTACGTTTCTTGTTGCCAAAATATTATATTCTATATTCCTTTCTTTTGCGAAGATTTTTGCTAAATATAACATAGCCCTTATGGCGTGCGAAGACCCTTCAACGCTATAATACGTAGGGCAATTAAATAAGCGTGACGCATTTTGTTGGCTTTCCTTTATAATGCCCGTAGGCAAATAGAGTTCGTCAGCCCCGTCAACTTCGGTAAGGTCGTATTTTTCATAACCTAAAAAAGATTTGCCTTTATGCCCTGGAACGTGAAGCCTTATAGGATTTTTACTATTATATTTTTCTAAAAATTCACAAATGGGTTTATTCATTATTCCTCGTTTTGCATTTTTGCTATTTGAACGGCTATAGCACATTCCATACGCTTTTTGAAAAGTTCACAACCGCTTTCATAAACGCCTTTTATGCTACCTGTTGCATGATATGAGTTCGCCGCACAACCGCCTGAGCAATATAGCCTTGCCCAACAGTCTTTACACTCTTTATGTGAGTAAACGTTGCAAGACTTAAAGTCGTTTCTAAGTTCTTTATTTTGAACGCCATTGTATATATCGCCAAGTTTAAACTTCTCGTCCCCAACAAATTGGTGGCAAGGATAAAGGTCGCCCCAAGGGGTGACTGCCATATATTCAGTACCAGAACCGCAACCCGATATTCTTTTATAAATACAAGGTCCGTCGTTTAAGTCTATCATGTAATGATAGAAAGTAAAAGGTTTGCCTTGGTTGTTTCTTTCTATCATAAGTTTTGCAAGGTCTTCGTATTCTTTTTTAACTATCTCAATATCACTACTTGTCAAGCATGCTTCGTCAGTAGGCGCACATACGACAGGCTCCATACTAAGTTCGTTAAAACCAAGGTCAAGCATCGCTTTTACGTCTTTTAAAAAGTCAGGGTTGTTATGAGTAAACGTACCGCGCATATAGTAGTTTTTGCCGTTTCTTGCATCTACTAATTTTTTAAACTTTGGAACTATGTCGTCATAACTGCCTTTGCCGTTATGATATACCCTAAAACGGTCGTGAACTTCTTTCCTTCCATCTAAACTAAGGACTACGTTGCTCATTTCACTATTCGCAAACTCAATAACCTCGTCGTCAATTAAAACGCCGTTAGTCGTCAAGGTAAACCTAAAGTTTTTGTTATGCTTTTTTTCAATAGAACGTGCATACTTAACAAGTTCTTTAAGCATATTAAAATTCATAAGTGGCTCGCCACCAAAAAAGTCAACTTCTAAGTTGTGCCTAGTGCCTGAATTTTCAACTAAAAAGTCTAAAGACCTTTTAGCAACGTCTAAACTCATAAGCGCCCTTTCGCCGTGGTATTTGCCTTGCGATGCAAAACAGTACGAACAGTTTAAGTTGCAAGTGTGCGCAACGTGTAAGCATAGCGCTTTTACTATACCGCTAGTTTTATCTTTTAGTTTACCTGCAACTTTTTCAAAATTATCTTTAGAAAACAGTGTTCCGTTATCTTTTAATTCTACTATTTGGTCGTAGCACTCAAAAACGTCGTTTAAAGTGACGCTACTATTTTGCTTATAATTTTCATATACGGCTAAAACTAGTTTTTCTTTTTCTTCAGTTTCAAATTTTGAAATAATATCGTAAGCGATTTCGTCAACTAAATGGATAGAGCCAGAAGCGACGTCTAACACGATATTATAGCCGAAAAGTTTATATTGATGTATCATTTATTTATCCTGTTAAGGCTATGACGCAATCTAAGGCTTACTAAATTGTATCATAGCATTCTAATATTTTAGTGAAAAAAAGAGGTTGTAAATTAAAACAACCTCAATGCAATTACTTGCTTTCCTTTTTTTCTGCGCTTTCACACTTTTGGTTTGCTATACCACAACTTGTTTTGCAAGCAGATTGGCAAGATGTTTGACATTCGCCACAGCCACCGTTCTTAGCGCTTTCGCAAAGATTTCTCGTCTTTAAAGTTTGAATATGTTTCATAATGACAACCCTCCGTTGATAACTATTGATATAATCATACTACTAATATCTCAAAAAGTCAACAAAAAAGTGTTTAGTTATGCCTTATTTTGATAAAAATAGTCAAACTATTACTATTATGCTTGACTTATATTAAGTTATTATGATATACTTTTTTCAAATTTTATTATGGCGTTGACGAAAAGGGCTTTGTTGTACGTTTCAAAAGAGAGGCGAGGGTGGTGAAAATCGCTGAAACTAATTCAAGGTTGTAGTTTCTGAGTCGGGAAGAAGAAAGTATATATGCAAGTAGAACTTCCCCGTTTTGCTACGATAGTGCATAAAGGCAACTTGTTTGTCTTAAGAGGCAGTTTTTCTGCAATTTGAGTGGTACCGCGTGCTAATAAAGGCTCGTCTCAAAGATTAAAACTTTGGGATTGGGCTTTTTTCTATCCCTACTAGGAGTTGATAAATGAACAATATGTTTGGGCTTGATTTAAAAATCAAGGAGATTGCGAACAGAATTCGCGAACTTAGAGAAATTGAAAACCTTTCCACTTTAGAAATGTCTAAAAAAACTGGCGTTTCAGAAGCGGAATATATCAGTTGTGAAGAAGGGCTTAGCGACTTAAACTTTGCCTTTATCTATCGTTGCGCTTTAGCGTTTAACGTAGACGTCACGGATATCATTGAAGGTCACAGCCCTAATCTTAAATCATACACTTTAACACGCGCTGGTAAAGGTCAAAAAATTGAGCAAGCGCACGGTATGACTTACTATAACCTTGCTTCTGCATTTAAAAACAGAATTGCAGAGCC
>JAZRNF010000063.1:0-5352 GCA_045648085.1 Christensenellaceae bacterium | reverse complement strand
AATTTTAATGTATGTAATTTCGCTTTCCTTTAGCATTTCATTCACTATCGAAATTTTATCAAATATTAAACTTACAATATTATCATTTCTATTACTTTTTGATTTTTGTTTTAAAGCATCTATAGGTTCATCTAACAATTCTTTTACGGTTCGAGAAAATGCTTCATCTGCAGTTTCCCCTACTCTAATAAAAAACCTGCCTTTTCGTTTTGCAGTTCTCCATATTCCTAAATTTCCATTTTTATCTTTTGTTAGACCTTTAGTCTTTAGTGTTACCCTATTCATATTATATCATACCTTATAATTTTAATCAACTAAACTTTTAAACGCGATGGATAAATAGGTACATTGTTTTCTTTGCTAAAATCAACATAGTCTTTTTCCCATTTGTTTTTTAACTTCAAATAAAAATCATATTTAATACGATTGATATTTTTCCAACCCATAGCGCGCACTTCGTATTTTCTTACATTTCTTTCAAGTTCGCGTTGCTTGGTTTCTATTTGCCTTTGTTTTTCTATAACTTGGCTTGGTATTGTTTGCGGTCTAAAACCTTTCTTATAAGCCACTAACTTGTGCCTACAGTTAAAACCACTAGTGCAACCGTTTTTATAGGTTTTACCCGCTTTTGTAGTGCTATATATATCTCTTGCCACGCTAAGCGGTTGATAACTTATTCCGTCAATTGTGCCTTTGGTTTCGTTCAATGAATATAAACGCCCTTGATAAGGTTGACACCTTTCGCTACAGTTAGAGTGAGAGTCTATCCATACAAGGTTTATTCCTTTATCGGCAAAATCACTTAATTGTTTTTCTTGCCATTGAGAACGAACTTCACGTTCTACATACGCCCTTAAAGTGTATCTATCTGAATAATCGGGTTTCGCCCTTGCATCAAGTATTTGGTTTATATAACTTTCGTATTGCTTAGGGTAAATTCCGTTTGCAACCGCCCTATTATAGCCATAACTTGGTAATTCTAAAGGTAAGTTGGTAGGCAAGTTTTTTACCCTTTCTATGTAGTCTTCAGTCGGTTTTATGCCTTTTGATTTAAGCAATAACAATACTTCTTCGCCCATTTCTCTATTGCCAAACAGTTTTAGCGTTTGTAAATAAATCTTGCTTGCAAAGTCTAAAAGCGTGCGTTTAACTGTGTCTTTTAAAGTCTTATCTTCAAGTTCGTTTACCGCACCGTTAATCTCTTTCATTATTTGCTTATTTAATTCTGCATAATGAATACCGTTTTTTACACTATTAAGTATTAGAAGTTTTAAATCGGTTTCACAGTCTTGCACTAATACCACTTGCCAATTTAAACCTTTTTGCTTAGCAAGTTCATAGCGTTTCATTTTTAAAACCCACCGCCACCAAATAAGTTATTTTGTTGTTGTGCTTTTTCTTTTTCTACTTTCATTAAGATTTCGTTGTTTTGTTCTTCATCGTTATCGTAGTTGAATTGAGAAATAGCCGTTTTAGTATCAATAAGACCTGCATTAAGCGCTTTAGTTAAAGTTTCAACTAATACCGTTTGATTGCTCATACCTGCTCTTGACCATCTAATCTCAACATCATCAATATAACCGTAATATCTTAATACGGCTTTTAAAAGGTCATTGATAGGCGCTTCAAATCTTCTTCGGTTATTCTCTACAAATAAAGTAGTAGCGTTTTCTTCTGCGCTAACTTCTCTTGCGGTACGGTTAGAACCATCTTGTAAATAACTTGCTATTGATGATACCGATAAACCAATGTTAGTTGATATATTTTCAAGTAGGGTGTTTCTTGCTTCTTTCCAATCGCTTGCCCTTAATTCAAATTGAATTGCTTCAGGCTTTGTAGCATCAGGGTTAGGACTATCAACTTTAGTATATGCAAAATCATCTAACGCCCTATTTGCGGTGTTTTCTTTAGCACCTGCACCTTGCATATACTTAGGCACTAATATTCTACCCCTTGCTAAATACATATCGGTATTAAAGCAAGTGTTATAAAAATCGTATTCGTAAAGGTAGTTTAATACATTTGCAAGTAAACTTTCGCCTAAATTAATTTGCGGTACATTAGTAACATCTTCAGAACCTTTAAGCATATAAACGCCTAAGTCTTTAAATCCGTTCATTGCTTGCGGTTTATTAAGCATACAAGAATATTCGCTTTTAAACGCTTCTTTAATGCACTTAGGTAATTGTTCCCATTTAACGAAGTTGTCTTTGCTACCCGATAAGTATTGAATAGGTGTTGAACTTTCATACATCTTATATTCAACTACAGGTATCTCATCGCCAAACATACCAATATTTTCATAACGCCTTTCTTCTACTAACACATATCGTTTAGAGTTAGATTTTGTAGGTGTTACATCTTCATAAAAACTTAATATTGATACACACTTTCTAATTTCGCCCTTGCTTGTTCTTGCTAAGTAGAACCTATCTGCTCTTAAACTATCCACCCAAAGTTCGCCTGCGTGCTTATTAAGTTTAAGCAAAGAAAACCCACCTGCAAAAGCATATTTAATAGCAAGTTTGATTTTGGCTTTTAAATCAGTCACTTTTGACCAATCGTTAGATATAAAGTCAAGTGCTTTACCTATTGTTTTGCCATCTTCTTGTACTTTAGTTACTAAAGGCTTTCTTGCATTGCTAAACATCAAGTTGCCACCGTAAACACAATCAGTAGCCTTGTTGATAATCATTGTGCCAATGTTAGTTGATAATAAGCCTGTAGAAGTACCGTGTACCCACGGAACATAACCATCCGCCCAATATAACCATAAGCGCACCCAATTATTATAAAACGAATAAAACGGTGCAGGTATTACACTATAAAAGTCATTGTTGTTAATCCATTGCCAATTTTTTTGGTTTTCAACAACCGCCACCGATACTCTTGGTTGCGACATTCCTACATCATTCATTGTATTTAAAGAGTTTTTCGACATCTATCTTGTTCTCCTTACATAAAGCATAAAGCATAGTGTTTTGTTGTGATAACAACTGTGTATGTGTAGATAATTCGCCTAATAAGTTAGCCATAAAGTTTAATGCAATACCGTAAAAGTTACTTTGTATTCTTTTGTGTCTAACACTTTCAGATATAGGTGCTTTTGTTGTTGCACCGTGTCCTGCGGTTATTTCATCGGCTTTTACTACTTTTTCTCTATATTCTTCTGTGCTTAAATCTACATCTTTGCTTAATGCTTCGTTAATTTGTTTTTCTAATTCACTCATATACTTCCTGCCTTTTTGGTAAATTAAGATTGCTTGGATTTATAAAGTATTCATTTACCCCATAAGTTAAAGCATCCGTGTAATCGTTAGGGATTGCAGGGTCTAACTTGTAGTTTTTCCAAACAACACTTTCCAATTGATAAACTAATGGTTCAGTATCGGCAGTAGTCGGTACTTTCCTTTTATGGTAAAAGTCATAATAACCGCCAAAATCAACTATCTTAACCATATTCTTGGCAAAACAGTTATTTACTACCGAATTGTTGTTAATAATGTTCTTTTTTGTAAACGGCTTTACTTCGTGATAACCGTTTATGTTATATCGTAATTGTGTTATTAAATCCGCACTTGCACAATCTATACTAAATAAACTAATTATTCCATCATCTTGTATGTGATAATGTTTATCCATAGCGTTTACATACTCTATAATTAAATCAGTTAATTGTGAAGGTGCTAATACTATACCCGTTTCTTGTGGGTTATAGTAAAATCTTTCTAAAGCATAGGCTTGACCATTACTATATACGGCTAAAGGAACTATCCCGGTGCTATCGTGCGTTATTGCACCATCTCCGCCCCAAATGATATATTCCATTCTTAAACCCCTTGTTTCTTTATGCCATTGCTCTATGCTTATATAATGTTTATCTCGCTTGAACTGTCCGTATGCGCCACCTGCTAAATCATCTAACTCGCCTAAGTATAAAAACTTATACATTAAAGGGTTATACTTTCTTTCATTCTCTATCTCTTGTAAAGTAATATCAGATAAGTATTTCTTAATGTTTAAGTAGTTAGCATCTATAAACTCATATACACCTTCGTAACGGTATTTACGGCAATAAGCGTTCCACCAATGCGCTTTTACCATTTCAGGGTTGCCTGCTAAAATAATCTTACTGTTAATACTTGCATCTAACGAACGAACAAATGTTGCTATTGCTTGCTTTAAAGACTGTTCATCTTTTAATTGTTGTGTTTCATCACATATAATAAGACTTATAGGCTTATGCCCTTTAAAACCCTTAGAACGCGAATAATCTGCACCGCCTATACCTTTAAAGTAAATAGCGTTACCGTGCTTTGTAACTATCTTTAACGGACTTGTTTTTGCGGTATAAAAAAAGCCTTGCCCAATACTCTCGGCAAAGCCTATTATTTCGTTGTATAAACTATCTTCAAGTGAGTTATAGTTTGCTCTCGTTACTACTATATCGTGGTTAGGATATTTGTTAGCATAGATATATACTACTTGACCTAAAGCGTAACTCTTTCCGCTAATACGTGGCGAATACATTACTACTGTAGTTTTGTCAGTTGTTAATATCTTATCGTATGGCGAAGCAATCTTAATCTTCTGTATCATCTTCCCCACCGTTTTCTATAGTTATTGCTATTGCTTCTACATTACTTTCGCTTTGTTCTTCAGAGAAATGATATAGGTTTTCATAAAACTCTATAACCCTTACTAAATCTTTTACCGAAGACTTATCAAGTTTAGCCTGTAATGTTTGTAAAGCCTTATCATAAATGTTACGTGCAACTTTTTTATACTCAATTTGGTTGCTTTTGGTTGCAGGTTGGTTGCACTGACACTTTTTAAATTCAGCCAGTATCTTTGATACTGCTTGCCTTGAAACTTGCAACTTTTTATCTTTATCTTTATTTATCTCTCTGGCTATATCACTTACGGACATTTGAGAACCGTATAGCGATATTATTCTTTCTTTCTCTCTATCCGTAATTTTCATATATTTCTCCAAATAAAAAACACCTACTATTTAAGTAAGTGTCTATTTTATAATATATTAGTCTGGAATCATAGGCAATACAAACTCAACTAACTTATGCCAATTATCTGTTGATTTATTACCACGTTCACTGTTTTCCCATAAATAATGGCATTCAATATTGTTTTTATTAATAAACTCAATAATTTTAGTTTTGTTTTCTTCAGATAATTTGCCTACGTGCTTAATTATCCTTAATTCCTCTGCATTTCCTATCTTGTCAATAAATTCATTAAACCTATTCATCTATATCCCACCTTTTTAATATTTCATAAACAAAATCATCGTCTGATTTTATTATTTTTACAACATATTCTTGCATACCATCA
>JAZRNF010000062.1:0-7201 GCA_045648085.1 Christensenellaceae bacterium | reverse complement strand
TGGAAGCGCACCGGCGTACTTTTCAATTAAAAGAGCAAGCGTTCTTTCGTAACAACCAAGTGAAGTTCTATGAATAACGTATGGGTATTTCTTTTCCCCGTCACTATCCGTATAAAGCATTTCGAAGCGCTTTGCAAGTTGGAAGTCGATTTGAATAGTAACTAAAGTATCTTCTTTACCGAATACGTTTTTAATTTGAACGTCAAGTTTAGGACCGTAGAATGCCGCTTCGCCGTCCGCTTCAGTATAATTGATACCTAAATTATCTAAAATATCTTTCATGCGCGCTTGTACGCTTTCCCATTCTTCTTCAGAACCGATATATTTTTCTTTATTATTTTTATCCCATTTACTAAAACGATAAGTAATATCTTTATCTAGACCTAATGCTTTCATCATATAAAGCATAATGTCTAAGCAATTTTGAAATTCTTGCTCAAGTTGATCTGGTCTACAAGCAAGGTGACCTTCACTAATAGTAAATTGCCTTACCCTTATAAGACCGTGCATTTCGCCACTTTCTTCATTTCTAAATAAGGTTGAAGTTTCATTGTATCTAAGTGGTAAATCTCTATAACTTCTAAGTTTATTTAAGTATACTTGGAATTGGAAAGGACAAGTCATAGGACGAAGTGCAAATACTTCTTTATCCTTATTCTCGTCGCCAATAACGAACATACCGTCTTTATAGTGGTCCCAGTGACCTGATATGCGATAGAAATCGCTCTTAGCCATAAGTGGAGTTTTAGTTAAGATATATCCTTTCTTTTGCTCATAGTCTTCTACGAAACGTTGTAAAACTTGAATAGTCCTACTACCCTTTTCAAGCATAACAGGTAAACCTTGACCTAAAGTATCAACGGTAGTGAAATAACCAAGTTCTCTACCAAGTTTATTGTGGTCACGAAGTTTTGCTTGTTCTAATCTTTCTAAATGCTCGTCAAGTTGGCTCTTTTTCTCAAAAGCAGTACCGTAAATTCTAGTAAGCATTTTGTTCTTACTATCGCCACGCCAATACGCACCTGTTAAAGATATGAGTTTAAAGGCTTTAATGCTACCTGTTGATGGTAAGTGTGGACCTCTACAAAGGTCTATAAACGCACCTTGTTTGTAAAAAGATATAACGGCATCTTCCGGTAAGTCTTCAATAAGTTGAACTTTGTAAGACTCGTTAAAACCTTTCATAAGTTTTATCGCTTCTTTTCTTGGAAGTTCAAAACGCTCAATAGGTAAATTACTCTTGATAATTTTCTTCATTTCGTCTTCAATAGTAGACAAGTCGTCTTGAGTAATAGGAGTTGTAAAATCAATGTCGTAATAAAAACCGTTTTCTACAACAGGGCCTATTGCTAAATTACACGTTGGGAATATAGATTTTACCGCTTGCGCTAAAACGTGTGAGCAAGTGTGACGATAAATTTCTAAACCCTCATCATCTCTCATAGTTATTATTTGAACTGTATCGCCATCTTTAACTTGACTTGATAAATCAACTAATTCACCGTTGATTTTGCCTGCGACTGCATTTCTTGCTAAACCTTCGCTTATTGCCAAGGCAACGTCGTAAACCTTAGCGTTTTCAATTACTTGTAATTCTTCTTTATTAGGTAAAAGTACTTTCATATTTTCTCCTTTTAATTCTATATAAAACAAAACGCCCTTAAATTCGCTGAAGAATTTAAGGACGGCTATTTACCGCGGTTCCACCTTAATTGTCATAAGACCACTTTACAACTTTTAGTTAGTTGCCAACTTAAGGATAAGTTTAAGTGGTTTCGCCTTGTCTTTACAAATTTATCGCCTTTCAGCCTAAGGGCAACTCTCTAAAAAACCTATAAAAACGCTACTTGTCTTAAATAAAACCTTAATAAGTATACTTATTATATAACTCGTTTTAATTTTTGTCAACGATTTTTAAGGCTATCGCTTATTTGTTTGCATAAAAGGATTGGTTAAAGGTTAGTTTGTTTTTGTAAAACTCTTTTAAATAGCAATCGTCTAAACTATTTATCGGATTTAGAAGTTCAACTTCGCCAGCACCCGATAACAATATTTCTTTTAATAAATTTAACTGACCGCTATCGCTTGTTAAAAGGCTGACCCTTGATAACTTGTTAAATCTTTTATCGTATACTGAATTACCGTCAACGTATACCCTTTTACCCGTTTTGTCTTTCAAAAGATAATTTATAAAATCTTTTAATTGATTACCTGTAAACCCCGACGGAATATATCCAACTATTTCTTTCCACTTTTCTTTAAGAGGTTTCATTCTAAAATTGAAAATTCCGTCTATTGCAAAATTATCAAACATTCTTAATTTTTTAAACACGTATTTTTTATCTTCGTCAATATCGGCAGAGATTAAAGCAGTTAACAAAATTTCTTTATCTAAACTAGATAGTCCGGTAATTTTTAAATTTCGCTTAAAGTAAGAATATTTATAATTTACGGCTATAACGTCTGCTATTTTATCTTTTAACTCTAATAAAAAAATATCGTAATACCCGTCTGGGATACTTATTTTGTACTCGCACCTATTACTAGCGTTTATCAAATTAAACTTGGCGTTTATTTGCTCTACAATATCAACAAGAGAGTTTTGTAGGTATATTAAATTTTTGCATTTTAAGGCACTTTCAGTAATTATAATTTCTTTCATAATAAAAGTCTATGCTATTTTTTAAATTTAATTAAAAGATTTTTTAAAATTTATTATAGTTTTTCTTTTAAATATTAAAACCCTGTATAGAAATTTGTAGATTTCTGACAAAACGACTATAAATAGAGCGGTTATTATAGTTTTTAGCCATACAAACAACGATAAAGAAGCAGTACCAAAATAATTTCCGCCAAACTCGGTAAGTAAAATTTGCAAAACAAAAGTTATTAAAAACACAGATACCATTAGTTTGTTTTTACTAATTTGTGAAAATACGCTTTTACTTCCAAGTTCTCGGCAGTTAAAGGCGTTAAACAACTGGAACAATATAAATAAATTAAAAATAACGGTTTTACTCTCATTTTCCGTACAACCAATAAAATTAGTAGTGCTTTGTAATATCAAAATAAAACACATTACAAAGGCGTGAAGTAATATTCTAAAAAGCATACGCTTAGTCACTATATTATTACTTCTTTTAACGGGCTTATTATTCATAAGTTCAAAACCGTGCATTTCTAAACCTAAGGTCAAGGCTGGCGGTCCGTCCATTATAATATTTATCCAAAGTAGTTCAATGGTGTTAAAAGGATTATCATACCCTAAAATTAACGTCGTTATTATAAAAAGTACCGCCGTCACGTTGACGGATAACTGAAACATTATAAATCTTTGAAAGTTTTGATAAATGTTTCTTCCAAACGAAATTGCCGTGACAATAGTTGAAAACGAGTTATCTAACAATACTATATCGCTTGCTTCTTTCGTCACTTCAGAGCCCGCACCCATAGCAATACCAATGTCCGCGTGCTTTATCGCAGGCGCGTCGTTAACTCCGTCACCCGTTACGGCAACCACTTCACCCATTTCTTTAAGCAAGGTGACTATTCTAAGTTTAGTTTTAGGCGTGCTTCTAGCAACAACGGTAATTTTGGTTAGTTTTTGCTTTAACTCGTCGTCGGTTAACTCGTCTATATCGTAAGCGTTTACAACTTCGCTCTCAACCGATGCAATTTTTAACTCTTTAGCGATTGAAAATGCCGTAGCGTAATTATCCCCCGTCAGCATTTTTACTTTAATGCCTGCCTTTTTACACTCTAAAACAGAGTTGTACACGTCTTTTCTAATACCGTCAAAAAGAACGCAAAAACCATCGTAGTTTAGTCCGTTTAAACCGCTAGCATTAGAAAAAGAACGCCCAAACGCTATTACTCTTTTGCCTTCTAACTGAAGTTTTTTAATTTTGTCTAATTCTTTTAATTTTTGAGTATCGTTAAGAGTGCTATTATAAATTAGAACTTCAGGCGCGCCTTTTATATAAGTACAAACCTTTCCATTTTCGCTAACGGTTGTCGTCATATACTTTTTACTAGAGTCAAAAGGCTCTCTAGCAAGTTGCAGTGCGCTATCCCTTACCACTTTATAGTTAAACCTTTTATTTTGGCTAACGTGTTTTAATAAGGCTATTTCAGTTGCTTGCCCAATTTCGTTTTTGCCTATCTCAGCAGTAGTGTTAATGCAAATATTCTTTTCAATATAATCGGTAAAACTGCTAGGATATTCTAAATATTCGTTATTAACAACGTTAACAACTTTCATTTTGTTTTCAGTTAAAGTGCCTGTTTTATCAGAGCAAATAACACTAACACAACCAACGGTTTCCGCCGCAACCAGTTTTTTAATAAGCGCGTTTGACTTAAACAATTTTACTACGTTTAAGGTAAGGGCTATTGCAACGGTGGTTGGTAAACCTTCGGGAACTGACGCTACTATTAAAATTATTGAATTTAAAAATGCTTCTTCTATCGTATCAAAAGATACGTTATTAGATACGAATAATTTTGTTATTGACAAAATTAAAACGAAAACCGATGCTATAACACCCATTGACGCAATTAGTTTACCTAACCTGTCAAGTTTTTCTTGTAGTGGAGCAGAAACTGATTTTTTTATTTGCAGTTCGCTTTGAATAAGACCAATTTCGGCACTTTCGCCAACAGCCGACACTACCATCACTCCACTACCAGCAGTTACGAAAGTACCCGAATACACCATATTTTTTCTTTCTGCTAAAGGGGTTTTTTCGTTTATAATAACGTTTGCTTCCTTTTTTATACGTCTACTTTCGCCAGTTAGCATAGACTCGTCAACTTCAAGCAAGTTAGAAGAAATTAGTCTACCGTCGGCAACAACTTTATCTCCACTTTCTAAAATTATTATATCGCCAACAACAACTTCGCTTTTAGTTATAGAAATTACTTGGTTATTCCTTTTAACTTTAACAAAGGTTGCATCGTACATTTTACTTAAAACGTCAAACGCCTTTTGCGACCTACCTTCCATAATTACCGTTAAGGCAACGCTTATTACTATTGCAAAAACTATGCCTATACACTCGTAAAAATCGCCGTTGCCGTTTTTTAAGGCTTTGCCTATGTTTACACCTAAAGTTATTGCGCACGCAAGTTCTAATATTATAAGCATAGGCTCTGAAAGTGCTTCTAAAACTTGTTTAAATACACTTGACTTTTTTACTTTCTTAATTTCGTTTTGTCCATATTTTTGCCTAGACAACTTAACCTTTTCGTCATTTAAGCCGCTTGTTGTTGTATTGTATTTTTCTAAAACGTTTTTTATATTTATAGCGTAGTCTTTCATTTTATCACCTTTTAAATTTTATTACTAAAAGGCTATTAAAATGAATAATTAAAGATATTTTTATAAAAATGTTTACAATAAAAAGCCATTGTGCTATACTTTAATTGTTTTAAAACTATTAAGGAGTTTATTATGGATAAATTTTTAGAGTTAAATATTAAAGGATATAAAGCACAATTACCTATATTACCACTTCCATCTGGTATAAATATTGCATTTTTTAATTTGCACGGCAACAGTGAAATGACTGAGCATTGTGGCATTGAACTTGCTAAATACTTAACTGACTGTGAAGTTTTAATTACTGCTGAATCAAAAGGCTTACAACTTACACACGTTTGCGCAAGGGAACTTAACCAACCTTATTATGCAGTTGCAAGAAAGTCTAAAAAATTATATATGCAAGATGGTATTGAAGTTAATATAGACTCTTCAATCACAACGGGTAAAGAACAAAAATTATATCTTAGCAAACATGACGTTGACCTTATTAAGGGCAAAAAAGTAGGCATTGTTGACGACGTTATATCTACTGGCGCATCTTTAATTGGTCTAGAAAGGCTTGTTGAAAAAGCAGGTGGCATTATACATAAAAAAGCATTTGTTTTAGCAGAAGGCGACGCCGCTGATAGAACTGACGTTATTTATTTAGATAAAATTCCATTACTTTAAAATTTAATACAAAACAAAAAAACTGTGGAACTCCACAGTTTTTTATTTTTGTAATTATTTATTTTATTCCCATTTTGTAGGAACGCCGTCAACGTAATGCCAATAATTGCCGTTATCGTTAGGCAAATCGCTTTCATTTTCAATATAATAATAACGCGTTGCCAATGTTAACTCAGAATTGTATGAATCTATATTAATTTTAGCCCAATCTTCTTGTGTCCCCACGTAATATACTTTTTTTGATGAACCGCAATTATAGAACGCACAATAACCTATACTAGTTACGCTTGATGGTATTACTATACTTGTTAATGAACTGCAATTTTCAAACGCCCTTTCACCTATGCTTGTTACGCTATCGCCGATTACTACACTTGTTAATGAACTGCAATATCGGAACGCCCAATCACCTATACTAGTTACGCTATCGCCGATTACTACACTTGTTAATGAACTGCAACCAGAGAACCCATACCCACCTATACTTTTTACGCTATTTGGTATTTCTATACTTGTTAATTTACTGCAATTATAGAACGCATAAGAACCTATACTCGTTACGCTAGATGGAATTACTATACTAGATAATGAACCACATTGATAGAACGCAGAATCACCTATACTCGTTACGCTGTTTGGTATTGTTATATTTACAAGTCTTTCACAATCTTTAAACGCACCATATGCGATATATTTAGTAGTTTCATTTATTTGATACGTTGACAAATTGTTATTAGTCGCTCCAATTAAAATACAATAATTATTTCCGTTTGCTTTTACGTATTTTAAATTATTTTCTGTAGTATATAATGCGCTATTGCAACCAGAGAACGCATAAGAACCTATACTTGTTACGCCATCTCCAATTACTACGCTTGTTAATGAACTGCAATTATAGAACGCTTCAAAACCTATACTTGTTACGCTGTTAGGTATTACTATACTTGTTAATGACTTGCAACCATAGAACGCAGAATCACCTATACTTATTACGCTAGATGGTATTACTATGCTTTTTAATGACGTGCAATTACCGAACGCAGAAGTACCTATACTTGTTACGCTATTTGGTATTTCTATACTTGTTAATGAACTGCAATTATAGAACGTCCAAGCACCTATAATTGTTAACTTACTATTTTCTCCAAACGTAACACTTGTTAATGACGAGCAATTACGGAACGCACTACCACCTATACTTGTTACGCT
>JAZRNF010000061.1:0-6149 GCA_045648085.1 Christensenellaceae bacterium | reverse complement strand
CGCTTGGCCTCCGACTTGAGTTTGGGTTTAACATTAAAGAAATACCGTTAATGGCTAAAGGTGGAATAGTTGACAAGCCAACGCTTGCTATGGTGGGCGAGGCTGGCAAAGAGGCAGTTATGCCACTAGAAAATAATACGGGGTGGATCGACCAACTAGCCGAAAAAATAGGCGCAAAGGTTAGAGCATCTAACGTTAATTACACAATTAATAATAGGTTTGAAAAAATGGAAACAAGCCGCCTAGCATTACATAAGGCTAATTTAGAAACGAAAAGAATTATTAAAGGAGGTTATTAGTTATGGAGTTATATTTAATTAATAAAAATAATCAAGTGCTTGACCTCCTTAATAATAAACATAGATTTATTTTAAAAGGTGCGGAGGCATTACACGGCATAGACACGGACATTATAGAACACGAAAGCCCTTATACTGACGGCTCGACAATAGACGGCGTTAGAGCGTTGCCAAGAGGTATAGAGTTAACATTTAAACTAATTGGAAACGTTAAGGCTAGTATTGATTACTTTACAAGCGTTGTTAAAAGTAAACAATGGGTAACGCTGCGAGAAATTGAGAACGGACGAGATATTACTATTAAGGGCATTGCAACAATACCACCATATACACGTATGGTTAGTAGTTGCGAGTTAGTATTAAGTATTTACTGCCCACAACCATATTGGGAGGATCTAAACTATATAGTAGGAGTAATAGCCGAGAGTATTAGTTTATTAAACTTCCCAAATGAGGGACAATACTTTATACAAGAGGGGCGCCCGTTTGGAGTAATTGACACTAATTTTACTAAAACATTTATTAATAATGGCGACGTTGCCGTAGGTATGTTAATTAGTATTATTGCACTTGGCGAGGTTGTTAACCCTCTTATTAGGTGCAGCACGGGCGAGCAAAACGGGTTTTATATGAAACTTAACATAACATTAAAAGACGACGACGAGTTACAAATAAACACGGTTAAAGGAAATAAATATATTACTATTAACGGATCTGAAACATATAACGGCGAGCCTATTTTAAATAAATTAGAGTGGCACGGTACGGACTGGTTACAACTTGAAACTGGAGCCAATACATTTAGCGCAACAACTGACGGCGACAATAGCAACCTATATTTTAATATTATCTATAAAGCGAGGTATGAGTAAATGATACCTTATGTTGAAGTTATAGACGGCACAACACTAAAGAAATTAACGCAAGTAGAGCCGCAAGAGTGTTGGTTTGAGTTGTCTTATTACGAGGTGGGCGAGTTTGAAGTATACGCAAGAGCAACACAACGTAATTTAGATGCTTTAAAAAAAGGTAGATTTATTAAGATACCTAACCAACGCTTTATATGGTACATAACGGCTATTAAGTACACTTTTGACGCTGAGGGCGCACGTATGATTAGTGCAACGGGTTACGAGGCTAAATGGCTTTTAAATAAGCGCATTATACACATACCTAAAGAACTACAAGGAACGTTAACAAGCGCAGTTTATGGGCTTGTAAACAACGCTTTAGGAACTGGAGCAGCGCCAGCACGTAAAATAAATGGGTTTACGGTTAATAACGATAACTTGTTAATTGATATTAGCGGAACACAAGCGCCAAGAGGTAATTTATTAGAGTTTGTTAATAACTTGTTGAAAACTTATAACTGCGGATCTCAAGTTATTTACGATAACGGCACTTTAAAATATTTAATAATAAATGGAGCCGTTAAAACTAGTAGCGTTAAGTTTAGCCAAAGCCTAGATAATTTACTTTCAAGTGAATATATAGAGGACGACCAAGAATTAGCAACAAACGCCCTAGTAGTTAGTACGGTTGAGGAAATAGACTACATATTAGAACACGACACGGGAGCAACTGGAATAGAAAGAGCCGAGGTTTTAGTAAATAGTAACTTAAATACTAAATACGAGGACGTTAACGGCGAGGAGCAAGAAACAACGCCAACAAGTGAGTTATACAAGGGTTGGCAAGAGCAAGAGGCTATTAACGAATTAACAAAACATATAACAATTAAAGAAGTTAAAGGCGAGTTAGATTTAATTAACTCTAACTATGAGTTTGATAAAGATTACTTTATAGGCGATATGGTGCGAGTACAAGACGATTATTTTAACTATTTCTTTAACACACGTATTTTAAAATACACAATGAAACAAGACGCCAACGGCTACGGGCAAGAGGCGGAATATGGAATATAGGAGGGCATATTATGGCTGAAAAAAGTTTATTTTATAACGCAATGCCAAGCAGCGAAAGCGTAACGGGCTATGATCGTAACTATAATGCGGACGATATAAGCGACTTTTACAAGTTTGCATTTAGTACGGGCGTTGTTAAGAGCAACACGGAAAACAACGAGCCAACGGGGTTAAAGGTTGTTGCATCTAATGGTATGACAATTAACGTTAATGCTGGTTATGCGTGTATTAATGGTAAACCATATATTAACGACGCTTTAAAATCATTTACCATTACACCAAATGGAACAAGTGCGAATAGATACGACTACATAGTATTAAAATTTAATAATAATATGAGTGTGAGAGATACCAAGTTAACTTTAATTACTGGTAACTCAACAATACCAACGGTTAGCAACTTAACTAGAACTAATAAAGAATACGATTTAATGTTAGGTTATATTACGGTGGCGCCTAGCGCATCAAGCATTACACAAGCCAACATTACGGACACAAGAGGCGATAACGATTTATGCCCTTGGTTTACTGCGGTTAAGGGTAGTGCTGATTATTACGACGCAATTATACAACACCACGAAAGCGTAGTAACAATGGCAAGCGCTGGCGTAACAGTTATTACTAATCTACCAAGTAATTTATATAACAACAAATATTCACTAATAGAAGTTTACACAAACGGCATTAAAGAGGCTCACGGGGCTTATAGCGTGAGTTTAAGTGGTGGGTATATAGTTATTACCTTTACGGGGCAAAAGAGCGCTGGAGCCAAAATTACGGTGGAATTAGACAACTTTATAGACGGCGAGGGTATGAGTACGGCGCTAGAACAATATACACAATTAGTACAAGACGTGGCAAACCTACAAACGGCGGGCGACTATAACTATATTTGTAATGGTGTAAACGATAATATTTTAATTAGCGAAATTGTAAGAACAATATATAGCACTAATGATTACAAGAGTTTTAAAATAAATGTAATTGGTAATATTGGAGTTACCGCACCTTTTGGAGGCGACGGAACGAGTGCAAGCCCTTATTCTTGGTTTAATTTTATTAACCCTTTAGAAACTAATAGAATTGTAACGGTAGATTTTACAAGAGCAAGCGAAATTACACCAACAATAACTAACGGAACTTACAACGTTATTTTTAGAACAAGTAAAATAAATATTATTGGCGCTAATGTTATTGCAAGTAATACAACAACTGGGACAAATATTAGAATATCAAACGCTTCAAGTGGAGCAATTAAATACGAAAATTGCCGTTTTTGGGTAACAACATATCAAGACGGCTATATCGCAGCACACGGAACTTTTACAAATTGCCGTGGTAGTGTTGCAAACGTGATTAATAATAGTTATTGCTTTTTACCTAGTAGTTATGGCGTTATTAAAATTAATGGTGGCGAGTATTACGCCTATACTGGCGATAGTGCTAGACAAAGTGGAATAGTAGGGCAAAGCGGAGCGGAAGCAGTAAGTATATTATATGGTGTAAGTGCGCCAACTGCTGCACGTAGTGGCTTCTATCAAACCAACTCATTATTACAATGGGCGGGCGGTGGTGTAATGAGTTGCACCGACTTAATTAGTGAGTTACCTTTAATAGTTGTTGCTGGTATCGCAAATATTAGAGGCACAATTACAAAATCTAAAACTAACGTATGGTAATTTAATATACATATAATATACAAATGAGGTTTTAAAGCCTTTAAAACGGGCTTTGTAAACATCATATTTCTATGATTTATATATTAATAGAAAAAAATAAAAAGAGGCTGCAAACGTTGGTATAACAACGCTGGCAACCTTTTTTAATATTCTTTAAATTAGTATAAAATAGCGACACATTACCGACACAATATACATTTAATATACAAGCAATATACTAATATTTAAACTTATCAATAACTAATATTAAGTCGTTTATGTCTTTATGCGTATAGTGTTTAGTTATGTTATTATTGCTATGCCCTATGATGCGTTGAACTGCAACGCCGTTTAATTCTAATCTATCACACTGGCTAATAAAGGTGTGTCGTGTTTCGTGGGGCGTATGAGCCATTTTAAAATACTCCATAATTGGTTTAAAAATATGCTTTATGTAATATTGGTATGAGATAGGTTTATTTTTTCTTTCAAATAAATATTTTTTGTTGTTTTCTACACTATATTTAATAAACTCTAATATATCTTTGTGTATTGGTATGGTACGCACTCCAGCGGGCGTTTTAGATTTAGCAATATAAATAGATCTATCTTTTAAATTAACATTATCTAAAGTAACCTCTAATAACTCGGTTATGCGTGCGCCCGTGTATAACTGAATTAATATAAAATTAATAAACTCATTATTTTTATGTTTCCAAAGTGTTTTTATTTCTTTTTGAGTAAATGGCACTTTGGGTTTTTTTATTTCTACTTTTGGCATTTCTAAAAAACTTGCTATATTTTTTTCTATTATTTCATTTTTTATAGCATATTCAAAAAGCATATTTATAAAACTTTTAAAATGCTTAATAGTTGAGTTGCTTTTATTTTTGTCTATTATTTCTTGTAAGTGATAAGTTTTTAAAGACGAAAAAGGCATATTATGTAACGCCTCAAAATGATTATAAATACTTATATAGTTTTTAGCGGTGCGCTCGTTTATGCTTTCATATTTTCTTTTACTCCAAGCGTTGTATACGTCGTTAAAAGTTACGTCTTTATTATCTAATAAATAAGGGTTTTTATTATAATCATTTAAAAAAGTTAACGCATCTTTGCGTTTCTCAAAATAACCTATATATTTATATGTTTGGCTGCCATTATCTTTATAGCCAGTAGTTACACGAACTGCAAAAGGTTTACGGCGTGTACCACTTAATTTAATAATGGAGCCGTAGCCGTTTGGTAGCCTCATAAATCTAAATACTCCTTTAATTTTTTCTCATAGATAACATAGGTATATTTACTAGACGTTTTAATAGCCGAGCCAAAAGGCAGCGCCCCACGTTGTAAGCCTATGCGCACGCTTTGAGGGCTGCACCCTAGAGCCTCGGCAACTTCATTAACGGTTATTTTACCCACGGTGTTACTCCTCCATATTTAGATATAGTTTCATTATCTCTTTATATGCTTGTTGCTTTTCTACTGCTGGTATATCACTTTCAAATAATACTTTAGCCCGTGCGACTAGATCCACCGCAGCACTACCACCAAAGCCGAAATAATCAAGGTTAACACCTAAAGCCTCGGCTATTGCTTCTAATTCTTTTATATGAGGCGAACGCCGCCCTATTTCATAATTAGATATGGTGGCACGTTTTACCCTTAACTTGTCGGCTAGTTGCTGCTGGGTTAAGCCCCGTGTTTTACGCAGTATTTTTATTTTATCGCCTATTTCTTTTTTTTCCAAGATTTACACCCTCCCAAGCGAACAAATGTTTTGATAATATAAAATTAGTTACGATATGCAACATTTATTTTACACTATCGCAAATTAGGAGGCAAACGCAAAAAATGGTTAAAAACATATTTATATCTAAAGAAATCAAAAAATTAACAAAAGCAAATAAAAAAGAAATATTATTAATGATTGATTTAATCGCATATTTAACCATTGCAAATGAAATAGATATAACAACTTCAAATTATTATAGCGACGTGTTATTTAATATGTTGGAATAACAAAAAGCCTAAATATCATAGGCTTAAAAAAATACCTTTAATGCAACGGAACGCAACAAAAATACATAAAAATCGTAGTAAAAACGCAAAAAATAATAAAAAAATACCATAAAATGAAAAAAAGTTGCGAAAATTGAAAACTTTTTCTTGCAAATGGAAAATTATGGTAGTATAATAATAGACGTAGGGAGGTGGTAAAAACTTCCATACAATATAGGTAAAGAGGTAAAGGAATATGACAAGAG
>JAZRNF010000060.1:0-6287 GCA_045648085.1 Christensenellaceae bacterium | reverse complement strand
AAGCGGAGTTTTTGTTTCGGAAGAACTAAAAGCGTCTAAACCACAAAAAGAGTTTTTTGAAAACGCGTCAAAAAAAGTAGGCATTGACTTTAAAGGTCAAACGATAATTATTGGCGACAGTTTAACTAGCGATATGCAAGGCGGTGTCAACGCAGGCATTGATACTTTATGGTTTAACCCCGATGGTAAGAAAAATAACTTAGGCTTAAATTTAACTTACGAAGTTAAATCCCTTAGCGAAATTCCAAAT
Organism: Christensenellaceae bacterium; assembly: GCA_045648085.1. Taxonomy (GTDB): domain Bacteria; phylum Bacillota; class Clostridia; order Christensenellales; family Borkfalkiaceae; genus HGM11412. The sequence goes on along the minus strand of JAZRNF010000060.1, from coordinate 6,037 downwards.
TTAATATTAAATTAAAAAACGCTAACGAAAATTTTCGTTAGCATTTTTATTTAAAACTTTTTTTCGGTTTCTCTTTTATAATAAAAGAGATATTGTTGTACGTAGCCTGATAAGTCTTTATAAGTATTTACTAGTTCTAGTGAAATTTTATCTTCATTACTTTCTTTGCCAAATAAATTTTGCTTATATACTTTTGCTATCCAAGTATCTACAGGGAAACTGTCAGTCCTAGAATATCCAAATAAAGTTATACAGTTTGCAACCTTTTTGCCTATGCCGTAAATTTTAGTAAGTTCTTTTATAAGTTCGCTAGTAGTTAAAGAGTTTAAACTATAAAGGTCAAAGCCGTTTGTCAATGCTTTTGCAAAGTTTAAAATATAACTACTTCTATAACCAAGCCCTAGTTTTTTATAGTCTTCTTCGCTGACGGTTGAAAGCCTTTTAAAAGTAGGAAAAGAGTAATATTCTTCCCCCATAAAACAAAGTTTTTCGCCGTAGTTTTTGCACAAGTTTTCAATAGAGTTTTTAATTCTTTTAATGTTGTTGTTTTGTGAAATTATAAACGAAAAGGCAGTTTCAACAACGTCTTGTTTTAAAATTCTAATGCCTTTGCCAAAGCCTAGCGACGTATTTATAAACTCATTATTAAAATCCTTGATTTTTGTTTGAATAGCATTATAGTCGGTATCCAAATCAAAATACTTTTTAAAATACTCAGTATCGCTAGTTTCAATATAAGTATATTCATTGTCGCTATAAAGGTAGCAAATTTTATTTTGAGATATAACTAAGTATCCGTCTTTAAAACTTTTGTACCTAAAAACTTGCCCACAGTCTAAAGTGGCTGTGGGGCAAAAAAATTCTTTTTTAAATTTTATAGTATTTATATTATTTAGCATCGTTAATGTATAAAATACCTAAAGTGTTAGGACCGCAGTGGCTAGATACCGTGCAACCTGCAGTAGTTTTATAAATGGTTTTAAAACCGGCTTCTTTAACTGCTTCGTAAGCAGCGTCAACCATATCTTCAGTTGCAGAACTGTAAGTTACGAAAACTACTGACTTATCAGGGGTGTTAAACTCTTCTAAAACGTCTTTACAATATTCTTTTATGCAGTTTACCATTTTACCCCTATATTTTTTATGGCTACCCATCTTACCGTCTTTAACGATAATTTGTGGTCTAATTTTTAAAATGTTAGCACCTAAAAGAGCAACGCTAGAGCATCTACCACCCTTATGTAAAAAGTCAAGCCTTTCAACTATAAAACTTGCTTGAACGTAAGGAATTCTTGCTCTAACTTTTTCAGCAATAACTTTTATATCGCTTTCAGTTTTAGTAAGTTCCCTTGCGTAGATAGCAAGAAGAGCCATACCTGTTGATAAAGTTTGAGAGTCAATAACTTCAACCTTGCCTTCAAATTGTTTAGACGCATTTATTGCGTTTTGGCAAGTTGCAGACATATGTGAAGAAATATCAAAGTGAATGATTGCGTCGTATTCTTTTAAAACTTCGTTAAAAAAGTCAATAAAAGTTTGCTCGTTAGCGGCGCTAGTTTTAGGTAAAGTGCCTGTCTTATTAACGAATTCAAAAATTTCTTCAGGTGTAATTTCACCGTCTTTGTAGTCTTGGTCACCAACTAAAATATTGAGAGGTAAAATCTTTATATCATATTCGGCTAAAAGTTCTTTAGTCAAATCAATAACGCTATCAGAAGTAATTGCTATTTTCATAAATTTAAACTCCATAATAATAGTATTTTTATAAATTTTAACATTTAGTTGATATTTTGTCAAGTTTTGTTTGCAATTCTTTATTAAATGTTGTAGAATATATTTATCAAATTTTAAGAGGGCGAAAAATGTATAAAATCGTAAAAAAAGTAAAACTTAACCCTACGGTGACTTATATGGAAATTGATGCTCCGTTAGTAGCACGTAAGGCTCAACCTGGTCAATTTATTATTTTAAGAGTTGACGAAGACGGCGAAAGAATACCTTTAACTATTGCTGATTATGACGCTAATAAAGGTACGGTAAGCATTATATTCCAAATTGTTGGTGGTACAACTATAAAGTTGGACCGTAAAGAAGAAGGTGAATACATAAGTGACTTTGCAGGCCCACTTGGTAGACCAACAAATCTTGAAGGTCTTAAAAAAGTATGTATCGTTGGTGGTGGCGTAGGTTGCGCTATTGCTCTTCCTATTGCTAAAAAACTTCACGAAAAGGGTGTTGAAGTGACAAGCGTTATAGGCTTTAGAACGAAAGATTTAGTTATTTTAGAAGACGAGTTTAAAGCGTATTCTAAAAAATGTTTCGTATATACTGACGACGGTAGTTATGGTACTCAAGGAAACGTATGCGTACCGCTTAACCAAATGTTTGGCGAAGGCGAAACTTTTGACGAAGTTATTACAATCGGTCCACTTATTATGATGAAATTCGTCACTTTAGCAGTTAAACCTACTAATATTCCTTGCACGGTTTCTATGAACCCAATAATGATTGACGGTACAGGTATGTGCGGTGGTTGTCGTTTAACTTTAGTTCAAGACGGTAAGAGAGTGACTAAGTTCGCTTGTGTTGACGGTCCTGATTTCAATGGTTATGAAGTTGATTTTGACGAAGCAATGTCTAGGTCAATGCAATATAAAGATTTTGAAACAAACGCTCGTGAAGAGTCTTGTAATTTATTTAAGGCAGGTGTTTAATTATGGCTAAATTTAATATGCAATTAAATAAAAACGAAATGCCAATGCAAGACGCTAAAGTTCGTGCAACGAACTTTACTGAAGTTGCTTTAGGCTATACTGCTGAGCAGGCGAAAGACGAAGCGTTAAGGTGCTTAAACTGTAAAAACCCTGTTTGCGTACAAGGTTGTCCTGTTGGTATAAATATCCCAGCGTTTATTGATAAAATTAAGCAAGACGATATTGACGGTGCGTACGAAGTTATTAGTTTATCTTCTAACTTACCGGCTATTTGCGGTAGAGTTTGCCCACAAGAATCTCAATGCGAAGCAAAGTGTGTAAGGGGTATAAAAGGTGAGCCTGTCGGCATTGGTAGGCTTGAAAGATACGTTGCGGATAACGCGACTGCAAAAGAAATTAAAAAGGCAGAAAGCAACGGTCATAAAGTTGCAATAGTAGGCTCTGGCCCTGCAGGTTTAACGGCAGCGGGTGACCTTGCTAAACTTGGTTATCAAGTGACGGTATACGAAGCACTTCACTTAGAAGGTGGCGTACTCGTATACGGTATTCCTGAATTTAGATTACCTAAGAAAATCGTTAAAGACGAAGTTGCAAAATTAAAATCAATGGGCGTTGAGTTCGTGACTAACGTAATTATTGGTAGAACTATAAATATTGACGAATTGTTTGACGAACTTGGCTTTGAAGCGGTATTCGTAGGCTCTGGCGCAGGTCTTCCTAAGTTTATGGGTATTGAAGGCGAAAGTTATAAAGGCGTTTATTCTGCAAATGAGTTCTTAACTCGTAGCAACTTAATGAAAGCGTATAGAGATAATTCTTCAACTCCAATTATGAAAGGTGGAAACGTAATAGTAGTTGGCGGAGGCAACGTTGCTATGGACGCTGCTCGTACTGCTTTAAGACTTGGTGCAGACAAAGTTAGAATTGTTTATAGGCGTTCTATGGACGAACTTCCCGCACGTAAAGAAGAAATTGAAAACGCTATGGAAGAAGGTGTAGAATTTAATCTTCTTTGCAACCCTACAAAAATTTCGGCATACTTTAATGAAAATGATAAAAGAGACCCTAAGAACGGTTTTGTTAAGAGTATTACCGCCGTTAAAATGGAACTTGGCGAGCCTGACGAAAACGGTCGTCGCCGTCCAGTAGTTATACCTAATAGTGAGTTTGAACTTGAAGCAGATACTGTTATTATGGCAATTGGTACTTCACCAAACCCACTTATTAAAGATACGACTAAAGGCTTAGACGTTAATAAGTACGGTGGTATTATCGTTAAAGACGACGGTTCTACCTCAAAACAAGGCGTATATGCAGGTGGCGATGCCGTGACTGGTGCATCAACAGTTATCTCTGCTATGGGCGCAGGTAAAGTTGCCGCAAAAGCAATCGATGAATACATAAAAAGCAAATAATAAAAAGGGCTATCAAATAGCCCTTTAATTTTTAAAAAGTATGGATAAATTAAAACTCAATTTTGAAATTATTCCTACTGGAGCATTTAATTTTAACTTAAGAAGTCAATTTTCTAAAAATGCTTGGGATATAATACGGAAAGATGCATACTCTCGCTCAAACGGTAAGTGTGCTATTTGCGGTGCGCCTAAAACTAGGTTAGAAGCACACGAGGTATGGGATTTTAATAAAGAAAATAAAGTTCAAAAACTAGTTGACGTTATTGGTATTTGCCATAGTTGCCATACCGTTATTCATATAAATAGGGCGCATTTAACTAATGAAATTGACAAAGCGATAGCCCATTTTAAAAAGGTAAACGGCGTTGACTATCAAGGCTATATTACGGCGCTTAAAAAGGCAAACGAAAATAATCTAGAACTAAGTAAAATTTACGATTGGTCGCTAGACTTATCCTATCTTAAAAAATATATAAACGACTAAAAAAATAAGGTGTGTTCGTTTGAACACACCTTTTAAATTGCTTGTAATTAAAATGCAATTTTTTCTTCAATATATTTAACAAGGTCAGAAATTGGAAGTCTAACTTGTTCCATAGTGTCTCTATCTCTAACAGTCACGCAGTTGTCAGTTTCGCTATCAAAGTCGTAAGTGATACAGTATGGAGTACCAATTTCGTCTTCACGTCTATAACGTTTACCGATAGAGCCTGCTTCGTCATAGTCTACCATAAAGTACTTAGAAAGTTGGTCGTAAACTTTAGTTGCGCCTTCGCTAAGTTTCTTAGAAAGTGGTAAAACTGCACACTTAAAAGGAGCAAGGGCAGGGTGTAAGTGCATTACAACTCTTGTATCGTTTTCGCCAACTTGTTCTTCGTCGTAAGCGTTAGAAAGCACTGCAAGTACGCATCTTTCTACGCCAAGTGACGGTTCAACAACGTATGGCACGTATTTTTCACCAGTTTCGCTATCAAAGTAAGAAAGGTCTTTCTTAGATACGTTTTGGTGTTGAGTAAGGTCGTAGTCAGTTCTATCTGCAACGCCCCAAAGTTCGCCCCAACCAAATGGGAATAAGAACTCAAAGTCAGTAGTTGCTTTAGAGTAGAAGCAAAGTTCTTCAGGAGAGTGGTCTCTAAGCCTTAAATTTTCGTCCTTTAAACCGATGTCTAAAAGCCATTTGTGGCAGAAACTTCTCCAATAATCAAACCACTCTAAGTCAGTACCTGGTTTGCAGAAGAATTCAAGTTCCATTTGTTCAAACTCTCTAACCCTGAAAATAAAGTTGCCAGGAGTAATTTCGTTTCTAAACGACTTACCAATTTGAGCGATACCGAAAGGAACTTTTCTTCTTTGTGAACGTTGAACGCTAACAAAGTTTGTAAAGATACCTTGTGCAGTTTCGGGACGAAGGTAAACTGTGTTTTTACTATCTTCCGTAACGCCTTGGAAAGTTTTAAACATTAAGTTAAATTGTCTAATGTCTGTAAAATTGTGTTTTTGACAAGTAGGGCAAAGGATATTGTGCTCTTCAACAAATTCTTTCATTTCAGCGTGAGTAAAAGAGTCAATAGGCTTTTCTAAAGTATAGTTATTTTCTTTAGCCCAATCTTCAATAAGTTTATCAGCCCTAAATCTTTCGTGACACTCTTTACAGTCCATAAGTGGGTCGGAAAATCCTGCTAAGTGTCCTGATGCAACCCAAGTTTGTGGATTCATAAGTATAGCGGCATCTAAGCCAACGTTGTATTTATTTTCTTGAACGAACTTTTTCCACCACGCTTTTTTAACGTTGTTTTTAAGTTCTACGCCAAGTGGACCGTAATCCCAAGTATTAGCAAGACCACCATATATTTCACTACCAGGGAAAATGAAACCCCTAGTTTTGCAAAGGGTTACAAGTTTTTCCAT